>DATHVO010000199.1:0-8513 GCA_035461265.1 Longimicrobiales bacterium
CTCATCCACGCCGGGCACGGTGCATGGGCTCAGCAGCGTCATGTCCCCGACAGGCGAGGTGGCGCAGGCGGCCAGGCCGCTGAGGACGGCGGCAATGGCGGAGGTCGCGACGCGGGTCCGGACGACGCCGCCGATGCGGGTCCGGACGGCGCCGCCGATGCGGGTCCGGACGGCGCCGCCGATGCGGGTCCGGGCGGCAGTCGCGGCGCGGATTCCGGCGGCGGGCGCGGTCAGGATGACCCCCCCGCCGCGTGGTAGCGCAGCGTCCCCAGGAAGCCGTGGAGGTAGACCGCCGCCAGCAGGAAGGCCACCCATTCCACCGGGAAGCCCCCCACGGCCAGCTTGACGACGGCCGGTGCGAGGACGCCGGCGAACAGGACGAACGCGGCGAGGCGACTTCCCTGGCGGATGCAGAGGGCCAGAAAGACGACGATTGCGGCGCTGACCAGGGGATAGTGCGCGGACAGCACGACGTTGCGGCCCGTGGCCAGCAGGATGGCGGCGCTCGCGAGGCCGTGGAACACGCCGGTGATCCAGGCCCGCCTGATCGCCAGGCGGGCCGACGCGGCGTGCGGCGCGCGGCCCGCCGCGCGGTTCTCGTTCAAGGGGTGTTCGTCCGGCTGAATTCGAGGTCCCTGATGCGGCCGAGGTCCAGCAGGAGGCCGTCCACGCCGCCGCCGGCGGCGCGCCGGAACCGGGCGATGAGCCCACCTGCCGTGAACTCGTCCCGGATCGACGGACCGAGGCGCTGCGGCTGCGCGCCCGGACGCCGCAGCACGAGCCCCGATCCGGCGGCCTCGATGGTGAACGTCGCCTGCAACTCGTCGCTGTAGTACGAGCCGGCATATTCGGCGAGGTCGTCGGCATCGGGCTGGACGACTTCGACCCGCTCGAGTGTCACCCGCCGCCCGCCGTCCACGGACCACACCATGGTGGCCGGCCGCAGGTCATCGCCGGGATCGAACGTCAGCGCGATATCCGCGGGTACGCCGCCGACCCTGAACTCGCGCTCACTGCGGGCGAGCAGCGGATAGCGCGGCCCCGCCGTGGCGAGATGCAGCGCGCCGTCGTCGAAAACGATGGTGCGGACCAGACGGGCCACCGGGTCACGGTATGCGCCCGCAAGGCCGAGCAGGGCCTGCACCGGGACCTCCGCGACCGCAGCCGGATCCTCCCGGGCAGGCTGCGAGGGCGGCGGCGGTGCGAGAACGTCGCCCAGGTAGATGTCCGCCACCTGGCGCGCCAGCCTTGTGGGGTTCGTCGAGGCGAGGTTGCAGAGGACCGCCACGGAGAACCGCTGCTCCGGGAAGCGCATCAGCTCGGCGCGGTACCCGCCCCACGCGCCCCCGTGGCTGACGGTCCGGACGCCCCTGTACTCGCCCGTCGTCAGGCCGCGTGCATAGGCGATCGCCTCGCCGCTGTTGAGGGTACCCGTGACCTGCAGCGCCGCCACGAGGTCTTCACCACCCACGGCGCCATCGTAGAAGTTGCGATCCCACAGGAGGAGATCCTCCACGGTGGTGAAGACGGCGCCGTCGCCGAGCTGGAGCCAGCGGGACATGTCCGTGCGCAGCCCGTCGCCGCGCGGCGAGTAGGCGAGGGCGCGGTCGGGGACGATGTCGTCGTAGCTGCCCAGGTAATGCGTCCGCTGCATGCCGAGGGGCGCGAAGATTTGCTCACGTGCGAAGTCGCGGAGGGACTTGCCGGCCACGCGCTCAACGATGATGGAAAGGAGGAAGTATCCCGAGTTGCTGTAGAGATGTTCGTCGCCCGGCTCGAAGTTGAGGCGCCGCTGCCGGGCTATCATCGCGAGTGCCTCGTCCGCCGTCGTGACATCGTCGATGTCCGAGCCGGCGAATGTGAGGAGGCCGATGTAGTCGCGCAGTCCGCTGGTATGGTGGAGCAGGTGCCGGATGGTGATGGATCGGGCGTACTCGGGCAGTTCCGGCACGTGTGTGCGCACATTGTCGTCCAGACTCAGGCGGCCCTGCTGCTCCAGGAGCAGGATGCTCGCGGCGGCGAACTGCTTGGACGTCGAGCCGATATCGAACACGGTGTGCGGCGTGATGGGCACGCGGCGCTCGAGGTCTGCCATCCCGTAGCCCCGGGCAAGCACTACCGCCCCGTCGCGGTAGACGCCCACGGCGCAGCCGGGCGTGTCCTCGTGGTTCCACTCCCCGAACACCGAATCCACACCATCGGCCTCCCCGGCCGGCGCGGCGTCCTGCGCCGTTACTCCCGCGGCGTTGAGTACGAGCGCGGCGGCGGCCATGATCGCGGCCGTGGCCGGCCGGCTGCGGTGCTGAAGGTCACGCATCGTCATCGTGGAATCTCGCGCGGGTGGCGGGCGGGACGTCGGTGTGATCACGCAGGATGCAGACGGCCGCCGCGGAGGGCAACCCCCGGGCGGCCGGAACGGCGGTGTTTGCGAGGCAGCCCGCGCCGGTCAGCCTGCCTGCTGGCGCTCGAGCACGGCGTTCTCGGTCTGGATCGCGGGTTCCTCGGAGCCGGGACCGTAGCGGAGCATGGCCCGCCAGAGGGCGGGCCGCCGGGAACGCACCTCCGAGTCGTAGATGCGGATGTAGACGTGGGTGGGATGCTCCCGGTGGGCATACGGTCCCGAGCTCATGATGGCGTCGAACTCCGCACGGAGCAGTGCCTCGAGGGCCGCGTTCTCCACCGTGTCCTCGACGATGAGACGACGCTCCACCTGCGTGTGGGCTGGCTGATCCACCACGGAGTCGCGCAGGGCCTGGTACGCCGGCAGTTCGGCGGCCGGGGCGGCATCGTCCATGGACGCGACGTCCTCGGGCGACGGGACGGCCGGGGGCGGCGCCTCCCCGCACGCCGCGAGGAGGGTGAGCAGGATCGCCACCGCGAGCATCCGTCCGGCGTCGGCCGCCAGCATCGCCACCGACCCGGCCCCGTCAGCCGCCCGCATCATCGCCGATCGCGGAAAGTGTGAGGAGGAGGGCGCTCTCTTCCATGGCGCGGATGTCGTGTGCGTCGCCGGGCCCGAAGAAGAGGACCTGGCCGGCCCGGAGCTCGTGGTCGTTGCCTTCCACGCGGAATCCCAGCCGACCCTCCAGAAGCTGGATGGTCATGGGGCTGTCGGCGTGGTGGGTCCCCACCTCGATGCCTGCGTTGAGCGTGACCAGGGTGAGGCGGAGCCGGCCGGACTTGGCGAGGGTGCGACCCAGCCGTCCACTGCGGGCGTAGGATTCGTCCTGGCGCAGCTCACGTACCAGCGGCTGCAGGTCGAAGCTCATCACGGGCGCGTCGAGTGGACGCTGTACGGGGGACATGGCGTCTGTCCGGCTGGGGTGACGGTGCGCCGCGGGTGGCGGCCTTCGGCCGGGGCATCCCGCAACAAACAAACCAGCGCCGCCCGGCACGTCGGCCGGACGGCGCGGCTCGCAATGCTACCGCGGGTGGACGACCCTTCCGCCGACTGCGGTCAGCTTCACCACCGCGTCGGGGATCGTATGCGCCGGGATGCGGCGGATGTCGCGGTCGAGAATCACGAAATCCGCGAGCTTCCCCGCTTCGAGCGTCCCCTTCACCGCCTCGTCGAAGGACGCGAACGCGGCGTCGGCGGTGTACGCGCGGAGTGCCTCCTCGACGGTGATGCGCTGCCCCGGCACCCAGCCGTCGGGATTGCGGTCGTCGAGGGTGCGGCGCGTCACGGCCGCGTAGATGCCCTCCAGCGGCGTCGGCGGCGCGACGAACCAGTCGCTGCCGAAGGCGGGCCGCGCGCCGGCATCCAGCAGGCTGCGGAAGGCGTACGTCGTCCGGCTGCGCTCCTCGCCGATGACCCGGTCGGCCCAGCGGCCGTCGTCGATGGCGTGGTACGGCTGCATGCTGGGGATGACGCCGGCACGGGCGAAGCGCGGGATGTCCACGGGCGCGATGTGCTGCGCGTGCTCGATGCGGAACCGGCGGTCCCGCTCTCCGTTCTCGCGGGCCACGCGCTCGTAGATGTCCAGCAGGATCGCGTTCGCGCGGTCGCCGATGGCGTGGACCATCACGTGCAGGCCGGCGCGGTCGGCGCCGGAGATCCACTCGTACAGGGCATCGGGCTCGTTCACGAGCAGCCCGCGACTACCGGGCATGTCGTCGAACGGCTCGTGGAAAGCCGCGGTGTGGGAGCCGAGGGAGCCGTCCACGAAGCCCTTCAGGCCGCCAATGCGGAGCCAGTCATCCCCGCGTCCCGACTCACCCACCACATCCGCCAGCCGGCGCCAGTCGGCCAGCGGGACGGCGGCGTAGATCCGCGTGCCGAGGCCGCCGGCGGCGTGCGCGCGGCGGAAGGCCGCCACGTCGGACCAGTTGCCCATGTTGTGGATGGACGTGACGCCCTGCGCGGCGACGTACCGGCTGGCGGCCTCCAGCGCGCGGTCCGTGAACTCCGGCGGCGGGGCCGGGACCGCGCCGGCAACCAGGGACATGGCGTTGTCCTTCAGGACACCGTCCGGCTCGCCGTCGGGCCGGCGCACGATCTCGCCACCCTCCACCTCCGCCGTCGCGGCAGTGATGCCCGCGGCGGCCAGCGCGGCGGAGTTGGCCAGGGCCATGTGGCCGTCCAGGCGGTTCACCCAGACGGGGTGGCGCGGCGTGACAGGGTCGATCCACTCGCGCGTGGGCAGCTCGCCGCCCCAGTGCGTGTGGTCCCAGTCGCCGCCCAGGATCCAGGTGCCCTCCGGCACGGTCGCCGCGAAGTCCCGGATGCGCGCAACGAACGCCTCCGGCGTCGTGGCGTCCCGCAGCTGGACGGAGGCGAGCCGGAAGCCGCCGACGATGAAGTGGACGTGGCTGTCGATGAAGCCGGGGACGACCATGCCGCCGTCCGCGTCAATCACGCGGGTCGCGGGGCCGGCCAGTGCGCGTATTGCGGCTTCGGACCCGACGGCTGCAATCCGGCCGTCACGGACGGCCAGTGCACCGGCGTCCGGTGCGCCCGCCACGCCGGTCCAGATGACGCCGTTGACGACGATCATGTCGGCCGGGCGCTCGCTCATGGTGTTGTCCTCTCGGCTGGCTGCGGGCTGAGTGGCGGCGGCGCACCCGGCCATTCCGGCAGCCAGGAGGGCAGCGCCTGCGAGCCGCGTCATGTTCGGAGAGTCGATCATCTCGTGTCCGGGCAGGTGGCAGCGGAGTCCCGGTCGCAGCGGTCGAACGGCCGGGACCGGGCGCGCCCGTGCGGGCAGCGACTGCAAGGATGCGGCGGCGCGCTGCCGCGGCGCAATGGCCCGGCGGCACGACGACGCGCCGTCCTGAACGGAGACGGCCCCCGTGCGACGTCATCGCACGGGGGCCGCGTGTTCCGTCGAAGTACGTGCGGCTACATGGCGTCCGGAGTCACGGTGGACGAGCGAATCCGCCACTGCCCATCGGCGCTTCGCGTCCATGTGACGTTGTAGCGGCCAGTGACCGTCTGCACGTCGCCCTCGGGCGGCGTGAGCGTGTGCGAGTACGTGCCCTCCTCGACGTAGTCGTCGCCTACCCGGTTGAAGGACTCCGGCTCCGACTCGAGGTCGCTCACGGCCGCGACGTTCTCGCCCGCCCACCTGTCGCGGATCTCGGCGATCCCCGTGTAGGTGTTGTCGCCCACCGTCGCCCTGGCGTCGTCGGTGAAGAATGCCGCGAGGGCCGCCGGGTCGCTGCCGTTCCAGGCGGCGAGGTACGCCTCCTGCGCACTCACGAGGTCGGCCGGCCGGTCGTCCATGTAACCCGGCTGTGCCGTCTCCTCGGCGGGAGTGGCGAAATCCGTGTCCGCCGGTTCGTCGCGGGCGCACGCCGCCGACGTTAGAACCAGCGCTGCTGCGATGCCGAAGCTGAAGCAACTGCGGATGCGCATCATCGGGCCTCCTGGGAAGATTGCGGTTTGGGGGATCAAAGGTAGTGCGGCGGCGGCGCGCCGTACAATAGCCGAGACTCGGAGCCGGCTCGCGGCGGATGTTCACCGCGGCGGTACGGCTGCTCATCAGCACCCCCCGGCGCGAAACCTGCCTCACCGCCAGTGTATGGTCAGACACGGCGACGGCCTTTCCGACACGGATGGATTCATGTCCCGCAATGCCCTGGCTGCAACCCTGCTGGCGACGACCGTGACCGTCACGGTGGTGGTCGTCCTGCTGTCCCGTTCCGCGACAACCAGCGCCGCGGAGCGGGTCGAAGGCGACGTGGGGGAGCTGCTGTCACAGCTGGACAGCGACGACATGCCGGCCCGGGCCGAGGCCCTGCTGGCGACGGACCGGCCGTGGCGGGCCGCCCGGGTGATGCGGGAGTATCTGGCCGGCCGGACCGACGCCCCACCGGAGCACCGCCTCCTCGCTGCCCGGGCCGAAGCGGGCTGGGGCGGGTGGTCCGAGATCCCGGGCCTGCTGGAGCGCGTTCCGGCGCTGGACACGCATGAAGACGGTCTTGGCGTTTACCTGCTGGCGAGGGCACGGGACGAGGCGGGCGACGCCGCCGGCGCCGTGGACGGGTACCGTGCGTTCCTCGCACTGAGTCCCCCGGCGGGGGAGCGTGCATCCGAGCGGGCGGCGGCCCAGCTCAGGCTCGGGCTCGCGCTGATCCGGTCGGGGAGCCGGGACGCCGGCCGGCGCGAGCTGGCCGTGGCCGGGGGGCTCGCGGGCGGAGCGCGTGCATGGCTCGAGCTGCTGGAGGCCGACGCACTGGCGGTCACAGGCGACACGGCGGCGGTCCGGCAGACGGTGGCCGGGCACACGGACGGCATCCCCGGACTCCGTGCGTGGCGTGCCCGCATCGAGGCGGCGCGGTACGCCGGCGACATTGCCGCGGCGCGCGCCCTGGCGAACCAGGCCCGGGCGTGGGCGCGGACGGACGCCACGCGCTCGGAGTTCCTCGTGACGGCTGCCCGCGCGGCCCAGGACATGGGGGACCGGAGCGCGGCGCGGGCGGCGCTCCGCGGCGTGGTGGACCGCGGCGCGGCAGGACCCCATGCACGCACTGCCGCCGAGCTGCTGCGGGAGGGTGAGATGAGCCCGGCGGACCACCTGGCCGTGGCCCGGGTGTACCGCGCCCAGGGACTGCACGAGGAGTCGCTGGACGGGTACCGCCGCTGGCTGGCCGCGCGGACGGGCACCGCCGCGGAGCGCAACGCGGTGCACCTGGAGCACGCCAACGCGCTGTTCTACGCCCACCGGTACGACGACGTGGCCGATGCGCTGAGGCCCATCGCGTCGCAGACGTCCGCCCGCTTCCTTCACGCCCGGGCGGAGGCGCATCGCGACAATCCCGACGACGCGGTGCGGATCTACCTCGGCATTGCCAACCAGTTCCCGCGCACGGGCACGGCGGCGCAGGCCCTCTACCTCGCCGCCAGCGCGCGCCACGACGCCGGTGACGCCGCAGCGGCGAGAACGCTCTACCGCCGGGTCGTGGCGGAGCACGCCGGCAGTTCGCAGATGGGGCTGTCCATCATGCGGCTCGCGAGCATCGCGTTCGTGGACGGCGACTACGCCGAGGCGGCCCGGCTGTGGGATGACTACCGCGTGCGGTACCCCCGGGGAGCCAGCGTCCTGCAGGCGACGTACTGGTCCGGCCGGGCACGGGCCGCCATGGGCGACTCCGCCGGCGCCGCCGGGCTCTACCGCACCGTGCTCCAGCGCGACCGCGAGTCCTATTACGCCCTCCTCGCGAGCGAGGCGCTGGGGCAGCCGTACTGGCCGCTGCCCATGGTGGCGCCGCCGGGGAACAGTCCCGCCGCGGAACAGCGGGTAGCCGGGCTGATCCAGGGAATCGACATGCTCCGCGCCGCGGGCTTCCACGACGAGGCGTCCGCGGAGGCGGATCGCGTCGTCGCTGCCGCCGGCCGCGACCGCTTCGTCCTCTATGCCCTCGCCGAGGCCCTGGCGGAGCGCGGATACGCCCAGCGCGCCATCCGCATAGGGCTGCAGCTCCAGCGGACGGAGCAGCCGAACCGCCGCCTGCTGCGCATCCTCTACCCGTTCCCGTACCGCACGCTCATCACGGAGGAGGCACGGGACCGTGGGGTGGACCCGTTCGTCGCCGCCGCGCTCATCCGGCAGGAGTCCATGTTCGAGGCGCGTATCACGTCGCCCGCGGGCGCACGGGGCCTCATGCAGGTGATGCCGGGAACGGGCGGCCGGCTGGCGGAGGCGGCGGGCATCGACGGCTGGGACGCAGAGCTGCTCTACCACCCTGAGATCAACGTCCACCTCGGCACGCGCTACGTCGCCCAGCACATGGAGAGTTACGACGGGTCCCTGCCCGCGGTCTTCTCCGCATACAACGCCGGCGCCCACCGCGTCGCGTGGTGGAGCCAGTGGCCGGAGTACGGCAACGCCCCGCTCTTCACCGAGCGGATCCCCTTCGCCGAGACACGCAACTACGTACGCATCCTGACGCGCAACCTGGCTGTCTACCGGGGACTGTACGGGGACGGCTGAACACGAAGTCCTTGCATGCCGGTCCGCCCTGCTTAGTTTGGAGCGATCCTAAATCCACAGTCCACGGAGCTGATGGTG
>DATHVO010000200.1:0-11979 GCA_035461265.1 Longimicrobiales bacterium
CGGACGGCAGCGTCGAGGCACGGTTCCGGGCGGGCCTGCCCGCCCGCGGCCGCACCATCCTGGGACGGGACGCCGCCGAACTCACCACCCGCCAGATCGCGGAGGCCGTCCACACCGGCCTCTGCATGCCCGCACTGGACGCCCGCGCGCTGGCCGCCCACGTGGAGATCGTCGAGGATGCGCGCGCCCTGCGGCAGCAACTCCGCGACCACGGCCTGGTCGCATTCGTCGCGAATGGCGCACGGCTCCCGCGCCTGTCGGGCATAGACGACCGGCCCCTCCCCGGAGACGGCGTCGTGCCGTTCCGCGCTCCGTCATCCATGAGCGTCACGCTCGACGCGCCCAACGCCGGCGCCATCGACGGGCTCGGCATCCCCGAAGGCGTCTGCCTGATCGTCGGCGGCGGCTTCCACGGCAAGTCCACGCTCCTGCGGGCCATCGAGCGCGGCGTCTACGACCACGTCCCCGGGGACGGGCGTGAACGCGTCGTCACACGCGGTGATGCAGTGAAGGTCCGCGCGGAGGATGGCCGCGCCGTGGCAGGAACGGACATCGGAAACTTCATCGGGAGGATTCCCGGCGGCGGCGACACGCGCTTTTTCGAGACCGCCAATGCCAGCGGGTCCACGTCGCAGGCAGCGGCCATCATCGAAGCGATGGAGGTCGGCGCGCATGCGCTGCTCCTCGACGAGGACACGTCCGCCACCAACTTCATGATCCGCGACGCGCGGATGCAGGCGCTCATCGCCGACGAGCACGAGCCCATCACGCCGTTCATCGACCGCGCCCGCCAACTCGCGGACGACCACGGCGTCTCCACCATCATCGTCGTGGGCGGGTCCGGCGACTACTTCGACGTGGCGGACCACGTCATCGGCATGCGCGACTACCTGCCCGACGACCTGACCAGGGCGGCGAAGAGAGTGGCCGCGGATCACCCCTCACGGCGCAACCACGAGGGAGGCGCCTGGCGCGCCATCAACGCTCGCATGCCCCTGCCCGCCTCCATCGACCCCAGCCGTGGCCCACGCGATGTGGACATCAAGGCCCGCAGCGAGGACCGTGTAATGTTCGGGGCCGCCGAGGTGGAGCTCAGCGCCGTGGAACAGCTCATCGAACCGGCCCAGGCCCGGGCCATCGCCAGCGCGATCGCTGCCGCCCGGGGTAGCGTCATCGACGGCGCCAACACCGTGCAGGACATCGTGCGGATCATCATGGACCGCCTCGATGCGGAGGGGCTCGACGCATTCCAGCGCCAACCGGCGGGAGAACTCGCCGCGTTCCGTGCCTACGAGCTGGCCGCGTTCCTCGACAGGATTCGCGGCCTCCAGTGCGCTCCTGCCCCGGGCTGACCCGCCGGGCTGACCTGCCAGGCTGACCCGCCGGGCTGACCTGCCAGTCGGACCCGTCGAGCGGACCGACCGGGGACCGCTCACGGCGTGACCCGACGGTAGATCCGCACGACGCCACCACCCACCTGCTGCACCCGAAGCGCGCCATCCACAGGCACCGCATACAGGTGCGGCGGCGCCACGCACAACGCATTCGGCGGACAGTCGAAGGAGATCTCCACGCGGCCCTGCCGGACGCGATAGCGGAACGCCGACTCCGTGCGTCCGGACTCGTCCGCGACCTCCGGAGACGAATACGCGGCGTCCCAGTGCACAATCTGCGTGCCCCGCGTCCCACCATCGAACCGGAGCGTATCCGCCCGCGTCAGCAGCGTCACCCACTCGTTCGCCACCGACACGGCCGGCAGCGATCCGCCGTCCAGACTCTCCAGGGCCCAGGCGGTCGCCTCCACCGGAGCTGTCCCCAGCAGATCACCGCACGCGGCCGCCGGCAGCACCACAACCCCGACCGCCAACGCCACAACACCGGACCGGGCTCTTCCCTTTGACATCACACGCTCCCTGTTGGCTCTCCTGACTCTAACGTCCGCCGGTGCCCGTTTCTGCCGCACACGCAGGCTGCACACGCCGCTGCACGCCGCTGCACGCCGCTGCACGCCGCTGCATACCCCGGCCGGCACCCCGGCCGGAGGCCGCCATGTCGGCCGTTCCCCCACACCCGACGGGTGCCCCTCCCGACAGACGCCTCATCGATATTTCTCATATTGACATGATGAAAGGGGCTTAGCCATGCTGTCGCAGACCGCAGAGTACGCACTACGCGCCGCGCTATACCTCGCCCGATCCAGTGATGGGCGGCCGGCCACGGCGGAGACCATAGCCGGTGCCCTGGCGGCGCCGCCGAACTACATGGCGAAGACGCTGCATGCGCTGGCGAAGGCGGGCATCGTGGAGGGCATGAGGGGCCCCCACGGCGGTTTCCGTCTGGTGCCATCGCCATCGGAGCTGTCGGTGGCCCGGATCGTCGAGACGTTCGACGAGCCCGTGCGCCGGGGCCCGTGCCTGCTCGGCGGCCGGGAGTGCGACGCCGCGAATCCGTGCGGTGCGCACTTCCGCTGGCTGGGTCTGCGCCGTGCGATGCATGCGCCGCTGGCGTCGACCACGCTGGCTGACCTGCTGGCGGACGTTGCCATGGAGCTGCCGGAAGCGGGCTGACCGGGTTTGCGACGAGGCTGCGGCCGTCGGCCCGGTGACGCCCGTCAGTCCTGCAGCATGCGCCGGGGCGGATCGTCGAGGTCGTCGAACTGGCCGCGGGAGACGGCGACGACGAACAGCACGGCAAAGACGGCGCCCAGCAGGATAGCGATGGGCAGGAGGATCACGATGGCGTTCATGCCGCCCTGGCCTCCTCCCTGCGGACCATGGCCTCGACGCGGGAAGCGCCCCAGATCACGAGTCCGCTGGAGAGGGGCATGAGGACTGCGGCCACGAGCGGATTCACGAAGCCGGCCGCGGCGGCGCCCACGGCGAGGACGTTGTAGGCGAGGGAGCGGTGCAGGTTGCGGCGGATGACGATCCTGCAGGCGTGTGCGGCGCGGAACCCCGCCGCGAGGGGCGCGAGCGCCCGGGACGAGATGACGCCGTCGGCGACGAGCACCGTGCTCGCTGCGCCTGTCGCCATGGCGACGCCCACGTCGGCGACCGCGAGGGCCGGCCCGTCGTTGAGTCCGTCCCCGGCGAACAGGATCCGCCTGCCCTCGTCGCGCCGTGCCCGGACCCAGACCGCCTTCTCGTCCGGCGTCACCCTGGCGACGCATTGTGTGATCCCCGCCGCATCGGCCATGGTCCTCGCGGCGTCCGGGTGATCGCCCGTCAGGAGGACTACTTCCAGGCCGCGTGAGCGGAGGGCTTCCACGGTGCCACGCGCATCGCGTCGCACGCCGTCGCTCAGCCGGATCTCCCCCGCCCCATCCCCGCTCGCATTCTCCAGACGTACCACACCGGCGCCACCAGTCCGCAGGCGCCAGCCCAGGCCGTCCACCGTGCCCTCCACGCCGATGCCCGGCACCTCCCGGATGTGACCGGCTGCCGGGAGCGGGATGCCGCGGCGTGCCGCCTCGGCGACGATGGCCCGGGCTATGGGGTGGATGCTGTGGCGCTCGAGTCCGGCGGCGATGCGCAGCGTGCAGTCTTCCGCGGAGGCGACGGCCATGGCGCCCTCCGTCACGGTCCCCGTCTTGTCCAGCGCCACGAGGTCCACGTCGTCCAGGCCGAGAAGGGCGTCCGAGGACCGGAACAGCAGACCGCGTCGGGCTGACGCGCCGAGGCCGGCGGCTGCAGCGAGGGGGTGGGACAGTGCGAGCGCGCACGGGCACGCCACCACCAGGACGGCGACGGTGATGGGCAGGGCGTGGGCGATGCCTGCGTGGAGCGCCCAGCCCGTGAAGGTGAGCGCCGCCACGACGAGGGTCGCGGCCGTGAACACGGGCGCGATCCGGTCGGCCGCGGTGGGCTCCGACCCGCGGTCCGCCGCCTCCTGGAGCTGCGCGGCCATGCGACCCAGCACCGTCTCCCCACCGACGGCCAGTACCCGGACGAGGATAGCCCCGTCCATCAGGACGGTCCCCGCCTCCACGCGGTCGCCGGACTCTACGCTCACGGGCTCCGCCTCGCCCGTCAGAAGGGCCCGCTGCAGGGCGCCTCGCCCGCGAACGACGATGCCGTCCGCCGCCAGTTCCTCGCCGGGCCCCACATCGATGGTATCGCCCGCGCCGAGTTCCGTGACGGGGACCGTCTCCACCGCGCCGGCACTCACCCTGCGGGCTGCATGGGGTACGCTGGCAGCGAGTGAGACCGCGGCCTCCGCCGCGCGCCGCCTGCCTCGCGCCTCGAGCATGCGCCCGGCGAGGAGGAGCGCCACGAGCATGCCGAGGGAGTCGAGGTACGTCTCGTGATTGAGCAGTGTCGCCACCAGACCGTGGCCGTACAGGATGGCGACGCCGAGGGCGATGGGCACGTCCATGTGCAGGACGCGGTTCTTCAGGCCGGCGATGGCGCCGGCGAAGAATGGTGATGCGCACCAGATGGCGACGGGCGTGGAGAGGACGAGGGCGGTCCAGCGGAAGAGCTGGAGGAACCGGTGCTCCATGGGGTCGAGCCAGCCGGTGTATATGGAGGCGTGGAGCAGCATCACGTTCATGGCGGCGAACGCGGCCACCCCGAGCCGGAGCATCAGCCCCCTGTCCGGCCGGCTCTCCTCTCCCAGCGCGCGTGGCGAGTAGCCGAGAGCGCTGATCCGGCCGGCGATGTCGCCCAGCGTCACCGACGCGGGATCCCAGCGCAGGGTGGCCCGTCCGGTGGCGTAGCTCACATGGGCGAGGGTGACACCCGGGGTCGCCTCGAGGATGTTCTCCACCACCCAGACGCAGGACGCGCAGCGCAGGCCATCGACCATGAGGCGGGCCTCGCAGCTCCCGTCATCCAGACCTGCCACGGGGACGGCCGACCACCCGCCCGCCAGCGGCTCCGGCCGCGGCGCATACGCGGTCCGCTCCGCGTAGTACCGCTCGAGGCCGGCGCCACGGATGATCTCCGACGCCAGCTCGCATCCCGCGCAGCAGTACGCATCGGCCGCCGCCTCCACGGGCGTGCCGCAGTGGGGGCAGCAGGCCTGGCGGACGGCGCCGGGCGCCGCCGCCTCAGCGATCCTCGGCGACGTAGCTGGGGACAACCTGGTCTGCACCCGTGATGGCGATGTAGATGAACCCCGCGTTCGCCAGCGCCATCACGATGAACCCGATGATGATGCCGATGACCCACGGCGATGTGCCGCGCTTCATGCACTTCCCTCCCGGTTCAGGGGCCTGCGCCGTCGCCGGCGGTCATGAACGTCGTCTCGAGCAGGCGCTCGCCGGCGCGGGACGAGCCGATACGCATCTTCAGGGGCAGAGATCGCCCTGTCGCCCGCTCCTGCGGCAGGCGGACCACGAGCGGGACCAACCGCCCTTCCGTGGACTCCAGCTCCAGCCGCGGTGTTGTAATCACCGCGCCATCCAGGCCTTCGACATCCACCGTGAAGGAGACGGGCTCCCCGGTGAGGTTGTTCGAAATCCGGAGCAGGTAGGTATTGCGCACGAAGCCGTCGGGGTCCACGGCGTACGTGGAGCCGGGCGCGCGGGATACCGACGCATCGAACGGGACGCGCAGCACGAGGAGCGCGGACAGTGCGACGGTGAGACCCGTGAGGAGCGCCGCATAGCCCACGGTGCGCGGCCGCCAGAACCGCGTGCGCCGACCCTGCAGCGCCGCCAGGTTGCCGTATCCGATGAGAGTCTCGTGCCCGAAGCGGCCCATGACGTCCGTGCAGGCGTCGATGCAGCGCGCGCAGCCGATGCACTCGAGCTGGAAGCCACTGCGGATGTCGATCCCCGCCGGGCATACGGTCACGCACTTGCTGCATTCGATGCACCGGCCCGCCGCCTTCGCGTCCTTCCCGCCGCGCGGATCACCCCGCGCCGCATCGTACGCAATGGTCAGCGTGTGGTCGTCCACCATCACGCTCTGGAAGCGGGCGTACGGGCACAGGAAGTTGCAGAACTGCTCGCGGAACCACGTGAAGTCGAGGAACCAGACGCCTGTGAAGAATGCCACCAGAGCGTACGACGCCGTCCCCGCCTCTCCTGCCCACAGCATGCGTGCCGGCGTGAAGAAGCTCATGAACGACATGGACACGACGAATGCGGCGAGGAGGAAGAGCGTCCATTTCGCCGCCTTCCGCCAGGTCCGGTCGAGTGTCCACGGCCCGTTGTCGCGGCGGATGCGCGTGGTGCGCTCCCCCTCGATCCACCGCTCCACGGGGTGCACCCACGCGTCCAGCAGCACCGTCTGGGGGCACGCGTAGCCGCACCACAGCCGCCCGAAGAGCGCAGTGAAGAAAAAGAGCGAGAACGCCAGGAAGAGCAGGACGATGAGGAGGAGGATCGTATCCGATGCCGTGAACGTCGCCCCGAACGCGTAGAGCCGCCGCCCCGGCAGATCGAACAGCAGCGCGGGGTTGCCCCCCACCCTGAGCCACGGCAGGCCGAAGAGGATCAGGTGCAGCCCGACGAACGTCCACCGGCGGAGCGTCTGGAACCTGCCCTGGATGTGCTGGACGTACACCCAGCTGCGTGTGCCGGCAAAGCCGAGCATCGGCTGCTAGTCCCTCTGCTGTGCGAGGATGTATGCTGTGACCTGCCGGACTCGTTCGGGCCCGAGGATCGGTCCCCACGCGGGCATGTCCTTCGCCGGCACGCCCTCGGCGACGGTGTGCAGCACTTCCGCCGGCGCGCCGCCGTGTATCCACTCGCCGTCGGTCAGGCTCGGCCCGATGCCGCCCTCCAGGACCCGGCCATGGCACGCCGAGCAGTTGGTCTCGTAGAGGCCCTGCCCCACCGCGGCGAGCTCGGGCGTGGGCACGAACTCGCCTGTCTCCGCCGACGCCGGCCAGCGGACTTCCGCCGCGGCGATCTCCGCCGCCAGCGCCTTCTCCTGCGAGCGCTCGCCGATGAAGTGGTAGTGGATCGTGTATGCGAACGCCCAGATGATGGTCAGCCAGAACAGCCCGAGCCACCAGTCGGGCAGCGGGTTGTCGTACTCCTCGATGCCGTCCGCCTCGTCTGCGTGGCCCAGGACCTGGTCACGCGGCTGGTCCTTCCTGCTCATCCCTCATCTCCCGTGGTGAACGGCAGCATCGCCGCATCCTCGAACTTGTGGCGGTTATGGCCAGTAAACGCCCACCACGCCCAGCCGACGAAGCAGGCCAGGAAAAGCGCCGTAGTGAGTCCCATGATCCAGCCGTGCTGGACGAAGCCCGCGGCCTCGCGGAATACCGGGTTCACGGCTGGCCTGCCGTCGTGCCCGACACCTCGGACCCCGCACCCGCGGGGCCGTGCGGATTCCGCGGCGCCTGCCCCCGCACCGCATCGTGCGGATCGCCGGAGGCGTCGCTGCCGGGTGCCGCCCCATCCGTGCCGTCGAGGGCGCGGCGCTCCAGGGCCGTGCTCCCGTCCCTGCCGAGCCGCTGCAGGTAAGCGATGAGCGCGACGATCTCGCGGTCCGGCTCCGTCTCGATGTTCATCGCGGCCAGGGACCGTGTGATGATGCCGCCCTGGGTGCGGAGCGAGCTGGCGACGGTCTCTTCCGTGACGCCCATGTACGGCACGCCCATGCGCTGCATCGCCGTCACGGAGCGGGTCACGTCACGGGCATCGATGCGACGGGTCAGCAGCCACGGGTAGGCCGGCATGATGCTGCCGGGGGACGTGCTCCGCGGCTCGCGCATGTGCTCATAGTGCCACGCATCGGGGTACTTCCCGCCGACCCTCTGGAGGTCGGGCCCGATTCGCCGGGAGCCCAGCTGGAACGGCCTGTCGTACACCAGCTCGCCGGCACGCGTCCACTCGCCGTAGCGCTGCAGTTCCGCACGCATCGGCCGCACCATCTGAGAGTGGCACGTATAGCAGCCCTCCCGGATGTAGATGTCGCGGCCGGCCAGCTCCAGCGGGGAGTACGGCGTCACACCCTCGAGGGGCGGCGGGCCCGCCCGCACCGAGAACATGGGCACGATCTCCACGATCCCGCCTATGGAGATGACCACCGTCGTGAGCACGGCGAAGAGGCCGACCCGGCCCTCGAGAAGCCGGCGGTGCCAGTGGTCCTTCTTCTCACTGCCATTCTGCACGGACATGTGCGCTCCTCGTCAGACCGTGGCGGTCGCCGGCGACGACGGGATCGAGTCCCCGCGTCCGCCCCGCGCCGTCAGCACGAAGTTCCAGGCCATCATCACCGCGCCGGTGAGGTAGAGCACGCCGCCGGCAAGGCGCAGCACGTAGAACGGCTGGAGCTGGTGCACGATCTCCGTGAAGTTCGGATACTGCAGCTGGCCCGCGCCGTCCACGGCCCGCCACATCAGGCCCTCCGTCAGGCCCGCAGCCCACATCGACACCGTGTAGAGCACAATGCCCACCGTCGCCAGCCAGAAATGCGTCGTCGCCCAGCCGGGCTTCGCCAGCGGACGGTTCCACAGGCGCGGCGCCAGCCAGTACAGCACCGCAAACGAGATCATCCCCACCCAGCCCAGCGCCCCGCTGTGCACGTGGCCGATCACCCAGTTCGTGTAGTGCGCCAGGCCGTTCACCGCCCGGATCGACATGAGCGGTCCCTCGAACGTCGCCATGCCGTAGAAGCTGACGGCCACAACCATGAACTTCAGCACGGGGTCCGTACGGACGCGATCCCACGCACCCTTGAGCGTGAGCAGACCATTGAGCATCCCCCCCCACGACGGCGCCAGCAACATGATGCTGAACACCATGCCCAGTGTCTGCGCCCACTCCGGCAGCGCCGAGTACAGCAGGTGGTGCGGGCCCGCCCAGATGTAGAGGAAGACAAGCGCCCAGAAGTGGACGATGGACAGGCGGTAGCTGTAGACCGGCCGCTCCGCTGCCCGCGGGAGGAAGTAGTACATCAGGCCCAGCAGGGGTGTCGTCAGGAAAAAGCCCACTGCGTTGTGGCCGTACCACCACTGGACCAGCCCGTCCGTCAGCCCCGCGAACACCGGGTACGACCGGGCGAGCGTCGCGGGAACTGCCAGGCTGTTCACGATGTGCAGCACCGGTATCGTGATGACGAAGGAAATGTAGAACCAGATGGCCACGTACAGGTGCTGGACCCGGCGCCGCGCGATGGTCATGAAGAAGTTGACGGCGAAGATCACCCAGACCACCGCAATGAGCAGGTCGATGGGCCAGATCAGCTCCGCGTACTCCTTCGCCTGCGTCATCCCCAACGGCAGCGTGACCGCGGCCAGGACAATGATGGCCTGCCAGCCCCAGAAGTGGAGCTGCGACAAAGTGTCGCTCCACATCCGGACCTTCAGCAGCCGCTGCAGCGAGTAGTAGATCCCGGTGAAGCAGATGTTGCCGGTGAATGCGAAGATCACCGCATTCGTGTGCAGGGGACGGAGCCGGCCGAACGAGGTGTATGGCACGCCCCCGTTCGCCGCGGGCCAGACGAGCTGCAGCGCCACCACCACGCCAACCAGCATCCCCACGAGCGCCCACAGGACCGTCGCGCCGAAGAACTTCCGGACGATGTCATCGTCGTATACGGCCGCAACCGGCGAACGCGCGAAAGGCTCCAGCTTCGCCTCCCGCGCGTCCGTCATGACGGCGACGCCGCCGCGTTCCGATTTCTCCACGAGGCCTGCCCCTCCAGTGTGAGTGTCCCGTGTGCGCGCAGGCGGGACGCCCGCATGGAGTCGTCGCCGCGAGGCCCTAATAGCAGGAATTCCTCTCCAGCCCTCAATCGGGATGATGCGGATACGGCTGTAAGGGTTTCCCCCACGCAACCATCGGGAACTGCCCGATTGTAGCGGGCCGGGGCCGACGGGATCGTTCCCGTCTCACTGGTTCGGTACCGGAAAGGGAGCGGATGCAGGTAATCCTGGCGGCGGCGGTGGCGGGCCTCATGGCGACGCCGCATTGCGCGGGCATGTGCGGCGGGTTCGCCACGGCATGCGCACGCCCCCGATCCGGACTCCTTGCATGGCACGCCGGCCGGCTCACGACGTACGCGGTGCTCGGCGCGCTGGCTGGATACTTCGGGCGGATCCTGCCGGGTCCGTCGTGGGTGCCGGCAGCGGTTTCGGCAGTGCTGCTGGTGTGGTTCGCTGCGGTGCTGGCGGGCCTCGCGCCGCAGCCCGCCGCGCGCATTCCCGGTCTTGCCCGGGCTGGGACCTTCCTCGCCCGCCGGCCCGGCGTCCCGGCGCGATTCCTCTTCGGCACCGTGACCGGCCTGCTGCCGTGCGGCATGGTGTACGCGGCCCTGAGCATCGCCATCGCTGCTGCGCACCCGCTTTACAGCCCCGCGGCCATGCTGGCCTTCGGCGCGGCCACGGTCCCCGGCCTCACGGTCCTCTCCCTCGGCGTGCAGCGCTTCGCCCTCCGCGGGCCCTGGTCCAGGCGGACTGTCGCCGCCGTCATCCTGTTCTTCGGGCTCTGGACCGTCGCACAGCGCAGCGTCCATGCGGGTGCCCATGGCCACGACCGCCCCGCCGCCGGCGAACACCAGGCACACTGACGGCACTCCCGCCTGCGTCGGCGCAGCATGCCCCGACCGTTCTCCGCAATCGCACGCAGGCCGGGAGATCCCCTGCCGCTTCTTCCACTGGCACGGCTCTTCCAGCGTTCGCCACACTCCAGGATGATTCTGCAACACGGAGGAGCTGATGGCGGAAATGAAGGGCAGCGTCGCGATCGTGACCGGCGCGGCTTCCGGGATAGGCAGGGCCACTGCACTCTTCTATGCGCGTGAAGGCGCCCGAGTAATCGTGTCGGATGTCGCGGATGATGGCGGCGCCGAGACAGTGGAGCTCATCGGGTCGAAGGGCGGCGATGCCCACTTCGTCCGTACGGACGTGACGGAGCCAGCGGCGTGCGAGGCGCTGGTGCGGCGGGCGGTGGAGCAGTACGGCCGTCTGGATTTCGCGTGCAACAACGCAGGAATCAGTGGCGAGTCCGGCGTGACGGGTGAGTACAGCATTGAGGCCTGGGACAAGGTCGTGGCGGTGAACCTGTCGAGCGTGTTCTACTGCATGCGGTACCAGATCCCTGCGATGCTCGAGAACGGCGGTGGCGCCATCGTGAACATGGCCTCGATTCTCGGGACGGCCGGTTTCGCGTCGGCGCCCGCGTACGTCGCGGCGAAGCACGGCGTCGTGGGCCTGACGAAGACCGCGGCCCTCGAGTACGCGACGAAGGGGATCAGGGTGAATGCGGTCGGCCCGGGGTTCATCAGCACCCCGCTCATCTCGCAGATGGAGGAGGACGAGGCGACGAACGAGATGCTCGTGTCGCTGCATGCCATGGGCCGGCTCGGGAAGGCGGATGAAGTGGCGGAGCTGGTGATCTTCCTCAGCTCCAAGCGTGCATCGTTCATCACCGGCGCATATTATCCCGTTGACGGCGGGTACCTCGCCCGATGACTGACAACCGAGGAACGAGGTTCACAATGATGCGCAGCGGAGCAGTCCTGGTCATTCTGCTGGGGGTGGGCATTGCCGCGTGCGGGCGGCCCGCCGATTCGCCGGACGACACTGTCCCGCCCCCCATGCCTGCCGCCGATTCGCGCGCCGGGGCGCAGGTCGATGGGGACCACATTGCGCCCGGCGTCGTGCCGGGCGGCGCAGTGGTGGAGCTCGTGGACCGGAACGGCCGCCGGGTGGGGGGCGCCCGGCTCGAGGACACGCCTCAGGGGGTCCGGATTTCCATCCGCGTCACCGGTCTGTCGGAGGGAGAGCACGGTCTGCACTTCCACGAGGCAGGCCGCTGTGACCCGCCGGATTTCCAGTCAGCCGGCGGGCACTTCGCGCCGCATGGCCGGGAGCACGGCTTCGAGAACCCGGCCGGTCCGCACGCGGGTGACCTGCCGAACATCAGGGGCAACGCGCAGGGGGTCGCGGACACGAGCTTCGTGGCCGCGTCGGTGCGTCTCAGTGCAGCGGCAGCGGAGGGCCTCCTGCGCGAAGGCGGCACGGCACTCGTCGTGCATGCCCGGCGTGACGACTATCGCACCGACCCGTCGGGCG
>DATHVO010000201.1:0-1924 GCA_035461265.1 Longimicrobiales bacterium
CCGCCCGGCGGACCTTGTGCATCAGGATTCCGACGAAGCCGGCCAGGCCTCGCGTGCGCCAGACCCGGCGGATCCTGCGCCGGAGAGGCAGTCGCCGATGCGGACTGTTGCACAGTGCCACCACTCGGACGCCCGGCACGCGGTCGAGTCGCGCTGCCGTTTCCAGGCCGAGCATGTCACAGGTCAGCACGACCACCCTGAAGGGGTCGCCGGCCAGCCCGGCGACCCGCGCGTCAGGTCCGCCCACGATGTGGTATCGCGCCGGACGTCAGAATCCGGAATTCACAGAGGGCCATGTGTCCGCCGATGTTGAACCGCCGGAGCGCGTAGGGATCCGTCCCGGCGTATGTGAAGCCCTGCATCGTTGATACGGCGCCGCGCAGTCCCGCGTGGCGCACCGCCGCCACTGCCCGCTCGTCGAAGTCCCCCGCCGCGCCGTTCGGATATGCAAAGAACGAGGAGACCGCGTTGAGGCGGCGCCGGATGGTGTCAACGGAGCCGGCAATTTCGCTGAGCACCTCAGCGTCGTCGAGGCGGCTCAGAATCTCGTGATGGACGGTGTGGGCGCCGAAAGTCACGAGTCCGCTGCGTTCGAGTTCTTCGATCTCCCGCCAGGTCATCATGGCGAAGGCATCGCGCCGGCTCCCATCCGCGCGCAGGGCCTGCCTCACGTGATCCACGAGTGGCTCGCGGGAGCCCGGAGGTATTCGCTTCAGGCGCGCCACCACCGCCCGGGCTATCGCCTCCCGATCCCGCCGCCGACCCAGATCGACGCGCCCCATGCCCAGTCCCGACAAGTCGATGCGGGCCGTCCGTGACCCATGGAATGCCATACCAAGCTCGGCGGTCCAGAGGATCGAGTCCGTGTCGATGAACCCGGTGGCGAGAAACACCGTGGCGGGTATGCCATAGTCCCGCAGGATCGGCAAGGCGAAGTCGTGGACGGAACGATAACCGTCATCGAAGGTGACGACTGCGGTGGGGCCAGCGGTCTCCCCGTCCACGAGTGCATCCCAGGCGTCGTCGATGAACTTAACCACGTAGTGCTTGCGCAGGTGGGCCACCTGTCGCTCGAATTCATCCACGGGCAGCAGCGGCCAGTCCCAGCCGGTGGTGAGTCCGGCGGGCCGGATCCCGTGGTAAGTGAGGATGAGCAGGGCGTTGCGGTTCCGACGACGGCCGACGCGGTCGAGGCCTGCGCGACAGGCTCCGGCGTAGAGGAGGTTGCGGGATGCGGCGGCGATCCGGCCGCGCACGTTACGCATGGACACGGTCCGGGCTCACGTCGCCCACCGGAGCCACTCGTCGAGGACGACGAGGTGGTACAATCGGTGTCCGTGGTCGCGCTTCCCCCGAACGTGGTCATCCAGCATCGTCCTGATACCGTCGAGGCGGAGAAGGCCGGTTGCGGCCAGCGCGTCGCTCTCTCCCAGGCGCTGGGCATGCTGCCGCAGCGGCCCGGCAAACCACGCCCCGAGGGGCACGCTGAAACCCTGTTTCGGGCGGTCGAAGAACCCCTCGGGATAGAAGTCCCGCAGCACGTCCCTCAGAATGCGCTTGCCTCCGCGCCGGTCCACCAGGAACGCATCGGGGAGGGATAGTCCAAACTGGATGAGATTGGGGTCCAGCAGCGGCGAACGCGCCTCCAGACCGTGAGCCATGGTGGAAACGTCGACCTTGGGGAGCAGGCAATCCGCGAGGTAGGTCTGGATGTCCACCGCGCGCATGCGCCGCAGGTCGGTCCCGTCGTAGTCCCGGAACAGCGTCGCAAGCCCGGCCTGCAACTCGCCGCCGGCGTGAATCAAGGCAAGCTCGCCCCGGAAGAGGCGGGTCGCTTCCTGCGGGTCGATGAATGAACGCAGCGCCGTGTATCCCTCCGCGTCGTCTGCCGCGAGCACCCGAAGCCCTCGCTGGAGGCGGGACA
>DATHVO010000202.1:0-4971 GCA_035461265.1 Longimicrobiales bacterium
CTTTTCCGCTACACGCACGTGCAGCCGCCGGGACGACGGATCGATGCGCAGCACGTCGGCGCGGGTCACCACCTCCACGCCGGCGCGTTCCGCCGCAGGAAGCTGCACGACGTGCGTGCCCTGCTTGGCGCCGTTGGGGCACCCCAGGTTGCACAGCGACGCGCCCAGGCAGCCACGGAGGTTCAGGGCGAACTGTTCCGCGTGCCACCCCAGTGCAGCGCAGCCTTCGGCGAACAGCCGGTTGTTGTCGTTGAGGAGGTCCCCGTCGAGGAGGTGGACGCCGTTCTCGACCACATACCTGCGGGACCGTCTGATGAGGTCGTCGTGCGTGAGACCCGGCACGCCCCACCGCTCCAGGACCCGCGCCGGCGCCGGCAGCGTCGTGCCCGTGTAGACCACCGTGCTGCCGCCGTATGCCCTGCCGAAGGCCAGCGTCATGGCCCCATCCGCCGTCAGGAAGCCGCCGTCCGCCTCGTAGAGGGCAGACGCCATTTCCGCCTCCCGGCCGGTCATCTCGTGGACGTCCAGGCGTGGACCCTTCTCCAGGACCAGCACCGTCCTGCCTGCGGCGACCAGCGGCGCCAGCGCCTGGGCGGCCGTGCCGCCGCCTGCGCCGGAGCCAATGATGACGACGTCGTAGCGGTGGGTCGTCACGACGCCACCGTGGGCGGCTCCGTCCCGGGGTGGGCGCCGGCCAGCCGGTCCCGCAGGTTCGCCGGCGCGTCGGGATGCTCCAGCCAGCCACGCAGCCGGGCGCCGTATCCCACTGCGTCGTACGCCGCCGGACGCGTGTAATACCCCATGAGGACGAGGGTCCGCAGACCCCAGAAGCCACGGCGGAGGAGGAAGACGCGGGAACACTCCATGGCCCGGAGGAACTGCCCGGCTCGCTCCGGGTCGAGCGCGCGGAAGGGACGCCCCCAGCGCAGGCGGGGCAGCGTGTCCAGCGCGCGGATGAAGACGAGAAGCTGCCGCCGGAGGCCGGCCGGGCGCTTCGCCAGCGCTTCCTCGACCACCCCCTCGAGCTCACGCCAGCCTGTCTCGTCCAGGTCCCGCGCCTCCGGCACGATGGCGCGGGCCAGGGCGCGGAAGGCGGGACGGACGGGTTCGAGCGGCGTGGGCACGCGCGTCAGACGTTGAAGCGGATGTTCAGGATGTCGCCGTCGGAGACAACGAAGTCCTTGCCCTCCACCTGGAGCCGGCCGGCCTCCTTCACGGCGTGCTCGGTACCGTATTCCATGAAGACATCGTAGGGCATCACCTCGGCCCGGATGAAGCCGCGCTCCAGGTCCGAGTGGATGCGGCCGGCTGCCTGGCGAGCCCGGGTGCCCCGGCGGATGGTCCACGCACGGACCTCGTCGGGACCTACCGTGAAGAACGAGATCAGGTCGAGCAGTCCGTACGCACTGCGGATGAACCGGTCCAGCGCGGGACCCGGCAGGCCCAGGTCCTCGAGGAAGGCCGCCTGCTCTTCGGGGTCCAGCGCGGCGATCTCCGCCTCGACGCTGGCGGACAGGACCAGGCCGGCGGCACCGATCTCCGCGTTGCGCGACTCGATGGCCGCCGGCATGGGCTCCGCCGCCCGGTCCTCGCCGACGTTCAGCGCCACGAGGAGCGGCCGGTCCGTGAGGAGGCCGTAGCCACGGAGCAGGTCGCGGTTCAACTCCTCCGCGGACAGCAGGCGGATGGGCCGCTCCGCCTCGAGGGAGGCGTGCATGGCCTCGAAGGCTGCGACCTCGGCAGGGTTCGCCTTCTCCCGCCTGGCCCGTTCCAGCCGGCGCTCCACGATCTCCAGGTCCGCCAGGATGCATTCGGCATGGAAGGCCTCGAGGTCGCCGGCCGGGTCCGGCGCGCCTTCCACGGCCGGGCTGTCGAAGGCGCGGAGCACCAGGCACATCGCCTCCTGGTCGCGGATCTGCTGCAGACCCTTCCGGGACAGCCCCTTCTTCTCCGCACCGTGCTCGCCGGGGATGTCCACGAAAGTGATCTCGGCGTACGTGGTCTTGCGGGGGGAGAAGATCCGGGACAGCGCATCGATCCGGGAATCCGGCACCCGTACGACCCCCATCCGGACGTCCCCGCCGTAGCCGACGGGGGCGTCGAGTCCGGTCATCGTGTTGAACACGGTGGTCTTGCCGGAGCCGGCGAATCCGACCAGGGCGATCTTCATCTGCGCGCCTCCGTGCCGTCGTCGCGGGAGTCGACCCGGGCCACGCCGCTCAGCGCTCCCGGACGAGGGAGAACTCGTACTCCAGGCGGATCTCGTCCGCCACGGAGAGGACCGAGGCGACACGCGGCTTGTCGAGGCTGAAGTCCTCGAAGGTGAAGCTAGTCCGGGCCGTCCCCGTGATGCCGTCACCGGCCGTCCTCGCGGTGACGTCCCACGTCACCGGGCGGGTCACCCCGCGGATGGTCAGGTCGCCGGTGATCCGGAAGGCCGCCTCCCCCGCCTGCAGTGGAAAGGCGAGTCCCGAGAACGCGGTGGGCACGAAGACGGCCGACGGGTGCTCGTCGGTCTGGAGCGTGTTGCGCCGCACGTAGTTGTCCCGCCGATCGCTGTCGCTGGCCAGGCTTGCCAGGTCGATGGTGAAGCCGGACCCCGCCCCGATGCGGCCGGCGCCGTCCACCGTGATGGCGCCCTCCACCCCCGTCGTCGTCCCCACCGCGTCGCTGGGGAAGTTGATGCGGGCGAGCTGCTCCCGGACGAGGTACCGCGCCTCGTTCCCGGCCGGGGCGACGACGTAGCGGCCGGCTTCCTGGGCGGCCAGCGCGGCGCCGCCGGCATCGGCGGCGAGGCAGAGAATTGCGGCAGTCGCCAGTGTGGCGACGGACTTCGCGATCTTCATCGGCACCTCTCCAGCGGGTCAGGCGTATGCACGAAAGGGAATGGCTAACGGTGCCGCGGGCGGCGGGGCAAGGCATCGCCGCGGTTTGCCGCCGGCGGAGCGGGGAAACACACGCCGCCCGGCCTTGCGGCGGGTACGGAGCGGCGAGAACTTCGACGTGCCCCAATGCGCACGGGTGCGGAGTCCACCGTGTGCGCGTCGCTCCGCCGATGCGGGGCGCATGGACGCAGAACCCGCGACTCCGGAGGGCGTCGTCGACGCGCCCAGGCATGAATGATCATCATGGAGAATCCGCGACGGAGGGCAACGTGACTGCCGTCGAAGCCGTTTCTGCCGTACTCCGCGGCCGTGTCCCGGCGGGAGAGTCGGAGCTGGTCGTGCGCTTCACCGAGCTGTACCTGGCCAAGGCGTCGCCGGAGTTTTTCGAGGGGCGGAGCCCCGAGACGACGGCGGCGCTCGTACTGTCCGCGTTCCGGCACCTGCAGCACTCCCGTCCCGGCCGCGTGGACGTGGAAGTCGTGCGTCCCGACCATGACGTGGAGCCGTGGGATGCACCTGTGACGGTCATCCGCACGAATGTCACGGAGAGACCGTTCGTGGTGGACTCCATCCGGGAGTACGTCACGGGCCGGGCCATCGCCATCGAGCGATTCCTGCATCCGGTCCTGCGCGTGGTCCGGAGCGGCGATGGCCAGGTGGTGGAGCTGGGACCGGCGTCGGCGGGTGACCCGCGCGAGTCGCTGGTCCACTGCGAGGTCGCCGAGGTCGGCGACGCCGCCGCCGCCCGTGAGATGGGCGAGGACATCCGGGACGCGCTGGAGGACGTGGTCCTCAGCACGGACGACTTCGGGGCCATGGTCAACGCCCTGAACGAGACGGTGGCATACCTGGAGGAGACGGCCCGCCGCCTGCCGGACCGCCGGGCGGAGATCGCGGAGATCCAGGACTTCCTGCGCTGGCTGCGCCAGGCCAGCTTCATCTTCCTCGGCTACGAGACCTACGACGCGCGGGACGGCGAGCTGGTCCCGGACCCGTCGTCGGGACTGGGCGTTCTGCGTCGCCAGCGGGAGCGCGGGTATGCGGAGCCGGCCATCCCCGCCGCCGGTCGGCCGGACCTCCACGACGGGGATGCCTCGAGCCCGGTCCTGGTCCTGAGCAAGACGGAAGCCGTTTCCGTGGTCCACCGCCGCGTCCCCATGGACTACATGAGCGTCAAGAAGCTGGACGCCGAGGGGCGGCTGGCCGGTGAGCGCCGGTTCGTCGGGCTGTTCACGTCCCGGGCGTATGCCGAGGACGCGGAGCGCATCCCGCTACTGCGCCAGAAGCTGCGTGCCATCATCGAGCAGGCGGGCTGGCTGCCGGAATCGCACGACTACAAGGAGTCCATCTCCATCTTCAACTCCATGCCGAAGGAGGAGCTGTTCGTCGCCCCGGCAGCGGAGATCGGCAAGCAGATCGACGCCATCCTGACGCGCTACCACACGCAGGAGGTGAAGGTCACGATGCGGCGTGACCCCCTCGAGCGGGGCGTGTCCATCATGGTGATCATGCCGAAGGACCGGTATTCGGGCCGGGCCCGGCGTGCCCTGCAGAAGGAGCTGGTCCGGCAGTTCGAGGGCGCGCTCCTGAACTACCACCTCGTCATGGGCGGCGGCGACCAGGCCCGCCTGCACTTCTACATCACGGCGATGCCGGAGCGTCTGGGCGCCATCGCGCCGGAGCAGATCGAGCAGACGGTCCGGCATATGATCCGGACGTGGGGCGACCGCCTGGAGAGCCGGCTGCTGGAGGACCGTCCGGCGGATGAGGCGCGCCGTCTCGCCGAGAGGTGGGGCGCCGCCTTCAGCGACGAGTACCAGGCCGCAACGCCGCCCGAGGAGGCGGTGGCGGACATGGAGGTCATCCAGCGCATGGAAGCCGATGACGCGCCCGTCGCCCTCCGTCTCTCCAATCCCGGGGGGACCGATGCCGCCGGCGAGCGCATCACGCGGCTGAACGTGTACCTCCGGGGGGAGCGTCTGGTCCTGTCCGACTTCATGCCCATCCTGGAGAACCTCGGGCTCCGCGTCATCGCCATGAGCCCTTTCGACGTCAAGGATGCCGGCGAGGCGGCCGCGACGATTTA
>DATHVO010000203.1:0-12586 GCA_035461265.1 Longimicrobiales bacterium
CGGGAGGCGGAGGAGGCGGCGCTGCTGACGCGGCGGGATGACGTCCGGCTCATCCTGACGCCGGACGGACGCGCGACGGAGCAGGGGGCGATGGATGGGTAGAACGGGAACGGGAGCGGGACCGGGAGCGGGAACGGGAACGGGAGCGGGAGCGGGAACGGGAGCGGGAACGGGAGCGGGGGCGGTCAGGTGTTGGAGGGTTCGACCTGTACGTGCCGGGCCAGCTCCTGGCCGACGATCTGTTCGACGCCGTTGATGAGGACGCGGATGGGGCCGTTGAAGGGGGCGACGTCCACGACCTCGAGGTCGGCGCCGGGCTTGAGGTCGAGCTCGGCGAGGTAGCGGAGGGCGGCGGCGTCCTCGTCGGGGACCTGGCGGAGGGTAGCGCGGTCGCCTGCATCCAGTTCCGCGAGGGACGGGTATCGGCGTTCGACGAACTCGCCTTCCGCGGCGGGGATGGGCGCCCCGTGTGGGTCGGCGTCGGGCTCTCCCAGCACATTCGCCATCCGGTCGATGAGCTCGTCCGAGACGACGTGCTCCATCCGCTCCGCCTCGTCGTGGACGCGGTCCCAGGTGTAGCCCAGCACGTCCACCAGGAACAGCTCCAGCACGCGGTGCCGACGTATGGTCCGGACGGCGTTGGCGGCCCCGTCGTCGGTGAGGCGCGCGCCGTGGTATCGCGTGTGCTCCACCAGGCCCGCCTCGGCGAGGCGCTTGAGCATGCCCGTGACGGATCCCGCCGCGATGCCCAGCCGCTCCGCAATGGCGGACGTGCTCACCGCCTCGCCCTCCTCCGAGAGCTGGTAGATGGCCTTGAGGTAGTCCTCCACCGCCGGCGTCGTCATGACGGTAAGTGACGACGTCCGACGTCGCGGAGCAAGGTCCTTGCTCGGGCTCCGTGGCGCCCCGCATCTTCGCCCATGCCTCGACACCTGAGAAACCGCGCGAAGTTCCTGCTGGAGCGCCTGGTCCTCCGGGGAGCGCACTATCGCCTGCTCGTCATTGCGGCCCTCATCGGCGTGCTGTCGGTCCTGGCCGGCGCCGTGGTGCACTTCGCGGGGGCGGGCGTGGACGGCGGATTCCCGGCGGCCGTGTGGTGGGCATTCCTGCGTCTGTCGGACCCCGGCTACCTGGGGGATGACGAGGGCACGATCACACGCTTCGTCTCGACGATACTGACGGTGCTGGGGTATGTGGTCTTCCTCGGCGCCCTCGTCGCCATCATGACGCAGTGGCTGAACCAGCGCATGCGTGAGCTCGAGATGGGTCTGACGCCCATCGCTCAGCGGGACCACGTCCTCATCATCGGGTGGACGAACCGGACCCCGACCATTGTGCAGGAGCTCGTCATGTCGGGCTCCCGGGTGCGCCGGTTCCTGGAGCTCCACGGTGCGCGCACCCTGCGCATCGCCATCCTCGCCGACGAGGTGACGACGGAGCTGGGGATCGAGCTGCGGGAGCGACTGGGCCGGCTGTGGAACGAGCGGCAGGTCATCCTGAGGACCGGGTCGGCGCTGCGCCTGGAGCACCTCCAGCGGGTGGACTTCATTCACGCCGCCGCGGTGATCATGCCGGCGACGGACTTCGGCGAGGGCGGCCCGGACCAGGCGGACACGCGCACCGTGAAGGCGCTGCTGAGCATGACCAACCACGAGCAGGCCGGCGACGCGGAGCTGCCCCTGGTCGTGGCCGAGATCTTCGACTCGCGCCGCATACCCGTCGCCCGCCGCGCCTACGGCGGACCCATGGAGATCCTGGCGAGCGACGCCATCATCAGCCGGCTCATCGCGCAGACCGTGCGCCACCGCGGGCTGTCCCGCGTGTATGGCGAGCTACTCACACACGGCCACGGCAACGAGATCTATGTCCGCGGCTACCCAGCCCTCGCGGGCCTGTCCTGCGGCGAGCTGGCGGGTCGTTTCCAGGACGCCGTGCTGCTGGGCATCGTTCGGCCGGCCAGCGATACGTTCCTCCCTCTGCTCAATGCTCCGGCGGACGCCGTGCTGCAGGAGGGCGACCGCCTGGCGCTGGTGGCGCGGGGCTACCAGGAGACGGAGCCGGGGTCCGCATCGGCAGTCACCGCCACGCCTGCGGCCCGACGGCTGGCGCCGCCGGCGACGGCAGGTCCGCGCCGCGTCCTCATCCTCGGCTGGAGCCACAAGGTACCGGCCCTCCTGCGCGAGTTCGGCAGCTACGGCGGCGACGCGTTCGAGATCGTCGTGGTGTCGACGGTTCCGGCGGCGCGGCGGGAGGCCTCGCTGCACCGTCACGAGGTCGCGCCCGGCGGCGTGCCCGTGCGACACGTGGAGGCGGACTACGCCACGCCTTCCGTGCTGGAACGGCTGGACGTCACGGCCTTCGACAACATTGTGCTGCTGGGCAGTGACCGTCTCGGCTCCGGGGAGGAGAGCGACGCGCGTTCCATCCTCGGCTACCTCCTGCTCCGGGACATGCTGCCCGAGCGGGGCGGCCCCGGGGTGCTGACGGAACTGCTGGACGCCGGCAACATCCAGCTCCTGCGGGGCATCGCCGGCGAAGTGATCATCAGCCCGGTCATCCTGAGCCACATGCTGGCGCAGGTTGCGCTCAGGCGGGAGCTGCGGACCGTGTTCGAGGAGCTGTTCGGTCCCGGCGGCGCCGAGATCATCTTCCGGCCCGCCGGCGACTACGGACTAGATGGGACGGTCGCCAGCTTCAGCGACGTGGCGGCGACCGCCAGGGCACACGGCGAGACGGCCCTCGGCGTGCGCGCCGCCTCGAACTCCGCGCGGGCTACCGAGGTGGCGTTGAACCCGCCCCTCGCCCGGCGCTGGGAGTTCATGCCCGGGGACGACATCATCGTCCTCACGACGTACTGAGGCGGCGCGGTCCGTGGCAGGCGGGCGGGCCGCTACCCTCTACGGCCACGAGCTGGGTGGACTCCTGCGCCTGGCCGGACCGCTGGTCATCAACCAGCTCGGCCAGGTCGGCATGAGCACGGCGGACACCATTATGGTGGGGCCGCTGGGCGCTCAGCCGCTGGCCGCCGTCGGCCTGGGCAGCGCACTCCACCACTTCGCCCTCCTCCTCACCACCGGCGTGGTGATGGGCATGACGCCCGTCGTGAGCCAGGCCTTCGGCGCCGGCAACCTGGACGGCTGCCGCCGTGCCCTGGTGCAGGGCGTCTGGCTCGCGCTGCTCCTCAGCGTGCCCGTGGCGCTCTTCTGCCTGGCCGGCGGACGCCTGTCCCTGCTGCTGGGCCAGGACGCCGCCGTCGCGGACCTCACCGGCCGCTACATGCAGGCGCTGGCGGCAGGCATGGCGCCCGCCCTGCTCTTCGTCGCCGCGCGCCAGTACCTCGAGGGGATGGGCCGCGCCACCGCGCCCATGGTCGTGACGTTCATCGGCCTCGCAGTGAACATCGTCGCGAACCGCGTCCTCATCTACGGCGTCGAGGGATGGGTCCCGGCCATGGGCGTGGTGGGGAGCGGCTGGGCAACCACCATCGTCCGCTGGACCATGCTCATCGGCATCGCCGGCGTCCTCGCAGGCCACCGGTCCCTGCCCTCCCTCCGCGTCTCTCTACGGCCCCGCCGCCTCGAGCTGGCGCGCATCCTCGCAATCGGCGGCCCCGTGGGCGCGCAGTTCGGCCTCGAAGTGGGCCTCTTCTCCTTCGCCGCCGTCATGATGGGTTGGCTCGGAGCACTCGAACTCGCCGCACACCAGGTCACGCTCAACATCGCTGCCACCACCTTCATGGTCTCCCTCGGTGCGAGCCTCGCCGGCTCCATCCGCGTCGGCCAGCACATCGGCGCCCGACGCCGGCACGCCGTGCGCAGGGCGGTCCTCTCCACATACGCCGTCTGCACCGGGTTCATGCTCTGCTGTGCACTGGTCTTCGTCCTCGCGCCCCGCGCGCTCATCGGACTGTATACGCCCGACGCGGAGATCATCGCGCTGGGTAGCCGCCTGCTCCTCGTCGCCGCCGCATTCCAGCTCTTCGACGGCGCCCAGGTCGCCGGCCTGTCCGTTCTCCGGGGCGCCGCCGACACCCGCGTCCCCATGGCCGTCGCAGCCGTCGGCTACTGGGGCATCGGTCTGCCTGTCGGATACGCCCTCGCCTTCCGGGGCGGCCTCGGCGCACTCGGAATCTGGGCCGGCCTGTCCCTCGGACTGGCCGCCGTCGCCATCCTCCTCGCCCTCCGGGTCCGACGCGTGTTCTGGCGCGCACCCGTCCGGCGACTGGCGAGCACCGGCGTCCGGGACCTCCGCTGAGCGGTCGGAATGCCCCCCGGACCGCGGCCCAGGGCGGGACATTACGTCCCGACGCGACCTGACGGGCGGGCCGGTCCGGGCGCCGGCGGGCGGCGCAAGACGGTGCGCCACGGACACATGGATCATGCGCGGGGGGGCTGGCCGGCGCCGGTCCGGACGTTGCATTTTGATACCGACATCCTCTGAAGTCCCTGTCTCCAGCAACGCGGAGCGGTGCAATGCCGGACACGCTCACCATAATCGACAACCGGACGGGCAAGCAGTACGAGGTGCCCATCACGTACGGCACGTATGCCGGGTACGGCGCGGCCATACGAACGGCGGACCTGAGGCAGATCAAGGCCGACGACGAGGACTTCGGTCTGCTCGGCTACGACCCCGCGTTTCTGAACACGGCATCGTGCCGCAGTTCGGTCACGTTCATTGACGGGGACCGGGGCATCCTGCGCTATCGCGGCTACGACATCGCGGAGCTGGCGAGCAAGAGCAACCACCTGGAGGTGGCCTATCTGCTCCTGAACGGCGAGCTGCCGGACCAGCAGCAGCTCGACGACTGGACCAATGAAGTGAAGATGCACACAATGGTGCACGAGAACGTGAAGCGGTTCCTCAACGGGTTCCGCCACGACGCGCACCCCATGGGCATGCTCATCAGCTCGGTGGCGGCGCTGTCCACGTACTACCCCGAGTCGAAGCAGGTCCTGAATGCGGAGGTCCGCCGGCAGCAGATCCTCCGTCTCATCGCGAAGATGCCGACTCTCGCCGCGTATGCGTTCAGGCACGCCGCCGGGCTGCCCTACACGGGCCCCGACAACGAGCTCGGCTACTGCGGCAACTTCCTGAGCATGATGTTCCGGATGACCGAGCGGGAGTACAAGCCGGACCCGGTCCTCGAGCGCGCACTGAACGTGCTCTTCATCCTGCACGCCGACCACGAGCAGAACTGCAGCGCCAACGCCATGCGCAGCGTCGGCAGCGCCCAGTCCGATCCGTACGTCTCGGTGTCGGCGGCAGCGGCGGCGCTCTACGGGCCGCTCCACGGCGGTGCGAACGAGCAGGTGCTGCACATGCTCCACGAGATCGGCAGCAAGGACAAGGTCGCGCACTACATCCAGCGCGTGAAGGCCGGCGAGTTCCGCCTCATGGGCTTCGGCCACCGTGTCTACAAGAACTATGACCCGCGGGCCAAGATCCTCCGCGACATGGCCCGGCAGGTGTTCGATGTGACGGGCAGCAATCCGCTGCTGGACATCGCCATCGAGCTGGAGCGCATCAGCCTCGAGGACGACTACTTCGTCTCCCGCAAGCTGTATCCCAACGTGGACTTCTACTCCGGGATCATCTACCAGGCCATGGGCTTCCCCGTGGACATGTTCCCGGTACTGTTCGCCATTCCGCGGACAGCGGGCTGGCTGGCGCAGTGGCAGGAGATGCTGCGTGACTCGGAGCAGAAGATCGCCCGGCCGCGGCAGGTCTACACCGGCTCCGACATCCGCAGCTATCCGGCCATGGCCATGCGGACGAAGCCGCAGGAGATCACGAGGTAGGGGGCAAGGCGCTGCAGGCGCTGCAGGCGGGCGGTTTCCTTCGGGGGGCCGCCCGCTCACGCATCGGGCGACGGGCGCTACGGGCTATTCGTCGGGCTCCACGGGGCCCCGCTTCTTCTTGACCTGCGAACGCTTCTTCTTCTGCCGGAGGCGGGCCTCCTTCGCGGCGCGGGGTACGCGGGTCTTCTTCCGGGGCTTCCGCTCCTGGAGTGCGTCGTACAGGAGGCGGGCGAGGCGGGCGGTGACGTCCTCGCGATTCTGGTGCTGGCTGCGGTGAGCGCTCGAGGCGAGGCGGAGGATGCCGGCGCCGTCGATGCGGTTGGCCAGCCGCTCCGTGATCCGCTGCCGCTGGTCCTCGGTCAGGGCGGCCGAAGCGCCGACGTCGAAGGTCACCTCCACGCGCGTGGCGGACGTATTGACGTGCTGCCCGCCGGGACCGCCGGACCGGGTGGCGGCGTAGGTCAGCTCGGCGATGGGGATGGCGAGGTCGTCGGTGACGCGGAGGAGCGCATGCTCGGGCGGCCCCTCCGATCCGTTGTCGGGCGTTGCCGGTTCCCCTGTCACGCCGCCCTCAGCAGCAGGCGAAGAGGCGGACGAAGGCGTTCTCCCGGACGCTCCACCCGATGACGTACGACGCCTCGCCGCCGGCGAAGTAGTTGTACGTCGGCATGTCGGCGAGCTCGTTGGCCACCGCCGTGACGCGGGCATTGCCCACGAGGTCCGGCTGGATCCGGTCGTACGCCTCCGTCGGCGTGAGGTCGGCCGGATCGAGGTCGGCGCGAAGGCGCCAGTCCAGCTCGGCGAGGTGGTAGCGCACGCTCTCCCGGATCATGTCGGTGGGGTCCCCGCCCAGCATCCGGTCGGGCATGCCCGTGTGAAAGCGGTCATCGACCAGCAGCGCGTCCACGTGGCCCTGTACGATCTGCGCCACTTCCGTGTCCGACTTCCCCTCCAGCGGGTCGTAGTGGAAGTAGTAGAGGCTCGTCCAGTGGTCCAGCCACAGGGTGTCGCCGTCCGCACCCTCGATGACGATGACGATGTCGAGCGAGTCGTAGCGCTCGCCCCGCGCCGTGACGGAGAGCCGCTCGGGACGGCCATCGCTGGTGAGGTCGCGGGTGCGCTCCCGCCGGACATCGATGGACCCGGCGCCGGGCGCCGGCCAGCGCTGCTGCGGCGTCGCCGCCGGTGGGGCCACGCCGGCGCCGGGTGCGGCGCTGTCCTGCACCGCGGGGCGTGGCGCATCCCGGCCACACGCGGAAAGGACGACGCAGAGGAGCAGGGCGATACGGCGGCGTCGGGTCATGGAACGAGCAGCTCCACGGCGGCGGTGAATGAACGGACGCGGTGGAAGCGGGGCGAGACCGGCTCCACCAGGTCGTACTCCCACGGGTCGTGCGTCTCCACGAGGATGGCGTTGGCGCCCGCCTCCAGCGCGGGGTTGATGTCGCTGCGCATGCTGTTGCCGATCATCCACGCGGCTGCCGGGTCGCGCACGTCGAATGCCTGGAGCGTCTGCCGGAACATCTCCACGTCCTTCCGCGAGCAGACGTGCACGTGGGCGGCACTGACGATGTCCACGATGCCCACGCCCCGGATGCAGTCCTGCTGGTACTCGAGGTCGCCGCTCTGGGTGTAGATGACCGTCCGGTGGCTGGCGCTGAGGCGGCGCAGGGCGTCCAGAGCGCCGTCGAAGGCCGGCGGCGGGCCGTAACAACTCCGGCCGAGCTCCGCACAGCGCTCCCTCAGCGCGGGGTCCACGGGCCGCCCGGCGGCGGCACACAGAGCCTCGTACGTCGCCACGAACGCGGGCTCCATGCGGCGGGGCCCGAGGCCGTACTGCGCCCGCATGGCGGGATCGACCTGGTTGTACAGCATGTCATGCGCTGCGTCGGCGGCGAAACCCGCCTCCTCCATGAGGCCGAGGAGCGAACGCCGGGCGCCCTGGAAGCGCGGACCCGTGTCCACCAGCGTGTCGTCGAAGTCCACGAGGACGAGGTCGATCCTGCCGTTGCCGTGGATCATGTCAGGCGATCTTCTCGACGCGGCGTACCCACAGCAGCCAGTCGAAGTCCCGCAGCTCGTCCAGGACGTGGTCCGGCACCGGCGCGTCGGCTTCGATGGTCATCAGCGCTTCCTTGTGCCGGCCCGTGCGGTCCACCCGCATGGTGGCCAGGTTGATCCGCTCGGCAGCCAGCAGACCCGTGATGGTCATGATGGTGCCGGGCTCGTCACGTGCCAGGATCACAAGCGTGTGATAGTCGCCGGCGAGGGACACGGTGAACTCGTCGATCTCCGTCACCTCAATGCGGCCGCCGCCCACGGACGCGCCTCGTATGCGCACGCTCTCGCCGCCGCGCTGCAGGTCGAACACCACGGTGTTCGGGTGGGCCTCCTCGCCCAGGTCGATCTCCGCGAATTCCCACTCCAGCCCTGCCGCCTTCGCCTCGTCGTAGGCCTGGCGCAGGCGAAGGTCGTCCGGCGCTATGCCCGCCAGGCCGCCCACCAGCGCCCGGTGCGTGCCGTGCCCCTCGCCGGTCGCCGCGAAGGAGCCGTGCAGCGCGATCCGCACGCGGTCCGGCATCCCGCCGACGATCGCCCGGGCCATCAGGCCGAGGCGGCACGCGCCCGCCGTGTGCGATGACGACGGCCCCACCATGACGGGGCCCAGGATGTCGAAGAGGGATACCATGCGTCAGCCGCAGGACACGGTGTCGGGAGTGCGTCGCATCACCGGCTTATACCCGTCGGCTGCCGCGATGGCTCGATCTGGACCAGGCGCCGGGCCGACGGCGTCGCGGCCAGCCCGCCACGGGCCGTCTCCCGGTACGCCACAGGCATCCGGCGGCCGACCTCTCCCATGACGTCGATGACCTCGTCCGCAGGGACGGGAAAATCGCAGCCGGCCAGCGCCAGCTCCGCCGCGGCGATGGCCTGCATGGCGGCCGACGCGTTCCGGTAAATGCAAGGGACCTCCACCAGCCCGCCGATGGGGTCGCAGATCAGTCCCAGCATGCCCTGCAGCGAGAGCGCCACCGACGTGCCGACCTGCTCGTTCGTGCCACCCGCCACCCAGCACACCGCCGCCGCACCCATGGCCGCCGCCGAGCCCGTCTCCGCCTGGCAGCCGCCTTCGGCACCGGAGAGGGATGCACGGTGCGCGATGACGCCGCCGACGCCGCCCGCCACCAGCATCGCGTCCACCAGCGTCTCCTCGTCCAGCTCCATGAACTCTCCCACGCTGATGAGGATCGCCGGGAGCACACCCGCCGCACCCGCTGTCGGCGCCGCCACAATCAGTCCCATGGCCGCATTCACCTCCAGCGTCGCGATGGCGCGGGCCAGCGTCGTCGTCACGCGGGGGCCCAGGAGGCGCGGGCCGGCATCGAACAGACGCTTCGCCCTCCCACCCGTGAGACCCGATGGCGAGCGCACGTCACCCTTCAGGCCCTCCTCGATGGCGCCACGCATGACCGTGAGCGTGTTCCGGATGCGGGCCCGGACCGCCTCGGCCGCCACGCCCGTCTCATCCACTTCCAGCTGGAGGATGACCTCGGGCAACGGCCGCCGGCTCTCGTCCGCGTCGCGCAGCAGCGACTCGATGGATCTGTGCACCTGTCCGCGTACTCCCGCGTCGGGGTTCGTATGACGGTATGGCCGATCGATGGCAATAATCCGGCCGCCCGAATAGTTTATGCGGTCCGTCGCACACCGCACCAGCGGTCCCGTCCCGAACCGTCGAGTACCCGATGATCCCGTGTCAGCCCGAACCGCGGCGCCGTCGCGCTGCCCTCATGCTCATGGCCGTGGCCTGTCTCGTCGTTGGTAGCGGCCCCCTCGCCGCGCAGGCGGCGGCCCCTGCCGTCCGGGAGACGGAGCCCGTCCCGCCGGCGGCTGCGTTCACGTCGGCCACCAGCAGCTCGCTGCGGGATGGCGTAGACCGCTACGTGGTGGACCGGGCGACACTGCTCAGGCGGCACGACGCCCCGTACTCCGCCCCGCGGCGGGAGCGCATGCGGTCGTTCTATTCCGGCTGGCAGGCCCGCCTCGGGGAGCTCGCATACCAGTCGCTGGATGTGGAGGCCCGGATCGACCACGCGCTGCTGCGGAACGAGATCGCGTACCAGGTCTCGCTGCTGGACCGGGAGGAGCGGTCTGCGGTGGAAATGGCGGCGCTGCTGCCGTTCGCCGACGTCATGGGTTCGCTGCTGGAGGCGCGGCGGGACCTGGAACCGGTGGACGGGCGGGTCACGGCGGCGACGCTGGCAGCGCTGGCGGCGCAGGTCGAGACGGCGCGGCAGGCGGTGGAAGCCGGCGCCGACGCGGCCTCGTCCTCCGTCCGGCGTCCGGCGGCCGGATCCGCCCCAACGATCCTGACGACCCCCATCCTCGCGTTCCGCGCGGCGCGAGTCGTGGCGGATCTCAGGACGACGCTGCAGGGGTGGTACCGCTTCTACGCGGGGTACGACCCGCTGTTCACGTGGTGGTCGTCGGAGCCCTATGGCAGGCTGGACGCCGGGCTGGAGGCGTATGCCCGGACGCTGCGGGAGAGGGTGGCGGGCATCCATCCGGACGAGCAGGAGCCCATCATCGGGGACCCCATCGGGAGCGCGGGCCTGGAGGCGGACCTGCGCTACGAGATGATCCCGTACACGGCCGCGGAACTGGTCCGCATCGCGGACCGCGAATTCGCATGGACGGAGGCAGAGCTCCGGCGGGCAGCCGGCGAGATGGGGCATGGGGACGACTGGAAGGCGGCGCTGGAGGCGGTGAAGGCGAGGCACGTCGAGCCGGGCCGGCAGACGGAGCTGACGCGGGACCTCGCCCTGGAGGCCATCGCATTCGTGGAGGCCCGCGACCTCCTCACGATCCCGCCGCTGGCGAAGGAAGTCTGGCGGATGGAGATGCTGTCGCCGGAGCAGCAGCGGACGTCGCCGTTCTACCTGGGGGGCGAGGTGGTGCGGGTGGCGTTTCCGACGGACGCGATGACGCACGAGGACAAGCTGATGGCGATGCGGGGCAACAACGTCCATTTCTCACGGGCGGTGGTGCATCACGAGCTGATCCCGGGCCACCATCTGCAGCAGTACATGACTGCGCGCTACAACGCGCACCGGCGTGTCTTCTCGACGCCGTTCTGGACGGAAGGCTGGGCGCTGTACTGGGAGATGCTGTTGTGGGACCTCGGCTTCCCGCAAACGCCGGAGGACCGGATGGGCATGCTCTTCTGGCGGCTGCACCGCGCAGCCCGGATCGTCTTCTCCCTGAACGTGCACCTGGGCGCCATGACGCCGGACGAGGCCATCGACTTCCTGGTGGAGCGGGTGGGCCACGAACGGGCGAATGCGGCGGCGGAGGTGCGGCGGTCCCTCATCGGCACCTACCCGCCGCTGTACCAGGCGGCCTACATGCTGGGCGGGCTCCAGTTCAGGGCGCTCCGGCGGGAACTCGTGGAATCCGGCCGGATGACGGACCGCGAGTTCCATGACGGGGTCCTGCAGGGCGGCAACATGCCGGTGGCAATGGTTCGTGCCCGCCTGCTGGGCGAGGCGCCGGACCGTGAGTCCGCACCGTCCTGGCGCTTCGCCGACGACTGAACGGGCCGCGGGAACGCACGCCTTGCAGGTCTGTATGACGGTTGTGCCGCGCGCCGTGGCGAGTGGCGTCGCGAACGGGCGATCGCCACATTCCAGCTGCTGCGCAACCGCACCCATATCGGAGGCGTTGATGATGATGTTGCATGCACGGACGGCACTGCCCCTCGCCGGGGTCGTCGTCCTGGGCTGTGCGGCGGCGGACCGCACGGTGGAGGACACGCCGGTCACCATGGAGGTGATGGAGCCGGCGCTCGCACACATCTCGGCGGAGGGCATTCTTCGCCGGATCGAGGTGCTGTCGCACGATTCCATGGAAGGCCGGGCGCCGGGCACGCCGGGGGAGGACCGTACGGTGCGGTACCTCGAGGCGGAGTTCCGGGCCATCGGCCTTGCGCCAGGCAACCCGGACGGCACGTACATCCAGAACGTGCCGCTGGTGGGCGTGACGCCGCGCGTGACGGCCACACTCCAGGCAGGCGGCCGTGCCATCCCGCTGGAGGGCCGCACTGAGTACATCGCGTCGTCGCGCCGGGTGGCGCCGGAGGTCCGGGTCGAGAACAGCGACCTGGTCTTCGTGGGCTATGGCGTAGTGGCGCCGGAGTACGACTGGGACGACTACAAGGACGTGGACGTCACGGGCAGGACCATCGTCATGCTGGTGAACGATCCGGGCTATGCCACGCAGGACGAGGCGCTGTTCCGTGGCAACGCCATGACGTACTACGGCCGGTGGACGTACAAGTACGAGATCGCCGCCGAGAAGGGCGCCGCCGCGGCCATCATCATCCACGAGACGGGGCCGGCGGGCTATCCCTTCGAGGTGCTGTCGGCGGGTTTCGAGCGTGAGAACTTCGAAGTCCGGTCCGCGGACAACAACGCCGGCGCCGTCGCCGTCCAGGCCTGGATGCCGGAGCCGGCGGCGCGCCGGTACATGGAGCAGCTGGGCCACGACTTCGACGCGCTCAAGGCCGCCGCGCTGCAGCGGGACTTCCAGCCCGTGGAGCTGGGCGGCCAGGTGAGCTTCGTCCTGCAGCAGCAGCTCCGGGACGTGGACTCCCGGAACGTCGTGGCGAAGCTCGAGGGCGGCCGGCGGCCGGACGAATACATCGTCTACACGGCGCACTGGGACCACCTCGGCATCGGACCGCCCGACGCCACCGGCGACTCCATCTACAACGGCGCACTGGACAA
>DATHVO010000204.1:0-3353 GCA_035461265.1 Longimicrobiales bacterium
CCCGCAGGCGGTGCAGCCGGCCGCCCCGTAACGGTGCGGCCGGCCGCGTCTCCCCGCTACTCGCCGCTCCAGGGCGGCGTGATGCCGTTGGTGCGGGCGTACGCGATGAGCTGCCCAAGGTGCTCGTGCATGTGGGAGACCATGAGGGTCAGCGTGGCCCGGCGCGTGGTCTCCCGGCCGAACAGGGTCACGACACCCTCCAGGTCGGCATCGGACGTCCCGGCTATGGCGCTGCGGGCATGCTCGAACGAGCGCTGCAGCGCGGCCGCAACCTCGCCGGCATCGGTGATGGCCTCCATGGCGCTGCCCATGGCGCGCATGTCCCCGCCGCCGGGCAGTCCCGCCGGCATCGGGACGCCTGCGATGCTTGCGATCATGTAGTTCGCGGCGGCCACGTGCATCATTGCCTCGCTGGCCGAACGGACGCCGTCGCCCGGCCGCCAGCCCAGGTGTTCGCCCATGGCGCCGGCCAGCCCGACGTACTTCGCCTCGAGCTGCGTGATGTCGCCGATGAGCTCGCCCCGCACGCCGGCGGGAGCGGACTGCGCCGCCGCAGGCGCGGCACACACGGAGACGACGAGCGCCCCTGACAGGAACGCGAGGGCGGAACGGGGAAAGGCACTACGGACCCACATGGCAGGCCTCCGGGTTGGAAGGGGTTGTGGATGTCGCGAAGCGCAACCTGTTCGGGCGCCACCCCGTATTCTACTGTACTCCCCTGGTATTCACGCAACCGGACGAGAGCATGGCCACCGAGCCGGTCAATGTAGCCTTTCAGGCCCTGCGCCTGAACCCGCTCCGCACGCTGCTGTCCACGCTCGGCGTGGTCATCGGCGTCGGTGCCCTCGTCTCCATCTTCTCCCTCGCCGACGGCATGGAGGCGTTCTCCCGGGCTGAGATCGAGGCCACGACGGACCTCCACGCCATCAGCGTCAGCTCCATCACCACGGACCGCGCGGACGGGCTCGTGCTGCGGCGACGGGACTACCCGGTCCTCGTCCCCGCGGACGCCGACGACCTCGGCCGCGAGCTGGCGGGCCGGGCGATCGTGGGACTGTCCACCCTCTACGCGGGCTTCTGGCGGCCGGCGCCGGACACGGCTGAGTACCAGGCCGCCATCATCGCGATGACGCCGGCCGCGCTGGCCATCCAGGACCCCGTCCTCCTTGCCGGTCGACTTCTGGGCCCGGCCGACATGGCCGGCGACTCCGCCGTCGCCGTCATCCCGGACGGCGTTGCGCGCCGCGTCGTGCCGGCCGCCGACGCGGCCGTCGGACAGGACATCATCGTCGGCGGCGCCGCATACCGCGTCGTCGGCGTCGTGCAGGGCCCCCGGCGCGGGGAGGCGGTGGACCGGATCACCATCCCCCTGCTGCCGCCGGAACGGCTGCCCGGCGCGGTGGACGCGCGCCCGCCGTCCCTCGTGATCCGCGCCCTGCGAGTCGAGGACGTACCGACCCTGCGCGCGGAGACGGAGGCCTGGCTCGCGGCCCGGTGGGACGGCGCCGCGGAGAAATTCGCCGTTTCGAGCAACGTGGGCCGCGTCGCCCAGGCACAGCGCGCCATGCTCGTGTTCAAGCTCGTCATGGGCACCATCGCCGGGATATCACTTGTGGTGGGCGGTATCGGCATCATGAACGTGCTCCTCGCGTCCATCATCGAGCGCACCAGGGAGATCGGCATCCGTCGCGCCAGCGGCGCCCGCCGCCGCGACATCCGGCGCCAGTTCCTGGCCGAGTCCGTCGCCATATCGGCGGTGGGGAGCGGACTCGGCGTCGCGACAGGCATGATCGTGAGCACCGCCGCCGTCGCGGCCATCCGACGCTACGCCCAGGCCGAGCTGCACGCCGTATTCGCATGGCAGAGCATCGCCTTCGCCGTCGCAGCCGCGCTGGCCATCGGGCTCATCTTCGGGATGTACCCCGCCCTCCGGGCGTCCCGCCTGCCACCCATCGACGCACTCCGGCACGAATAGCCGGAACGGCGTCCGCTACTCGATGCGGAAGCGCCCCCGCGGACTGACGAGGGGTGCGCCGTCGGTGAGCAGTTCGCCCCACGCGATGTACTCCCCCGGCTCCGCTGCGCCGCCCGCCGACGCGGATGTGTCCCACTCCGCCACGAATTCGAGGCGGCCGTCAGGCGGCAGCATCTCCAGGCGCAACACCGCCTGGACCACCGCGCCGGCCAGACGGCGCCAGACAGGCCGGCCGGCCGACGTCTCGACCATGATGTCGAACGCGATGGTCCGACCCACGAGGTACAGCTCGGCGGGCATGCCGCCGGCATTCTCCACGCCCAGGACGAACGCGACGACGCCACCGCCTGACACGCGCTCGGGGACGTCGAAGGTCAGCCGGAGCGCGTCCCCGCTCATCGAATCACCGCCATGAAGTGCGTGGCGGGACGTGGCGGTACCGGCATGGGGGCCCTCCAGTGCGCGAAGCGGGTGCGGACGCCACGCGCCCGCACCCGCTCCGTCGAGATACGTAATTATTCGGACAGGCTACTTGCAGTTCTTCCCCTGGGGACCCTTGGGTACGCACGGCGCCGGGGGCTCCTCGCCGCCGCCGCCACCACCACCGCCACCACCGCCACCCGAGCCGTCGCTGGTGGCCGTCACGGCGCCCAACTCGTCCTGGATGTTCTTGAGCGGGCTGAACACGAAGAGGTCTCCCGCCGAGCTTCCGCCCCACAGGATTCCCACCAGCTCCACATTGTCGCCGTCGGTAATGCGGAACACGGGCGAACCGCTGTCACCGCCCTGCACAATAGCCCGGCCGTTGCGGCGAACCAGTGTCTGGCACAGTAGTTGGAAGTTCGATCCGGAGACGTTCACGGTGGCGCAGGTACTCGTGACGTTGCCTGACGTCCAGCCCGTCGTCCTCCCTACCTTGTGCAACGTGCCGCTGTAGCTGGTGGAGTTGTCGTTCTGCGCCGTAACCGCGAACGCACCAGACACGCTGAGGCTGTGGTCATTCTGCCCGGTCGGCTTGGCGATGGATCCGCGGGTCGAGGACGTGCCCGCCCGGTAGAGTGCCCGGGACGCATCGCTGTACCGGCACTGCTTGCCCGCCGAGCAGCCGGGCAGGCTGGTGGTGTACGAGGGGTCGTGGGCCTCATCCGCGATGGGCGTCGAATCCACGTTGCTCGCGGGCTGGTAGTACGCCGTGTTACCCGTCGTCCCCTGGTTCAGCGTGCAGTGGGAATTCGTGATGAACGAGCGGCCACCCGCGTGGTCCACGTTGAAGCCGAGGGTGCAGACGTAGCTGCCCCAGTGGATCTGCAGGCCGCCCACCGTGGGCCTGTGCCGGCTCCGCAGGTTGTCGCTCATGAAGCGGATGGGTTCGACGACC
>DATHVO010000205.1:0-12023 GCA_035461265.1 Longimicrobiales bacterium
CGCCTGCTGCCGCGTTTCGAGGAAAAATGGGGGTCGCTCCACCCGCACGGGGAGGCCTTAGGGTCGCGGGGAATCGACATGGTGACCGGGTCGCGTGACGAAGCGCGCCCGGCGGAGCACCCCCAGATACATCAACCCGGCGAATCGCGCGACGGCGCGACCGCCGGCGGACGAGGAGAGTAAATGCTCTATCATCTGCTCGAGCCTCTCTTCGACCAGCACATCATGTTCAACCTGTTCCGCTACATTACGTTCCGTGCGGCGGCCGGGATGGGCACGGCTCTCTTAATATCCCTCGTGCTCGGCCCGCCGGTCATCCGGCGGCTGCGGACGCTGCGCGTGGGGCAGGTCGTGCGGGCGGATGGACCGCAGACACACCTCATCAAGGCCGGCACGCCCACCATGGGCGGCGCGCTCATCATCATGAGCACCGTCATCGCGACGCTGCTGTGGGCCGAGCTCGCCAACGCCTACGTCGTCATCTCCGTCGTGGTCCTCGTATGGCTGGGCTCGCTGGGCTTCCTCGACGACTACCTGAAGGTGGTACGCCGGCGCTCCGAAGGACTGGTAGGCCGCTACAAGCTGGTGGGGCAGGGGCTCCTCGGCCTTCTGGTCGGCCTCTACCTGCTCATGTATCCCATGCGCGCCGACGTCGCAGCAACGGCCACGGGCCTGCCGTTCCTGGCCGACTGGCACATTGTCATGGCGCCCATCGTCTTCGTGCCCTGGGTGATGTTCATTCTGGCGGGCACGTCCAACTCGGTGAACCTGTCTGACGGCCTCGACGGACTGGCCGGCGGTCTGTCCGCCATCGCCGCGGGAACGTTCGGCGTGTTCGCCTATCTCATCGGACGGTCGGACACGTCCCGCTACCTGGGCCTGCTCTACATGCCCGGTTCCGGCGAGCTCACGATATTCTGCTTCGCCCTTGTAGGTGCGTCGCTCGGCTTCCTCTGGTTCAATGCGCACCCGGCCGACGTCTTCATGGGGGATACCGGCTCCCTCGCCATCGGCGGGGCGCTGGGCGCGGTGGCGATCCTCCTGAAGTCCGAGTTCCTGCTCGTCATCATCGGCGGCGTCTTCGTCATCGAGGCGGTGTCCGTGATGGCGCAGGTGACGTGGTTCAAGTACACCGCGCGCCGCTTCGGGAGGGGCCAGCGGCTTCTCCTGATGGCACCACTCCACCATCACTTCGAGAAGGCGGGCTGGGCCGAGAGCAAGATCATCGTGCGGTTCTGGATCCTGGGCCTGCTGTTCAGCCTGATCGCCTTCAGCTCGCTCAAGATCCGGTGAGCATGCGCGTGGGCATCATCGGTCTCGCCCGGAGCGGCCGGTCCGCCGCGCGTCTCGCCAGGTCGCGCGGCCACGACGTGTTCGCGTCCGATGCCGGCACCGGTCCCGACGTCCTCGCCGCAGCCGACGCCGTGGCAGGGATGGGTGGTCGTGCGGAGACCGGTCGCCACACCGCCGCCGAGCTCGCCGCGTGCGACATCATCGTACTCAGCCCTGGCGTGCCCCCCACGTCACCGATTCTGGCCGATCCGGGTGTTGCACGTGTGCCCCGCATATCGGAGCTCGAGTTCGCCTGGCGGGAGCTGACGGCTCCGGTCGTCGCCATAACCGGCACGAACGGGAAGAGCACGACGACGGCCCTGACCACGCACCTGCTGATCCAGGCCGGTTTCGACGCGATGTCCGCCGGCAATATCGGTGTGCCGCTGTCGGACGTGGCGCTGCGGGAAGTGCAGCCCGACTGGGTGGTCGTGGAAGCGAGTTCGTTCCAGCTCGCCGACGTGGACACGTTCGCGCCGGCCATCGGCGTCGTCACCAATTTTTCGAAGGACCACCTCGACCGCTACCCCACGGTCGAGGCGTACCATGCGGACAAGGCACGCCTGTTCCGGAATGCCACGTCCACGAGCGTCTGGGTACTGAACGCGGAAGATGCGGCGGTAAAAAAAATGCCTGGGGAGGCGGATGGTCGCCGTCGTGTCTTCCGCGTCAGTACCTTGCTCCACGCGCACGAGGAAGGCGGCTGGATCGATGCCGCCGGAGACCTGCGCCTCCGCGTCGAGGGTATCGAGACGCGGCTGCTCCACCAGACCGAGCTGCGCGTCCCCGGTGTTCACAACCGGGCGAACGCCCTGGCCGCTGCGGTGGCCGCGTGCTCGGCGGGTGCAGCACCATCCGCCATCGAGGCGGGACTGCGCACGTTCCCGGGTCTCGAGCACCGTCTCGAGGCCGTTGCCGATGCCGGCGGCGTGCTGTGGATCAACGACTCGAAGGCGACGAACATCGCGTCCACGGCTGTGGCCCTCCGTGCGCTGGACCGGCCCGTCATCCTGCTTCTGGGCGGACGCCACAAGGGCGAGTCCTACACGTCGCTGCTGGCGGCGATGCGCGGACGTGTCGTGAGGGTCGTGGCCTTCGGCGACGCCGCTCCCATCATCGAAGCCGACCTGTCCGGCCACGTGACTGTGGACCGCGTCGCCGGCGGCATCGAGGACGTCGTGGCCCATGCCGCTGACATCGCCAGGCCGGGTGACGTCGTGCTCCTGTCGCCGGCGTGCTCCAGCTTCGACATGTTCCGTGACTACGAGGAGCGCGGACAGCGCTTCCGTGAACTGGCCGTCCGGACCGCGGGGCGGGCCGGATGAGCAGGCGTGGAGCGACGGTGTCCGCGGGCGTCCCGTGGAGCGGCGCGGACACATCCTCCCGCCTCGGCACGGGCTGGGAGCCGGCCGTGCTGCTCCTGCTGACAGTGATGCTGCTGGCCATCGGCATCGTGTCCGTCTACAGCGCCAGCGCCGTCATGGCACAGAGTCACGGCCTGCCGGATTACCACTTCGTGGTACGCCAGGTCACCGGCGCGGCTCTGGGCCTCGTGCTCCTGGTGGGCACGGCGTTCCTGGACTATCGCCGGCTGCGCATGTTCGCCTGGCCGATGCTGCTGGTACTGCTGGCGGTCCTCTTCGTCATGATATTGCCGGGGATGCGGGATGTCGCGGAGTTCCGCAACGGCGCCGGGCGCTGGCTGCGGATCGGACCCGTCGCGATTCAGCCGTCGGAGTTCGCGAAGCTGGTCCTCATCATCTGGACTGCGGCGCTGGCGGTGAAGAAACAGGACAGGCTCGGCAGCCTGTTCCGGGGCCTGCTGCCGTTCCTGGTCGTGTGGGCACCGGTCAGCCTGCTCATCTTCCTGCAGCCCAGCATGTCGGCTGCGCTGCTCGTCGTCCTGCTCTCGGCTCTCGTGGTGTTCGCCGCGGGCGCGCGCATCGGGCACTTCATCCTGCTCGGGTGTGTGGCTGTGCCCATCCTCTGGTCCCAGGTCGGGGCGGCGGCGTACCGGATGCGGAGGATCGTGGCGTTCTTCGATCCGGCCACGGACCCGGCGGGCATGAGCTACCAGATCAACCAGGCCCTCATCGCCATTGGCAGCGGCGGCATCTTCGGCCGCGGCTTCGGGCGTGGGGTGCAGAAGTTCGGCTACCTGCCGGAACCCCACAACGACTTCCTCTTTGCCATGATCGGCGAGGAGTGGGGTTTCATCGGGGCGCTGGTCGTGATCTCGCTGTTCGCGGCCTTCGCGCTGGTGGGCTTCCGCATCGCACGTTACGCACCCGACCTGTTCGGGTTCCTGCTCGCAGTGGGCGTGACCTGCCTCATCGCCGTCCAGGCCATGCTGCACATCGCGGTGAATCTCGCGCTCATTCCCACCACCGGCGTCACGCTGCCGTTCCTGTCCTACGGCCGATCGAGTCTCCTCGTCTGCCTGCTGGGCACGGGGATCCTCATGAATGTCGGCCGGCGCGCCGCCGAGGTGGCCGAATGAGGAACGTCATCTTCGCCGGCGGCGGCACCGGCGGGCACCTTTACCCGGCGCTGGCGCTGGGCGCTGCGCTGCAGGAGCGGGACCCGCAGATCCGCGTGCACTACGTCGGTGCCCGTCGCGGCGTGGAGACGCGGGTGCTGCCGGCGCAGGGTGTGCCGCACACGCTGCTCCCGCTCCAGCCCATCCAGCGGGACCGCGTGTGGCGGAACTGGCGGCTCGTCCCTGCCATGACCGGGACGGTATTCGGGCTGGCGGGACTCTTCCGCAGACTGCGGCCATCCCTCGTGGTGGGTACGGGCGGCTACGCGAGCGGGCCGGCATGCATGTGGGGCGTTCTCGCCGGCGTGCCCGTGGCGTTGCAGGAGCAGAACTCGTACCCGGGCTTCACGACGCGGCTGCTGAGCCGCTGGGCCCGGCAGGTCCATCTCGGGTTCCCGGAGGCCGCCCGACACCTCCGTCCAGGACGGCGCACGCAGATCCTGTCGCTGGGCAATCCCATCCGCCCGCCCGACCCCGCCCTCGACCGGTTGGCGAGCCGCCGGGCGTTCGGTCTCACCGTGGATGGCGTCGTACTCCTCGTCGTGGGTGGCAGCCAGGGCGCGCGTGCAGTGAACGAGACGCTGGCCGGCGCGCTGGAGGCGGTTGCACGGGGCGACCTGGCCGCACGTCCAGCCGGCCTCGAGATCATGTGGGCGACCGGCCCGGCGCACATCGACCATGTCCGCGGACGACTGGATGCGCTCGGCCTGGACTGGGTGCATGCCCACGGATACATCGACGACATGCCCGCAGCTCTCGCCGCCGCCGACATCGCAGTTACGCGGGCCGGGGCCATGGCGACGGCGGAGCTGCTGGCATGGGGCCGGCCCATGCTGCTGGTGCCGCTGCCGACGGCTGCGGCGGACCACCAGACGCACAACGCCAGGGCGCTCGACGAGGCCGGCGCCGGCGTGATGCTCCTGGAGCGGGACCTCACGCCCGAGTTGCTGTGGCGGGAGGTAGTGTCTCTTGCCGGCGACCATGAGCGTCGCGCCCGCATGACCGCGGCCGCACGCGAGCGGGCGCATCCGGATGCGGCGCGGGACATCGCGGGTCACCTCCACTCACTGGTGTCGCCATGACGGGCCCCGCGGGCGGCGAGTGGACGAGTGTGGACCTGCGGCAGCTCGCCCGCACGGGGGTGGTGCACTTCATGGGCATCTCCGGTGCCGGCATGTCCACGCTGGCGGAATACCTTGCCCGTGACGGCGGCATGGTCACGGGCTGCGATCTCCGTCCGGGCTCCAGCGGGGCGGCGCTCGGGGAGCGGGGCGTCGCCATCCTGCAGGGGCACGATGCCTCCCACGTGGCAGACGCGGTGGCGCTCGTCATGACCTCGGCCATCCCGGCGACCCATCCCGAAGTCGCTGCTGCGCGAAGCCGCGGCATTCCCGTGCTCAAGCGGGCGCAGGCCCTCGGCGCCGTGGTGAACCGCGGAACCGTGCTGGCGGTGGCCGGAACGCATGGCAAGACCACGACGACTGCCGCGGCGACGTCCATCCTCGCTGCCGCCGACCTGGACCCCACGGGGATGGTCGGAGGTCGCATGCAGGCGTGGGGCGGGGGGCTCCGGGCCGGCGGCGGCGACATCTTCGTTGTCGAGGCCGATGAGTACGACCGGTCATTCCTGACGCTCCGGCCTGCGGCTGCCGTGGTGACGTCCGTCGAAGCGGACCATCTCGACATCTACGGTGACCTGAGCGGCATCGAGGCCGCGTTCGCCGAGTTCCTCCGCCAGGTCCATCCCGGCGGTCTCATCGCGGCGTGTTCCGACGACCCGGGCGCCCGTCGCGTCGCCGACGCGGTGGACCGCGAGCAGCGCGTCCTGCGCTACGGCACCGGTGAGGACGCCGACCTGCGGGCCGTGGCCGTCCGACAGGCCGGCAGGGCCATGAGCTTCGACGTCATGGAAAGCGGCGCGACGCTCGGTGCGCTGACGGTGGCGGCGCCGGGCCTCCACAACGTGCGCAATGCCCTGGGCGCGTTCGCCCTGGCCCGTCACGCAGGCGCCTCCTTCGAGGCGGCCCGGACGGCGCTGCGCACGTTCACCGGCGTGGCCCGCCGGTTCCAGGAGCTGGGGACCCACGCCGGCATCACCGTCGTGGACGACTATGCCCACCACCCCACGGAAGTGCACGCGACGCTCACCGCGGCCCGCGGTATGTACCCGGGCCGGCGGATCGTCGCTGCGTTCCAGCCGCACCTCTACACCCGGACGCGGGACCTCGCCAATGAGTTCGGCACTGCCCTCGCTGATGCCGACGTCGTATGGGTCGCCGACGTGTACCCGGCGCGGGAGGCGCCGCTGCCCGGCGTGACCGGCGAGCTGGTGGCCGACGCGACGCGGTCGGCCGGCGCCACGGTCCACTACAGCGGCACGCTCGATGACCTCCGCCGCGGTCTGCGGGACAGCCTTGAACCGGGCGACGTCCTGATTGCCATGGGTGCCGGCGACATCGACGAGATGACCCATGCCCTCCTCCGGGCTCTGGCGGGCGAGGTGGACGCGTGAAGGCCGTGATGCGGATAGGGATCGTCGTGGGCTGCTCCGCCGTCCTCGTCGCGAGCGGCGCATTCGCGCCCGTCGGCCTGCGTCAGATGGGATCGTTCCAGGTGCGGCGGGTGCAGGTCCACGGTGTCCGCCACCTGCCGCCGGAGGTGGCGGTCGAGGCCAGCGGGATCAGCAGCGAGTCGAACCTCTTCGACGACCCGACACCGTGGGTGGAATCTCTCCGACAGCATCCGCTCGTGGCGGAGGCGAGCATCGAGCGGCGCATGCCGGGCACACTCGTGATCCACGTCCGGGAGACGCGGCCCGTGGCGTTCGCCCGCACGCCGGAGCTCCGGGCCATCGATGAAGACGGCCGCATCCTCCCGGCGGACCCGTCCGCCGAGGGAATGGACCTGCCCGTGCTGGCCATGCCCACGCGCGTCTCGGCGGACGGCAGGGCCACGGACCCGGAGACGCTGCGCGTCGTCCGCTTCCTCGGCGAGCTGGGCCGGATCGAGCCCGGGCTGCTCGGCTGGATCTCCGAAGTGAATGCGCATGGCGACGCCGTCCGCCTGACGATCCGGAGCGCTGCCGACGCCGACGTCCTCATCACGGCGGAGCCCACGCCCGGCAGGCTGAGGGAACTGCATCTCACGCTGGCCGACCTCGCGACGCCGCGGCTCGCCCCCACGGATGACCCGGGCCGCACCGCCGACGGCGGCCCTGAACTGTCCCGCGTCCGCCGCATCGACGGCCGGTTCCACGACCAGATCGTGGTATCGCTGCGCGGGGGAAGGAACTGACATGCGCCCCAATCTGGTGGCAGGACTGGAAATCGGGTCGACGAAGACCTGCGCCGTCATAGGTGAAGTGGTAGCGGAGAGTCGGGGCGGCCGCGGCCTGAAGGTTCTCGGTGTCGGCCAGGCCCGCACTGGCGGCATGCGCCGCGAGGTCGTCACCGACATCGAGGGCACCACGTCCTCCGTCCGCACGGCCATGAAGGAAGCCGAGCTCATGGCGGGCGTCAACGTGCAGCGTGTCTTCACCGGCGTCGCCGGTGAGTACATCCATGCCCGCACATCCAACGGCGTGGTTGCGGTCAGTAGCGACGAGATCACGGCCGCCGATGTGAAGCGCGTCCAGGAGGTGGCACGTGCCGTCGTCGTACCGGCCGACAGGGAGGTACTGCACGTCCTGCCGCAGGAGTACATCGTGGACCACCAGCGTGGCATCCGCGATCCGGTGGGCATGGCGGGGACCCGCCTGGAGGCCGAGGTCTACATCATCACGAGCTCCATCACCGCAACGCAGAACCTGCGCAAGGCCGTCAGTCGCGCCGGCTACCGGATCGAGCGGACCATACATGAGCCGCTTGCCACCGCACGCGCCGCCCTCGCCGAGGATGAGAAGGACGTCGGCGTCGCACTCGTGGATCTCGGCGGCGCCACCACGGAGCTGGCCATCTTCCGCGACGGCAAGATGCGCCACCTGGCGTCCATACCCTGGGGTGGCGGCACCGTTACGAACGACCTCGCCAAGGGTCTCAGCATCACGTATGCGGAGGCCGAGAAGGCGAAGGAGAGGCATGGCGTCGCCTACGCCCAGATCGTGGATCCGCGTGAGACTGTAGACCTTCCGGGTCCGGGGCCGGGCACGACGCGTCAGGTCGCGCGCGAGCTCATCGCCCACATCATCGAGCAGCGTCTCGACGAGATCCTGAGCCTGGTCGCGCGGGAAATCGAGAATGCGGGCGAGATGGGCAGGCTGGGCGCGGGCGCCGTCCTCACGGGGGGCGGCGCGGGACTGACCGGTGCCGTCGACGTGGCGCAGCACGCCTTCGGCATGCCGGTGCGGGTCGGTGCGCCGGGCGACGGACTCCTCGGCCTCGCCGACTCCGTCCGCCGACCGCAGTTCGCGACGGCGACGGGCCTCGCGCTCTTCGCGGCCGATGCGGTGGGTGACAACTTCGGCGCGAGCCTCCGGGAAGGCGCGGCGGGCCGCGTCGTCGCCTGGCTCAAGGAATTCTTCTAGCAGACAGCGCACGTACTGTGGCGCGACGCCGCGCCGGTGCGGGCAGATGATATTGCCGGTCCAGTTCACAGCGGTGTCTCCGTGGCGGGGGACATCGAAGCAATCCAAGGAGGGGACGATGATGATCTTCGAATTCGAGGAAGGCGCCGCACAGAACGCACGCATGAAGGTGATCGGCGTGGGCGGCGGCGGGGGCAACGCCGTCAACCGCATGATCGCCGAGGACCTCGACGGCGTCGAGTTCATCAGCGTCAACACCGATGCCCAGGCACTGAAGCTGGCGCAGTCCCAGCTCAAGCTGCAGATCGGGAAGAAGCTGACGCGGGGATTGGGCGCAGGCGCCCGTCCGGAGATCGGCCGTCAGGCCATCGAGGAGAGCCGTGAGGACATCGCGCGCATCCTCGAGGGCGCGGATCTGGTCTTCATCACGGCGGGCATGGGCGGCGGCACAGGCACCGGCGCGGCTCCAGTCATCGCGGAAATCGCGCGGGAGATGGGCTGCCTGACCATCGGCATCGTCACCAAGCCCTTCCAGTTCGAGGGTCGCAAGCGGATGCAACAGGCGGAAATGGGACTGGCCGAACTGAAGCGCGCAGCGGATACCGTCATCGTGGTACCCAACGAGCGGCTCCTGAGCGTGGTAGGGAAGGGAACTTCTTTCCGGGATGCGCTAAAAAAGGCCGATGAGGTCCTCCTCCATGCCACCCAGGGCATCAGCGACCTCATTCACGTGACGGGCGAGGTAAATGTCGATTTCGCAGACGTTAGGACCGTCATGCAGAGTCGCGGGCCCGCCCTCATGGGCACCGGCTTCGGGACTGGCGAGAACCGTGCAGTGGAAGCCGCGCAGGAGGCGATCTCGAGCCCGCTGCTCGACAACGTCACCATCGAGGGCGCCGGCGGGGTGCTCATCAACATCACCGGCGGGATGGATCTGACTATTGACGAAGTCACGACCATCGCGTCCATTATCCAGGAAGCTGCTGGCGACGACGCCGAGATCATCTTCGGAGCGGTCCACGACCCCTCGCTGGAGGGCGACGTTCGCGTGACCGTCATCGCCACGGGACTGGAGCAGGAGGAGCCAGTGCAGGACAACGTGATCCGCCCGAAGTTCGGTACGCGCGTTCGTGCAGCGCAGGCCCAGACCCATGCGCCGGCGCTCGCTGCCAACGGCACCGATCAGCCCTACCCCCACCAGCCGGCGGCAACCCCGCGGGCGCCGGACTATGCGGAGGCGCTGCCATTCTCGCGCCCGCCCCAGAGTCCCATCGGCAGGCAGCAGTTGACGGACCTCGATATCCCGACGTTCATCCGTCGCCAGATGGACTAGCCGATCAACGAAGCACTTCGAGGAACGTTTGATGCCGAACGCTTACAGGGTCGCACCCATTGTGCTCATCGCCGGGTTCAGTCTCGGCGCGGCTTCCCTCCTGCCCGCGCGTGAGGCCGAGAGCGACGTGGCGAGCGCGCCGACGCTCGGCGTGATTTACGCCGCGCCGGTCGAACGCGTGGAGACGCACGTCATTGGCAACGGCGAGACGCTGACGGGTGTGCTGGTGCAGGCCCGCATCTCGGGCCAGGAGATGGCGGACCTGCTGCTGGGGCTGCGGCAGCACTTCAATCCCCGCCGCCTCGCGGCCGGTTCCGAGGTCACGGTCCGCCGGTGGACGCGCACGGATGAGCCGCGCGCCGTGGAGGTCCGCCTCAACCAGGACAGCACGGTGCGCCTGGTGAAGGCGGAGATGCGCTGGGACGGCCACGTCGTCGTCACGCCCACGCGCCTCGACACCGTCTACGCGGGTGGCACCATCGGCGACGGCCGGTCGTCGCTCTACGAGGCCGTCGTCCTGGACGAGCAGTCGCGGCTTCCCGTCCGCGAGCGCATCGAGCTCGTCTACGAGATGGCATCCATCTACGAGTACAAGCTGGATTTCACGCGGGAAATCCAGCCCGGCGATTCGTACCGGGTCGTCTACGAGCGGGAAGCCCGTCCCGACGGCAGCGCCCGCAGCAAGAAGGTGCTGACGGCCGAGATCATCACCCGCGGGAAGTCTTTCCCGGCCATCTGGTTCGACGGGAGCAGGGAAGTACGGGGCTATTTCGATGACGAGGCCCGACCCCTCGCCAACGGCTTCAGCCGCTACCCCGTCGCCTTCCCGCGCATCACGTCCAACTACAACCCGAACCGCTATCACCCGATCCTGGGCGTGCACCGCGCGCATTCAGGGACCGACTTCGGTGCGCCGACCGGCACGCCGGTGATGTCCACCGCCAATGGTACGGTCACGTTCGCCGGCACCAGCGGCGGCTACGGCCGGATGATCGAGGTGCGGCATTTCAACGGATACACCACGCGGTACGCGCACCTCAGCCGGTTCGCGGAGGGCATGCGGGTCGGGACGCGCGTTTCGCAGAAGCAGGTCATCGGCTACGTAGGCGCCACGGGGCTCGCCACGGCCCCGCACCTCCACTACGAGCTGCGCATCAACGGCCGGGCGGTGGATGCCCGCACGGCGAAGCTGCCGGACACGCCGCCCATTCCGGGTGCGCTGCGCGACACGTTCCTCGCCGTCGCGCGGGACCGCTCGACCCTCCTCGAGCGCATCCCTCACGGCGGCCACTATGCCGAGGCGAAGGGCCTGACGCAGCCGGCGTACCCAGCGGAGTAGGGTCCGGCGACGGGCAGCATCATGCACGGCCGGGGGCGACGCTCCCGGCCGTTCGTACGTCCGGGCTGTCCGCGTTCCGTCGCCGGCGCCTGTCGCGGGGTGCTGCCGTGCGGCGGACCACGTCGCCGGGCGTGCCATTGACGGGCTACCGTCCGAGGCGGGATCGTTAGGGATGTCCGTTCCCGCATGGTCCCTCTGGTTCCTGCTCAGCGCTCTGGCCGCTGTGGCGGTGGTCTGGCACTACCGGCGTCGTGAGCCGCCGGGTCGTGGCCGGAGCGCGCTCGCGGCCCTGCGCGCGTCGGCAATCGCCGTGCTTCTTCTCCTGCTGTTTGATCCTGAGCTCCCCGCCGGTGGCGGAGCCGAGTCCCCGGGGACGGCAGTCCTGCTGGACGCATCCCTGAGCATGACGGCGCCGGGATCGGACCCGAACCGGACGCGCTGGGAGGAGGCGGTTGCCGTGGCCCGTGCCCGTGCCGGCGGCGGCCCGGTCATTCTCTTCGGCGACCGGCCGCGGGTCGTCTCTCCGGCGGAGCTGGCTGCCGTCGAGCCGGCCGACGCCCGGAGTCTTGTCGTGCCGGCCCTCCAGGCGGCCGCGGAGGCCGGTGTCCGCCGCGTCGTGATCGTGTCGGATGGCGGCCTGGAGGACGCGTCGGCCGCCGCGCGGTGGGCACCCCGCCTGGGCCTGAACGTGGTCCCCGAGACCGTGGGCCGCCCTCTCCGGAACCGGTCCCTCGTGGACGTCTCCGTGCCGGCGTGGGCGGAGGCCGGCCAGCCGTTGCGCATCGAGTTCGCCGTGGCCGGACTCGGTACGGACTCCATTGGCGTGGACGCTTCGAGCGGCGGCCGGGGAATGGGCCGCACCGTGGTGGGCGGGGCGGGCGCCGGCCGGCTGGCCGCGGGGGCTCTGGAGCTTCGGCTGCCGGCATCGCCGGACGGGGGCTGGACGCCCATCGAGCTG
>DATHVO010000206.1:0-1638 GCA_035461265.1 Longimicrobiales bacterium
GGGCGAGGGAGTGGTACATGTGATACCGCGCCGCCGTCTCCCATGTGGCGAGCCGGTCGGGGGACAGGCGCGCAGCCAGCAGATGGGCGCCGAACGCGCCGGCGGCCACGGCCAGGGCGGCGAGGAGCGCTCCCGCGGCAATGACGGCTCGCATCACTGCCGCCCGGTGCCATTGCGCAGGGCGGCCCGGCGCAGGATGTCGGCCGTGGGTACGATCCGCATGCGTCGGCTCCGGGCCAGTGTGCGGGCGGTCGCGCTGAGGCGCGACATCTCGTCCGCAGGCATCTCGCTGTTCAGCAGTGCGACGATCCGCACGGCCTGCAGTGCCGGTTCCTGCCGCATCATGGCGATGACCTCGACGCCGTCCATCCCCGGCATCACCAGGTCGATGATGGCGACGTCCGGGAGCATGCGCCGTGCGAGGTCGAGGACTTCCCCGCCACTCGACGCGGTCCGGACGTCGCAGCCGGCCGCCGTGAGCGCCTCGCCGAGAATCCGGCGCACGTCGGGATCGTCGTCGGCGACCAGCACGCTGATCTCCCCGCCATCGCCACCCTCGCGGATGTGCTGGATGGCGTGCTCCACGGACAACGGCTTCGGCAGCACAGTCATCACCCCGAGCTCCAGTGCCTCCGTGGTCGGCCGGCCCCTGTCGTCGGCGTGGGCGAACAGCAGCGTGGGAATCGCCGCGGTGGCCCGCTCGGACTGCAGCGCCGACAGGGCGCGCCACGCGGCATCGTCCGGCGCGCGCGCGTCGATGGCCACGAGGTCCGGCCGCTCGCGCCGGGCCAGGGTGGCGAACTGCGCGGGCTCGGTGGCGCCCAGCAGCCGGATGTCGCCGGCCAGCTCCGAGCCGAACCGCTGGACGACATGGTCATCCCGGGCAAGCACGAGGATCGTCGGTTCGCTCGTCCCCTCCTCCGCCGCGGGGTCCGCCTCGGCGGCGGGCAGGGACACGGTGAACGTGGATCCGCGGCCGAGGTCCGTATCCACGGACACGTCACCGCCCATGAGGCGGGCGAACCGGCGGGCGATGGAGAGGCCCAGCCCCGTGCCGCCACTCGTGCGCGACAGCCCCCCCTCCACCTGGTAGAACTCCTCGAAGATCCGCTCGGCCTGGTCGGGCGGAATGCCGGGCCCGCTGTCCGTCACGCGGATCAGCACCTCGCCGTCCTTCCGGTCATAGGCGGCCGTGATTCCGCCTTCCGTCGTGAACTTCACGGCGTTCGAGAGCAGATTGACGAGGATCTGCATGAGGCGCGTCTCATCGGCGAATACCATGAGGGGCGCCGCCGCCAGGCGCGGCGCCTCCACGGACAGGCCGAGACCCTTCGACTCGGCCAGCGGCAGGATCTGCTGGACGGCGCGCTCCATGATGGCGCCCACGTCGAGCTCGGTGATGACGAGGTCCATCCTGCCGGCGCCGATCTTCGCAAGGTCCAGGACCTCGTTGATGAGGCCGAGGAGGTGACGCGAGGTCTCGCGCACCCGGGAGAGCATCGCCCGCTGGTCATCGTTCAGGCCGCCCTTCACGCCCAGGTCGAGCAGGTCGGAATAGCCCATGATGGCATTGATGGGCGTGCGGAGCTCGTGGCTCATCACAGCGAGGAACTGGTCCTTGGCCTTGGTCGCCTCCCT
>DATHVO010000207.1:0-9514 GCA_035461265.1 Longimicrobiales bacterium
ACGCTGCGCAGAGCGCCGCTGCCGCGGCCAGCGCGAGCCACGCCGGCGCAGCCCACCGCAGACCGAGCAGCACGCCTGCGGCGTAGGCGAGTGTCGCCGCCAGGAGGGGCGTCATGGCCGGAAAACGAATCCGGCCGCAAACCCCGTGGGTTCGCGGCCGGAGTGGCTGACGCCGGGATCGCGCGGGTCAGGCCACGCTGCGGGCGGGCTGGTCCACGACGACGCCGCGGAATGTCGCGCCGGTGGTGCCGGTGAGGCGGACGCGCACGTACCGTCCGACCAGATCGGAACCGCCGGGGAACGCCACGACCTTGAAGCTGTCCGCCCGACCCAGCATGTCTCCCGGGGAGCGGGCCGCGCGTTCCACGAGCACCTCCACGACACCGCCCACCTCCGCCGCGTTGACCTCCGCCTGAATGGCCCGGTGCAGGTCGATGAGCCGCTGCAGGCGCGCCTGCGCCACGTCCGGCGCCACGAACTGCCCGGCCGGCAGGCGCGTCGCCGGCGTGCCATCGCGGGGCGAGTACTTGTAGAGGAACGCGTCATCGTAGCGGACCTCGCGCATCAGGTCGAGCGTGGCCTCGTATTCGTCATCCGTCTCTCCGGGGAACGCGACAATGACGTCCGTGGACAGGGCGATGCCGGGGATCGCCTCCCGGATGAGCCGCACCTTCTCCATGTAGCCCGCTACCGTGTACCGGCGGAGCATCCGCTTCAGCGTGCGGTCGTGGCCCGATTGCACGGGCAGGTGGAGTTGCCCGCAGACGCCAGGCTCAGTGGCCATGACCTCCACGAGCTCCGGCGTCACGTCATTCGGGTGCGGCGACGTGAAGCGGACCCGCCGGATTCCGTCCACACGGGCGACTTCCCGGAGCAGACGGGGGAAGGACCAGTCCGCATGGCGCCACGAGTTCACCGTCTGGCCCAGGAGCGTGACTTCGGTGATCCCTTTCGCGGCGATGCCCCGGACCTCCTCCAGTATCTGCACCGGTGCACGATTCTTTTCTGAACCCCGCACGTACGGGACGATGCAGTACGTGCAGCGGTAGTTGCATCCGCGCTGGACGGGTACCCAGGCGCTGATGGCGGAACTCCGTCTGACCTCGAGCCCCTCGTAGTTCTCGTCGCCGCGGAAGTCCAGCACGGCGAGACGATCGGCCGCCGGATCAGCGACGGGCGCAGCGCCTGTCCTGTCACCGTCCGGCGTCGCCATCGGGTGCGCGGCCGTCGTGGACATCGGTACGGTCGGCGACCCCAGCACCGGGAGCGGGAGCCTCCGGGACGCCGCCACTCCGACGGGAGACGCCGGGTGGTCCGGACGGATCGCGCCCAGCGCCGCGGGCAGGCTGCGGTAGCCGTCAGGGCCCATGACCAGGTCCACGTGGGAGGCCTGGTCCAGCAGCTGCTCCCCCAGGCGCTGCGCCATGCAGCCCGTCACGCCGATGACGAGGCCCGGATGCGCCGCCTTCAGCCGGTTCAGCTCTCCCACCCGACCGATGACCCGCTGCTCGGCATGCTCCCGGATGGCGCACGTGTTCACCAGAACGACGTCCGCATCCTCCGGTCTCGCCACGATGTCGTAGCCGCCGGCGGCGAGGACGCCCTGCATGAGCTCGCCGTCGGAGACGTTCATCTGGCAGCCGTACGTCTCGACGTATGCCTTCTTCCGGGCGGTATCAGGATTGGTCATCGATCCGGGCACATCCATGGGCGAAGGGGACCATCCATCCCCTGCTCTACCCCCATCCGGCACGATGGATCGGGGGTCAGTTGCCGAATACGGAGAGCGAGAAGGTGAAGCGCCAGTGGCGCTCGTTGAGTCCGCCCTGGACCGCGCCACCGGCCAGGCCGTCGCGCTCGCCTCGCTCGACGCTGATGTCGGCGACGGCGGCGGGGTTCGCCGGGTCGCCGAGGCGGAAGCCGAGCCCGACGCCCGCAGCCCACTCCGTGGGAGCGGTCTCATCGGCAAGGTGGTACGGCAGCTGGGACCAGCGCGCGCCGAGACGGACGGGATACGTCCGCAGGCCGGACCGCACGCCCTGGTATTCGAGCCCGCCGCCGATACGCACGGTCTCGCGTGTGACGGTCTCGCCGGACGTGCCGGGCATGCGGCTCCAGGCCCCGCCGGCGTTCACCAGGAACAGGGGCGAAAGGCGCGCGCTCGCGCCGGCGGCGAACTCCAGCGGCGCGTCGTACGTGCGCTCCTCGCCGTCACCCTCCCGCACGTCCGCCTCGACCTTGCCGCCGGCCATGGCGGTCGCGCCCACGCGGAAGCGACCGGCAATGTCCCACCGGACGCCGACCGACGCCATGGGTGCCAGATAGTTCCACCGGATCCGCTCCTCGAAATCGCGCAGACCGCCGCCCTCCGATGCCGTGTCGACGGCGAACCGCCGCAGCGCGACGCGCTCGACGTTGCCCGTGAGGAGGCCCGCCGCCACGCCCAGGGCCAGACGCGGCGTCACACTGTATGCGGCACCCACGCGGAGCTGGGCGATGCCGCCCGTGGACTGGATGAGGTCCGTGACGCCGACGGGCCGCCCGTCGATGATCACGACACCTTCGCTCTGGACAGCCCAGGACTGCTCCAGATAGGAGCCGTAGCCGACGTTGAGGACGGTGCGTTCGCCGAAGGGATAGAGGATCGTCAGGAGCGGAAACCGGGTACCCGACGTCGAGTCCTCCTCGCCGTCCACCTGTGTCGTGCTGCTCACCGGCTGCAGCGCGGCGGACACGCCACGTCGTGTGATTCCCGCGAACTCCGCCGGATTGACGAGCGACGTATGGAAGCCGATGAGACCGACGCCTATGCCGCCGAGGGCGGCGGCGCGGGCGTCCACGGCCGGCGTCGGCACACCGAGTCCCCGCGTGGAGAACAGGCTCTGGGCCGAGGCGGGCGCCGCGGAGACGAGGAGCAGGAGAAGTGCGGCGCCGGCGGCGCTGAACCGGTTCATGGGAGCTGCATCTCCTGCGCAATGGAAAGGACCAGCCGCAGCGACGGCATGGCGGCGAAGGTCGCGAACCCGAACGTGCGCTGGTCGAACGTCGAGAGTACGAGGTGTCGCGACAGTTCCGGCGTGTCGGGTCCCGGCCGGGTCGTCAGGCGCAGATATTCCGTAATGGGTATCTGGACCAGCGGCGTTCCGGGTGACGTGAAGCGCGTCGCGGGCACTGCGGTCGAGCTGATGAAGTCACCCACCGGCGAGCGGTGCAGCGGCACGAGATCCGACGGGAGCAGCAGGAACACACCCACGTTCATCGGGCCTTCGGGACGCATGCCCGGCGGCGGCGGCACCGGCTGGAGCTGGAACGCCGCGTAATTGATGGTCACCTGATCGAGGGTCAGCCGGCAGCCGGGCACACCCGGACACGGGACGGTAAGAGTATCGAGCCGCTCCTGCAGCCGGAGCACGGTGCGCCAGGCCGGCGTGCCGCCCACGCGGGGGTCGGATGCCAACTCCGGCGGCGTGGGGTCGAACATGAACGTGGCTGCGCTCAGGAATGCCGGCTGGATCACCACCGTGTCGGGATTGATGTCGGACGTCATGTCCACGTCCATCGTCGGCAGGAACGCGCGCAGGCGGCCGCCCGCGGTCTCCATGACGATGAGCGCGCCGCGCTCTGCGATGGTGGTGTCCGCCCACTCCGCCATGGTGGCTGCGTCCACATTGAACACGACCGTGTCCTGGCCGGCCGTGTACGACGCCGTGTCCACGAGCACGCCCCGGGTCCCGCCGGGCTGCTGCCACGGCTGGCTCGTTCCAAGGGTATCGATCCGGCTGGCCCACGTCGCCGTGGGGTGCCACACCTCCGCGGTCCGGTAGAGCGCGAGGCGGGCCGTGCCCGTTGTGCTCTGCAGCGTGTCCACCAACAGGCGCAGACGGCCGCCGGCGTACGCAGGCGTCGTGTCCGTCCGCAGCACATCGCCGGAATCACGGACCGCCACGGCCGTTGGGAGGACGAACCGCGCGAGGATATTCGCGTTGACCACACCCTCGAACTCGCGGGCGACAACGAGGAAGTCCGCCGACGACGCATCGCTGTACATGCCGAACGCCGTGTCGAAGACGAGATAGCGTTCCGGCTCGATGATGACCTCGAAGGTGCGGATGCCATCCGGCGGCAGCAGGCCGCCGCCCACGCTGGTGGGCGTCTCCTGGTCGCACGCCGCGGCGAGGAGCGGCACGCAGAACGCCATGAGCCAGCGCCTCACGAGGCCACCTCGGCGCCGGGCAGTTCGAAACGAGCGGGAAGCAGGTCCGCCAGGGACCACGCGGCGGACGAGCCATCCGAGCCGGCCGACTCGATGGCCAGCGAGGGCGCGAACTCGGCCAGGACCTCCCGGCACGCGCCGCACGGCGGGACCGGGCCCGGCGCGTCGGTCACGAGGTACAGCCGCCTGAACCGGCGCTCACCCGCCGTGACGGCCGCGCCGATGGCGACCCGTTCTGCACAGACGGTGAGCCCGTATGATGCATTCTCCACGTTGCAGCCTGTATACACAGCTCCGCTCTCTCCTTCCAGCGCGCAGCCCACCCGGAACCCCGAGTAGGGCGCGTATGCACGCTCCTGCGCCGACCGCGCGGCGGCAGGCAGGTCAGGACGATCCATGGTTCGTCTCCACCCGCGGCAGCCGCGGCCGCAGGCCCGTCAGTATCTCGTAGCTGATGGTCTCCGCGAGTGCCGCCACGTCGTCCACCCGGATCTCGGCGCCGCCGTCCTTGCCGATGAGCGTCACCACATCGCCGACGTCCACGTCCGGCACACCGCTGATGTCTACCACCGTGAGGTCCATTGAGGTCCGTCCGACGAAGGGAACGCGCCGTCCACGGACCAGTCCGGACCCCCGATTTCCCAGACGGCGCGGCAGGCCGTCGCCGTAACCGATGCCCAGCGTACCCCAGCGCTCCCAGCCGCGGGCCACGTGTGTCGCGCCGTAACCGACGGTGCTCCCCGGTGGCACATCCCGGACGAGTACCAGCCGGGACCGTACCGAGACGACGGGCCTCGGCGGAGGGACATCCGCTTCCGGGCCCACGTGGCCACCATAAAGGTAAATTCCCGGCCGGACCGCATCGGCGGCGAAGCCGGGCCAGCGCATGGACGCCGCGCTGTTGGACGCGTGGACCAGCAGGTCCTCCCGCGAGACGGGCAGCTGGGCCAGCGCGTCCCTGAAGCGCTCCCACTGGACAGCCGTCGCCGTGGGGTCCGGGCTGTCGGCGCCATGGAAGTGCGTATACACCCCGGTCCACCGCAGCATCTCGCTGCACCGCTCCACCACCGCCGGAGCCCAGGCAGGCGCCTCCCGCCAATCGAACCCCGCCCGTCCCATGCCCGTATCGATCTCGACGTGGAATTCGAGGGGTCCATGGCGGCGCGCCGCCTCCGCCCACCGGTCGAGGGCGGCGATGTCGCTGACTGTGGTGATGACCCGTGCCGCGGCAGCGGTCTCCACGGCCTGTGGCGCCAGAGGGCCGAAAACGATGACGGGGCGCTGTACGCCCATGTCCCTGAGCGCCGCGCCCTCGTCCGCCGTGGCGACGCCGAAGCCCCAGGGGTCCAGGGGGTCCAGCGCCCGGACCACCCGGTGGGCGCCCACGCCGTAGGCGTCGGCCTTCACCATGGGGATGATGCCGGGGCCCGGGCCTACTGCCTCCCGTACCGCGCGGAAGTTATGTTGCAGCGCGGCCAGGTCGATCTCGGCCCACGCCCGCGTCTGGTTCGTATTCATCGTTGACAAAGAACGAGTAGTATAGACGCCCCGTGACCCCCTCGCAACCGAAAATGGACGGTGCCGACGGCGCCGACGGCCCGCTTTTCGACCGGTCCCTCGACCTGGTCCGTTTTCTGAGGTCGAACTGCGAATGGGACGCCGCCCAGACGCCCCACACCCTCGTGCCCTACCTTCTCGAGGAGGCCCACGAGGTCGCCGATGCCGTGACCACGGAACGGGACGCGGACCTCGTCGGCGAGCTCGGTGACCTGCTGCTGAACGTCGCCTTCCAGGTGGTCCTCGCGGAGGAACGCGAGGCGTTCAACGCGGAGCAGGTCGTCGCGGCACTCGAATCGAAGATGCGGCGGCGCCACCCGCACCTCTACGGCGACGGCCCGCGGCAGGACTGGGAGCTGCTCAAGGCGCGTGAGCGCGAGGCTGAGCCCGGCGGCACGTCGATCCTGCACGGCATCGCCGGCGGGCTCGAACCGCTGTCGAAGGCACAGCGCATCCAGGAGCGGGTGGCCACGGTGGGATTCGACTGGTCCAGCGCCCAGGGCGCCTTCGACAAGGTGGCCGAGGAGGTGGAGGAAGTCAGGCAGGCGCTCGCGGAGGAGCCTTCGCCCGCTCTCGAGGAGGAACTGGGCGACCTCCTCTTCGCCGTCGTCAACCTGGTGCGGCTCTCCGGCGGCCACGCCATGCGGGCGCTCCAGCGCGCGAATACGAAATTCGCCGGCCGCTTCGAGGCCCTCGAAGCTATGGCAGCCGAGCGCGGCATCGTGCTGGGCCAGGCCACCCTGGAGGAACTGGACGCACTGTGGGACGACGTCAAGCAACGGGAACGGGATCCGTAGCCCGTTCCCGTCCCCGTTTACGCTCCCCTTCCCGCTCCCGTTCGTTACGGATACAGCCGGTTCAGCATGCGCGGGAAGCCGATCATCTCCCGGATGTGCGGCCGGCCCGTGATCCACGCCACCGTGCGCTCGAGGCCGAGCCCGAAACCGGAATGCGGGAAGGTGCCGTACTTCCGCAGTTCGAGGTACCACGTGTACGACGCCTCCGGCAGGCCCTCCTCCCGTATGCGCGCCAGCAGCCGGTCGTGGTCGTCCTCGCGCTGGCTGCCGCCGATGATCTCGCCGTAGCCTTCCGGCGCGATGAGGTCGTTGCACAGCACCGTGCGCGGGTCGGCGGGATTCTCCTTCATGTAGAAGGCCTTCGCCTCCTTCGGGTAGTTCATGACGAAGACGGGCCGATCGTGGGCGTCTCCGATGATCGTCTCGTCCGGCGCGCCGAGATCCTCGCCCCACTCGATCTCCTGGCCCCTCTCCCGGAGCAGCCGGATGGCGTCACCGTAGTCGAGGCGCGGGAACGGCGGCTGCACGCGCTCCAGCGGCGCCGTATCCCGCTCCAGCAGCTCCAGCTCGGGCGCGCAGCGTTCCAGCGCACGCCGCACGAGGTATGAGACGAACTCCTCCTGCAGCTTCATGTTCGCGTCGGAATCGTTCCATGCCACTTCGGGCTCGCACATCCAGAACTCGGTGAGGTGGCGGCGGGTCTTGGATTTCTCGGCGCGAAACGTCGGCCCGAAGCAGTAGACCTTGCCGAAGGCGGCGGCGGCGGCCTCTGCGTAGAGCTGTCCGGTCTGGGCGAGGTATGCCTGCTCCTCGAAGTAGTCCACCTCGAAGAGGCCCGCGCCGCCTTCGCCGATGGATCCCGTGAGGATGGGCGTGTCGATGCGGACGAAGCCGCGGTCGTAGTAGAAGTCGTGGATGGCCTGCTCCACCTCGCTGCGGACGCGCATGATGGCGCGCTGCTGGCTCGAGCGGAGCCAGAGGTGGCGGTGGTCCAGCAGGAAGTCCACGCCGTGCTCCTTCGGCTGGATCGGGTACTCGTCGCTCCGGCCGATGACGGCGATCTCCTGTGCGCTCAACTCGTACCCGCCGGGCGCGCGGGCGTCGGCGCGCACCGCCCCGGTGATCTGCACGCTCGTCTCCAGCGAAAGATCAGCGACGAGCTGCCACGACTCGTCCGGCACCTCCTTCTTCACCACCACGCACTGGACGATGCCGGTGCCGTCGCGAACCACCACGAAGGCGACCTTGCCGTGGGTTCGGGTGGTCTGGACCCAGCCGCGGATGGTGGTGGTCTCGCCGTCGTGGCGGCCGAGGTCGCGAATGTCGGACATGGAAGACATGTATCCCGTCTGCGTCGGCGAGTGAGGGTCGGGCGGCAAGCTACGGGCAGGCTTCCGAAGGTGTCAAATCGGTGATGAGATCACCCGGTTTCACCCGGACCGTCACCCGGACCGTGCGAGGGTGCGGTCCGGGCGCCCGGGTCAGCGCCGGTACTCGAGGACGAACGACGCGCCGCCGCCCTGGCTGGGGGGCAGCACGACGGTGATCGTCACCGCGGCGTCCGTGAAGACCGTCGCGAACTCCGTGTCCGGTACTGCGCCTTCCGGATAACGGACGTAGCCGTCCGCGCGGGAGTAGACGCCCTCCGCCTCGATCGTCACTGGCCCCGTGAGTTCGCACGTGGTTTCCGGTGGCAGCGGCGACCTGCAGCGGATGGTGAGCGTCTCCCGGAACGTGCCGTTGCTGCGCAGCGTCAGCGTCCCTGCTGTGACCTCGAGAGCAGTGGCGAGGCCGAAGACATCGGGGAACGGACCCGGGAGAGGAGCGCCGTTGATGGCCGTGAGTGTGTACCGGTCGCCTGCGGGCTCCGAGGGCGAGTCACCGCAGCCGGCGACGGCGACGGTCGCGGCCACGAGGAGTACCGCGAGAGCCCGGACCGGAGTGTGGAGGAGTCTCCTCCGCGGACCGCGGGGCTTCACGGAATTTTCGACGAGCACACCCGCTCGCGTGGTTCTACAGTGCATGGAACTGATCTCTCCGTTGGGGTCCTGGCGCGCGTGCCGGCCCGCCACCCGGTTTGCAGCCCGCAAGAACCGGGCTGCGCCGCGGTCACTCGCGCATGCAGGCGGCATCCGTGTAGCGGATGACGGTGCCCGCCAGCCCGGCTGCGGTCGTCACGCTGCCCGCAGACACGCTGCCCTCCACGGCCGAAATATGCCCGACGCCGACGACCGCGTCACCGCCCATCCGCCGGGCCCGGTCCCGCATCGCGTCCAGCATCGCCTGCAGCGACGTCAGGCCGTGCCCCTTCTCGACGCGCACGAGGCCCAGCTCCTCGTACGGGCACTCGGGCAGCTTCGTACTGAGCACCTGGATCGGCGGGCCTCCCTCGCGGGGGGCCGGCTGCGCGCCGAACTGCGCCGACCGGACGCGCGGGCCGCAGCCGGCAAGGATGCCCAGGATCAGGCACAGCAGTGCCACTTCGGCGAGTCTCCACTGAATCCGCGTCGGATGTCCACTTCGCATCGATGATCTCCGCATCGAGGCCCTGCACCGGCGGGTCCGGCGCTGGACTCAATGGTAGCGCGCGCCGCTCACGCAGGGCGTCACGGACCGATCACCGGGCCGCGGGCTGCGATCACAGCCGGATCAACTCCACGGGGGCGGCGCCGCCGCCGCTCACCCCACCTCGTACAGCGCGGCCCGCTCGGCGAACCGCTCCTCGATGGCGGCGCGCAGGCCGGCGTGCTCCGGCCGGGCCAGGTCCGGGTCGGCGTCAATGATGTGCTGGGCGGCGTCCCGCGCCCGGGCCACGAGGTCTTCGTCGCGGATGGGATCGAAGAAGCGGAACTCCGGGAGGCCGTGCTGGCGGGCGCCGAAGAAGTCGCCCATGCCCCGGTGCATGAGGTCGGCCCGGGCGATCTCGAAGCCATCGGTGGAGCGGGCG
>DATHVO010000208.1:0-7505 GCA_035461265.1 Longimicrobiales bacterium
CGCCTCCGTGAAGCCGAGCAGGGAGACGATCACCCTGTTGACCGCCAGGAAGAAGGCCTCGCCGGGCGGTGACTTGAGGATGATCAGGGCGAAAACGACCTGGAGACCGACACCCCACACGACGAGGCGCCACGGTATCGCACCTCGGTTCACGCTGAGCAGCCATGCGATCCCCAGCAGCGCAAGCATGCCCACGACGGACACCAGCCGCTGATGGATGGGCGTCTCGATCTCGGCGATCCTGCGCACCGACCGCGCGGTCTGGACCGACGGCGCCCCTGCCTCCGGCTCCGTCTCCAGCGACGGCCGCGCCGCGCCGCCGCCGCTTGCCGGCGGGCCGGACGGCTGGACGGTGGCGGAATCCGTCGCACCGCCACCCGGCAGCCGGGACATCGCGGTGTCCGGCGCCGCCGGCGCGGGCTCCTGCGCGGCCAGCCCCGGCGCGCGCGTGGCGTGGACACCCGCCACGAGGAGGATACCGGCTGCGAGCCAGAGCACGACGATTCCCGAACGGAAGGACAGCTTCATCCGCGACCGCCTCTGTGAGAGTTGTGCGTCGCCTTGATGCGTGCAGATCGTCCACGGCCCCGCGGGCCGGGGCGGCCGCCGCCTCACGCCAGGCGGTTGCGCCGCCGCCGGGCACGCGCCAGCCCGCGGTTCTCGAACACCTTGACCAGGAGCACGCCCGCCACGAAGCCGCCGACGTGCGCCCACACCGCGACCCCCGACGCCCCCACGGGGTCCGCATAGCCGGACAGCAGCTGCAGCGCGAACCACAGAATGAGGACGAACCAGGCAGGCACGGGAATGATGCGAAAGATGATGACGAAGATAAAGAGTGTCTGGATCCTGATGCGCGGGTACAGTACCAGGTACGCACCCATGACACCGCTGATGGCGCCGGACGCGCCCACGACTGGGATCAGGGAGTCCGGCGCCGAGAATATGTGCGCGCCCGTAGCGAGGACCCCTGCCAGGACGTAGAAGACGAGGTAGCGCGCGTGACCCATGGCATCCTCGACGTTGTTTCCGAAGAGCCAGAGGAACCACATGTTGGCGATGAGATGGAACCAGCTCCCGTGCAGGAACATGCTCGAGAGCACGCCGGTCCACGTGGCGCCGCCCAGCTCGCATGCCGGCAGCCCCGGACCCAGCTCCACCTCCGTGCTGCCCCCCGTCCGGCCCGTGACTTCCGCCGGGATGGCGCCGAACCGGCACACCGACTCCGCCAGCACCGACATGTCCGTACCCATGCCCTGCACGTAGAGCCACACCGCGACATTGGCCACGATGAGGACAATGGTCACGACGGGCGTCAGTACCGTCGGGTTGTCGTCGCGGAGTGGGAACAAGCGTGCTCCATGCTGGTGGCGCGGGTGATGTAGCGGGGCCACCCCCCGCCGTCAACGCCGATCCGGTCCTGCCTCCCGCGCAGGGGCGGGGCCCGACCGCGGCCGCCGCGGTCGTCGGGAAACCCCGCGCCCCCCTTTCTCCTGCCTTTACGGCAGCCGAATGCGCCGAAACGGCGTATTCGGGGGGCATGTGCGTTGCACGGGCGGGTAGCCGGGCGTGCGGCCGGACGGCGCGTCGGATACGGCAACGGAAGCGCCGACGAGCGGCGCCCAGAGAGGAAGGGGAGCAGGCAATGGCGAAGGTCATCGGCATCGACCTGGGGACGACGAACTCGGTGGTCGCCGTGATGGAGGGCGGCGACCCGGTGGTGATCCCGAACGCGGAAGGCGGCAGGACGACGCCGTCGGTGGTGGCGTTCACGAAGGATGGCGAGCGTCTGGTAGGCCAGGTGGCCCGCCGGCAGGCCATCACGAATCCTCGCAACACGATCTTCTCCATCAAGCGCTTCATGGGGCGGCGGGGTGGCGAGGTGGAGTCGGAGACGGCACTGGTTCCGTATGACATCCGCACGGATGCCCAGGGTCGGGTCGAGGTCCACGTGCCGAATGCGGACAGGACGTACACGCCGCCGGAGATCTCCGCGATGATCCTGCAGAAGATGAAGCAGACGGCGGAGGACTACCTGGGCAGCGAGGTTACGCAGGCGGTCATCACGGTGCCCGCATACTTCAACGACTCGCAGCGGCAGGCGACGAAGGACGCGGGCAAGGTGTCCGGCCTCGAGGTGCTGCGCATCATCAACGAGCCGACGGCCGCGGCGCTGGCGTACGGCCTGGACAAGAAGAAGGACGAGAAGATCGCGGTCTTCGACCTGGGCGGCGGGACGTACGACATCTCGATCCTGGAGCTCGGAGACGGCGTTTTCGAGGTCAAGGCGACGAACGGCGACACCCACCTGGGCGGTGACGACTTCGACCAGAAGATCATCGACTGGCTGGTGGAGGAGTTCAGGCGGGACCAGGGCATCGACCTGTCGAAGGACGTCATGGCCCTCCAGCGCCTGAAGGAGGCGGCGGAGAAGGCGAAGATGGAGCTCTCCACGACGGCGTCCACGGACATCAACCTGCCGTTCGTGACGGCGACGCAGGAGGGTCCGAAGCACCTGAACCTGACGCTGACGCGGGCGAAGCTGGAACAGCTCGTGGACGACCTGGTGAAGCGGACGATCCCGCCGATGGAGAAGGCGCTCGCCGATGCCGGCCTGAAGAAGGAGGACATCGACGAGGTCATCCTGGTGGGTGGGTCCACACGCATGCCCAGAATCCAGCAGGTGGTGAAGGAGTTCTTCGGCAAGGAGCCGCACAAGGGCGTGAACCCGGATGAGGTGGTGGCCGTCGGCGCCGCGATCCAGGGCGGCGTGCTGGCAGGCGACGTGAAGGACGTGCTGCTCCTTGACGTCATCCCCCTCTCGCTGGGCATCGAGACACTGGGCGGCGTGATGACCACGCTCATCCCGCGGAATACCACGATCCCCACGAAGAAGTCGGAGGTGTTCTCCACGGCGGAGGACAGCCAGACGACGGTGGAGATCCATGTGCTGCAGGGCGAGCGGCCCATGGCACTGGACAACAAGACCATCGGCCGGTTCCAGCTGACGGGGATCCCGCCGGCACCGCGCGGCATGCCGCAGGTCGAGGTGACCTTCGACATCGACGCAAACGGCATCCTGCACGTCAGCGCGAAGGACCGCGCCACGGGCAAGGAGCAGAAGATCCGGATTGAGGCGTCGAGCGGCCTGTCGGAGCAGGAAATCGATCGGATGGTGAAGGACGCCGAGTCGCACGCCGGGGAGGACCGGCAGCGGAAGGAGAAGATCGAGGCCCGCAACCAGCTCGACTCGCTGATCTACCAGGTGGAGAAGGACACGAAGGACTGGGGCGACAGGATCAGCGACGACGCGAAGGCCGGCGTGGAAGCCGCGCTGGAGCGTGCCCGGGCGGCGCTCAAGCAGGATGATGCGGGCGAGTTGAATGCCGCGAAGGACCAGCTCATGAAGGCGTTCAGCGAGGCGGGCCAGCAGTTCTACCAGGCCCAGGCGCAGAGTCAGTCCGGGCCCGACGCGGGCGCGGAGGGCATGGGCGGGATGGGCGAGCAGCCCGACATCGAGACGTCGCAGACCGGCCGGCAGGCCGCCGACGAGGACGTCATCGAGGCGGACTACGAGATCGTGGACGAGGAAAAGAAGTAGCACGTCCTCGCAGCCATCCGGCGCCCCGTGGGTCAAACGGCCCACGGGGCGCTTTCATCCCGGCTGGAAGCGCGGTAACTTCATGCTTCACAGCAAGAAGGACGTGGAATGACACCGGCCAGCCCGCGCAGTCGCCTCCTGGCGATCTCCGTCGTCGCCGCCCTCGTGCTGGGCGGTGCGGCGGCGGGCATCGCCTTGCGGCCGGATGCCCGTCAGCCGGGCGGGTTCGCCGCGCCGGTCAGTCCGGCTGCCCGTGACGCGATCCGCCAGGCGGCATCGCTGTCCGACGCCTTCATCGCCATCGCGGAGACGGTGACGCCGGCCGTCGTGCGCATCGAGGTGGAGCGGGCTGACCCCTTCGCGGAGCTCCCGCCGCTGGCCGGCCGCCTCGAAGACCTGTTCGGGCGCCCGGCCCCCGCCGTCCCGGACCCCATCCCGCAGATCGGAGGCGGGACGGGCTTCATCGTGTCAGCGGACGGCTACATCCTCACGAACCACCACGTCATCGCCGGGGCCGACGTCATCAAGGTGACGCTGCGGGACAAGCGGACACTGGGCGCCGAGGTCGTGGGCGTCGACCCGACCACGGACATCGCCGTGATCCGGATTCCGGCCGCCGGCCTGCCCGCCCTCGTCCTGGGCGATTCCGACGCCGCCCGGGTCGGGGAATGGGTGCTAGCCGTGGGTAATCCGGGCTTCGAGGACGCGAGCACACTCGACTTCACGGTCACCAGCGGCATCATCAGCGCGAAGGGCAGGCCGCTCAACATCCTCGGCGCGGAGCTCGCCGAGGCCGACCCGGCCGCCGCTGCCTACGCCATCGAGGACTTCATACAGACGGACGCGGTCATCAATCCGGGCAATTCCGGCGGTCCCCTTGTGGACCTGCAGGGGAACGTCATCGGGATCAACACCGCCATTGCGAGCACGACGGGATACAGCCAGGGCTACGGCTTCGCCATCCCGTCGAACCTGGCGCAGCGCGTGATGCGGGACCTGGTCGAGTTCGGCTACGTCCGCCGGCCGCTCCTGGGCATCGCAATCGCAGACGTGTCGCAGGAGGACGCGGAGGTGTACCGGCTCGACCGCATCGCCGGCGTCGTGGTGGAGGACTTCTCGGAGGAGTCGCCGGCGCGGCGCTCCGGCCTCGCCCGCCACGACGTCATCGTGCAGGTGGACAGCACGCCGGTGGAGCGTGTGGGCCAGCTGCAGCGCCTGGTGGCCCTGCGGCAGCCCGGCGACGTCGTGACGCTCACCGTCGTTCGATACGGCAGCCCGCTCCAGTTCCGTATCCGGCTGACCGAGTCACCCGAAGCCGCCCGACCCCTGGCCGTCCGGGGCAACTCCGCACCGCAGCCGATGCTGGGCCTCGAGCTGGGCGAATTGACCCCCCTTCTCGCCCGGCAGTTCGGGTACCCGACTCCGGGTGGCGTGATCGTGGCGGCGGTGGCCCCGGCCAGCGCCGCCGACCGGAAGAACATCCTGGCAAACCACCGCATCCTCTCCATCGACCGCCAGGAGGTCACCACCGTCGCCCAGGCCCGGAACCTCGTTGCCGCCGCCCGGCCCGGCCAGATCCTGTCGCTCCTCCTCGAGTACCCCGATGGACGGACGTACATCGCCAACGTACGGGTGCCCTGAGACGGGCCAGGCCGGTCAGCCGCGTGTTGATCGCCCCCTGCCCCGCTGTTAGATTTTTCTGTTCTTCTCCGCGAAAGTGGCGGAACTGGTAGACGCGCGAGACTTAGGATCTCGTGGGCGCGCCCCGTGGGGGTTCGAGTCCCCCCTTTCGCATGCAACTCCAAGGGAAATCCGGGCATGGCGACGGAAGCAGCGGAACTGAAGGTCAACGTGGAGAAGCCGGCCGCCTGGGCCAGGCGCCTCACCATCACGGTCCCTGCCGCCCGGGTCGACCGGGAGAAACACGAAGCCGTCCAGCGGCTGTCGAAGCGGGTCCGGCTGCCGGGCTTCCGGCAGGGTCGCGTCCCGAAGGCGGTCATGGAGAAGAAGTTCGGCCCGGCCATCGAGCAGGAGGCGGTGGAGAAGGTCATCGGCGACGCCTACCGTCAGGCGCTGGAGAGCGAGGGGCTGCAGCCGATCACGCAGGGCGCCATCGACAACATCGAGTACGAGCCGGGGACGGACCTGACGTTCATGGTTGACCTCGAAGTCCGGCCGGAGATCGAGCTGGAGCGCGTGGGCGGCTTCGCGGTCGTCCATGAACAGCCGGCGGTGGGTGATGCCCAGGTGGACGAGGTCCTGCAGCGGCTCCGCGAGCAGAACGCGGTGTGGGTCGGGCGGGAGGACGAGGCGCCGACGGCGGGGGACATGGTCTCCGTCGAGATCACGCCCCTCGATGACGCCACGTCGGCGGAGCCGTCCAAGCCCCGCCAGTACGAGATCGTCATCGGCGAGGGGCAGGCGCTGCCGGCTGTGGAGGACGCCATCCGCACGCTCAAGCCGGGCGAGGCTGCGGAATTCGACGTCGAACTGCCTGCGGACGCGGACGACCCGGCCGGCGGGACGCGGCCGCACCGCATGCACATCCGCACGCTCGAGGTCAAGGCACCGCAGCTGCCCGACCTGGATGACGAGTTTGCGAAGACACTCGGCGACTACGCCGATGTCGATGCCCTGCGCAGCCGGATCCGTGACGACCTGGGGCAGGAGGCGGAACGCGAGGCCGAGCGCGGTGTGCGGATGCAGCTCATGCAGCAGATCATCGAGCACAATGCGTTCGACCTCCCGGACTCCATGGTGACGGCGTACCTGGAGCGCATGATGCCGTCCCGGGAGGGCGCGGATGAGGAACGCCTGGGGGAGGCCCGGGCCCAGCTCCGGCCGGCCGCGGAGCATGCGCTCAAGCGCATGGTCGTCATGGAGCGCATCGCCGAGATGGAGGCGCTGCACGCCACGCAGGCGGAGGTCGATGCCCGCCTCGACGAGATCGCGGAGCGCACGGGCCGCCCGCGCGGCGAGATCGTCGGCCAGCTCCGCAAGGCAGGCAGGCTGGAGGAGATCGAGCAGGAGATCACGGAGGAGAAGGTCTTCCGGTACCTGAAATCGCTGTCGGATGTGCAGTAGTCGTCCCACCGCGCCCGGCCGGGATGGCCACGGGTGCCGGTACATGGAGAACTGACCAGCGGAAAGGCGAAAGCGTCAACGACATGCCTCTCTACCCGCCCTACGTAATCGAGCGCACAAGCCGGGGTGAGCGCAGCTACGATATCTTCAGTCGCCTGCTGATGGACCGTATCATCTTCCTCGGTACGCCCATCGACGACAACGTGGCCAACATCATCATTGCCCAGCTCCTTTTCCTCGAGGCCGAGGATCCCGAGAAGGACATCTACCTCTACATCAACTCGCCGGGCGGATCCGTCTACGCCGGGCTGGCCATCTACGACACCATGCAGTACATGCGGGCGCCGGTGGCGACGATGTGCATGGGGCTGGCAGCGTCCATGGGGTCACTGCTGCTGGCGACGGGCGCGCCGGGCAAGCGCAGCGCCCTGCCGAACTCCAGGATCATGATCCACCAGCCGTCGGGCGGCAGCCAGGGCACGGCGACGGACATCGAGATCCAGGCCAAGGAAATCCTGTACGCGCGGGAGCGGCTGAACCAGATTCTATCCAAGCATACCGGCCAGTCCGTGGAGCGGATTGCCGAGGATGTGGACCGCGACCGGTTCATGAGCCCCGACGAGGCCCAGGTCTACGGCATCCTCGATCACGTCGTGGCGCACCGCGGCGAAGTGGTGGCAGGCGTGATCACGGAGAACAAGTCCGAGAGGTAGGCAGCCATGCCGAGCGAAAAGCACCTCCGCTGTTCCTTCTGCGGCAAGTCCAAGGAGTCGGTGAAGAAGTTCATCTCCGGCCCCTCGGTCTACATCTGCAACGAGTG
>DATHVO010000209.1:0-3658 GCA_035461265.1 Longimicrobiales bacterium
GAGGAGTACCAGCTCGTGGACACGTCCACGGGTGCCCTCAGGAGTCGCGCATCGGAGCTCCGCCGCGAGGACTGGACGGGTGAGCTGGTGGCCGAGCTGCAGGAGACGATGGTGGAGATCGGAACGCCCATCTCCCATTCCGTCAGCGAGGCGCTCGCACACCTCCAGCGGCTCCGCTTCCAGGCGGCCACCGTGGCTGCCGCCAATGGTCTCGCCATCGTGGCGGCGGGGCTGCATCCCTTCAGCGAGTGGGAAGGTCACAAGCGGCCGCCGCTCGAGCGCTACCGTGCCATCGAGGCGCGCTACGGCCGGATCGCGAAGGACGAGCACATCTTCGGCATGCACATCCACGTCGCCGTGCCGGACGGCGTTGACCGCCTGCACATCAACAACATCGTACGGCACTACCTGCCCCACCTCCTCGCCCTGTCCGCCAGCTCTCCGTTCTTCGAGGGTCAGGACACCGGGTTCGATTCGTTCCGCACCATCATGTGGCGCCGCTGGCCGAACTCCGGCATTCCGCCGCGCTTCGAGAGTCATGCGGAATTCGACCGCTACGTCGCGACGCTCCTCGACTCGGGCGTCATCGCCGACCCGTGGAATCTCTACTGGAGTGCCCGCCCGCACCCCAGGTTCCCGACCCTGGAGTTCCGGGTGACGGACGTGTGTCCGAGCCTGCAGGACGCCGCGGCCATCACGGCCCTGGCCAGGGCCCTCGTGCACGCCGCAGTGACGGGAGTCCTGAGGGATGACGGGCTGGACGGGCAGTCGTCCGTGAGGGAGCAGGAGCTGCTGCGGGTGAACGAGTGGCGTGCGGCCAGGGATGGCCTGTCGGCGCGCGTCATCGACAGCCGTACCGGCAGCGGGCACGAGTCCATGCGGACGGCCGTGCGACGGCTCGTGGACAGCGTCGGCCGGAGTGCCGACGAGCTTGGGGACACCGCGGCGCTCGCCCACGTGGAGCGCCTGCTGGAGCGCGGCAACGCGGCGGACCGGATGCGGCGGCACCACGCGCACGAAGGGAACATGGGGTCTCTCGTTCAGTGGCTGGTTGATGAGACGCGCATCGGCACCGGCCTCGACCGGCGGTCGGCCCAGCGCGGCCCCGGCTGACCGGGGGAACGGAGAGTGAGGGTTCGAGTCGAGACGGCGTCTCCACGCGCGGCAGGATACGACATCGTCATCCGCGCCGGCGCCGTTCGCGAACTCCCGGCCCGGATCGTGTCCGCGGTCCCGGCCGAACGGTATGCCATCGTGGCCCCGGACGATGTCGCCGGTCTGTACGGGGAGGCGATCGCGGCGGACTTGCGTGCCGCGGGAATGGCCGCCGATCTCCTGGCGTTCCGGGCCGGCGAGGCCAGCAAGACGAGGGAGGTCTGGGGCGAGCTGACGGACCGGCTGCTCGCACTGCGATACGGCCGGGACAGCTGCATCGTGGCCCTGGGCGGCGGCGTCGCCTGCGACCTCGCCGGGTTCGTCGCGGCGACTTACATGCGGGGTCTCCCCGTGGTCCAGGTGCCCAGCACGCTGCTGGCCATGATCGACGCGTCCATCGGCGGCAAGACGGGCGTGGACACCCCCGCCGGCAAGAACCTCGTGGGAGCCTTCCACCAACCGGCCCTCGTCGTCGCCGACCCGGACCTTCTCCGCACGCTGCCCGACGACCTGTTCGTCGCCGGGCTGGCCGAAGCAGTCAAGCACGGCGCCATCGCGGACGGCGGCTACCTGGACTGGATCGCGGAGCAGGCGCCGCAGATCCTCGACCGCGATGCCGGCACCCTCGAGCACCTCATCGCGGGGTCGGTCGCCATCAAGGCCGCCATCGTGATGGAGGACCCGTACGAACGGGGCCGCCGGACACTCCTGAACTTCGGCCACACCGTGGCACACGCCCTCGAGCTGCAATCCGGCTTCAACCTGGCACACGGCTACGCCGTCGCCGCCGGCATGGTGGTGGAAGCAGCGGCCGGCGAGCTTCTCGGCGTCACGGAAGCCGGCACGGCTGACAGAATCCGCGACGTGCTCAGGCGCTGCGGCCTGCCTCACGCACCGCCCGCAGTGCCTGCCGATGCCGTCATCGACGCCATGGCCCTGGACAAGAAGACGAGGCGGGCGATGCCGCGCTGCGCGCTGCCCCGGCGCCCCGGCTCGCCTGCATCCGCGCCCGACGGCGGCTGGGCCCACGACGTCCCGGATGACGTGCTCGCACACGCACTCGGCCGCACCGCTGCAGTGTCCCGCGACGTTTGACGCAGTTCTCGACGGCACGTATCTTCCCCCTGCCTAACGCCCCGGCTCTGTGAGGGCCTACAAGGGAGTATCGGCGGAACAGGTCTGGGAGGGTTGATGGCGCTCGCAGAGCGCGCCGCAGGCCGGTCGGTCGCTCAGGTACTGGCGGAACGGGTGCGGGATCATCCCGACCGTCTCTTCCTGGTATTCGGCGAACGCCGGCTCACGTATCGACAGGTGGATGCCCGCGCCTCGGCGCTGGCGGCGGCACTCCATGAACTGGGTGTCGAACGGGGTGACCGCATAGCCCTGGACCTGCCGAACTGGCCCGAGTTCGTCCTCAGCATGTTCGCCGCAGCCAAGCTGGGCGCGGTGATCGTCCCGCTCAATCCCCGCTACACGGTGCCCGAGCTGCAGTACATGCTGCGCCACTCCGAAGCCGCAGTCGTCGTCTGCGCGGAGAACTTCAACGGCGTCGACTACCTCCAGCTCTTCGAGGGCTTCCTGACCTCCCTGCCCGACCTGCAGTTCCTGGTCACGGTGGGGGAGGAAGATCTCTGGTACGACGACCGGATCTACCAGTTCGAGGATCTGCTCTCGAGCGGAGAGGGCAGGCCGCTGGAGGTGGCGGAGGTCGATCCGGACGAGGACGTGTTCGCGATCGTCTACACGTCGGGCACGATGGGGAAGCCGAAGGGAGTGGCGCTGACGCACACGAACCTTCTCGCGACCGCGACGGCCTCGTGCGAGGCGATCGGACTGACGCCGCAGGACGTGGTCTTCGGCGTGCGCACGCTGTTCAACGTGTTCGGTCTGGGGCCTGGCGTTCTGGGCACGGCGGCGGGCGGAGCGACGCTCGTGCTGCAGGAGGGGCAGGACCCGGCGACGTCGCTCGGGATCGTGGAATCGGAGCGGGTGACGGTCTACCACGGCGTTCCGACGACGTTCGTACTCGACCTGAACGAGCCAACGTTGAACTCACGGGACCTTTCGAGTGTACGAACGGGGATCGTGGCCGGCGCGCCGGTCAGCGAGGAGCTGGTCGCGAGGTTGCGGCGCCAGCTGGTTCCGGATGCGCTCGTCGCGTACGGTCTGACGGAGACGGGCTCCACCGTCTCCATCACCCGTTCCGACGATCCGCCCGGCAAGCAGATCGCGACGGTCGGGAAGCCGCTCGCGGGGGTCGAGCTGAAGGTGCTCGATCTCGATGGCTCGCAGCTTCCCATCGAGTCGGTCGGCGAGATCGCGGTGAAGGGGCCGGGCGTGATGCAGGGCTACTACCGGCAGCCGGGCGAGACGGCGCACGCCTTCACGGAAGACGGGTTCTTCCTGACGGGCGATCTGGGAATGGTGGACGACGAGGGGTACCTCCACATTCTCGGGCGCCGCAAGGAGATGATCATCCGCGGCGGGTACAACGTGTATCCGC
>DATHVO010000210.1:0-6485 GCA_035461265.1 Longimicrobiales bacterium
CCGGAAGCGAGCTCGGCCTGCGCCGAGCGGACCGCGACGAGAAACGTTGACGGGTCGATGCGCGCCAGCACCTGGCCCCGGCTGACGCGGCTGTTGAAGTCCACGTGAATCTGCTCGACGATGCCCGAGACCTGGCTGCCCACATGGACCCGGTGCTGCGGCTGGAGCGTGCCGTGTGCGACGATGCGCTGGGAGACATCGCCACGCTCGACGACCACCGTTTGCAGGGCAGGGAAACCGCCGCCGTCCGACCGGAGCACAACCATGCCCGCCAGGACGGCAGCCGCCACGGCGAGTACGGGGATCAACACATTGAGTCCGGCGGTCTTCATCCCACCTCCCTCCAGGCGCGCGTGGAGCCACCGGGAACTGCCTCCCCGGGGGCGTCATCACACGCGTGTCCGCTGCCTGTACTACCCCGAAGGTTCCGGCCCGGCCACGGGGAGGCCGGCGCACCGGCGCTGATACCGAAACGTTGCACGCCCACGACCGTCCCTACGTCCCCGGCGTCTATGGTGTGCCTGCACTGGACGCGAATGGAGGGTGTGTGATGAGAATCAATCCGGCAACTGCTGCTGCCATGCTCGTTATCCTGGCCGCAGCAACGTCGGCGTGCGCGTCGGCTGCGCGCGGCTACGCCGGGGACGGCATACGGCTGTTCGTGGGCAACGAGGGATGGGACCCGGTGGAGGTTTTCGTGGAGCGCCCGGGCGCGGAGGACAGCCTGGGCCGCGTCTGGCGGCATCAGTACGTGCGCTTCGATCTCGACGACGTGTCACGGGAGCACGCATCCGACGTCGTGATCCGGATCGTCTCGCAGGCGGGCGACACGCTCCGTACCGGCGCGATCCGCGCACGTCCGGGCAGTGCAATCGACATGAGGCTGCAGACCCCGCTGCGGCACTCCCGCTGGCGCCACCACTAGTGCGACGCCCGGCCGATCTCAACCGGCGCCGGCCTGCAGGCGAGCCTGTCGGAGCTCCACCGTCGCGGCCATCAGAATGACGGCGATGAGCACCGCGGATGTGAGACACCAAACGCACGTCGCGCCGATGACGAACGGCTCGAGGAAGGTGAGGTAGGCGGAGAACGCGGTGCCGAACACGGCCGCGGCCCAGAGGAGCGCCGTTCCCGTGCGCCGCCGCCCGGCCGATCCGGAGCGCGTGACGACCCAGAGGATTCCCATTACGGCGTACCCGGCCAGCCCCAGTACACCCACGGGCAGGAAGCCGAACAGCGTTGCGTACCGGCTGTGCTGCACGGTGTTGCAGTCCCCCACCGGTCCGCACGCAGCCGACGCACCTGTCACCTCCACGAAGGACATGTACCCGGCCACGGCCGCGCCCACGATGACCAGGGCAGGGATGAGCCAGGCGGGCATCCGGCCGGCTGGCCTGGCGCGCCGGGCTCCCGTGAGCGCCCACGCGAGCACGGCGAGGAGACCGGCGAGGACGACGACGGCGACGCCATTTCCAACAGGGTCCCGAAGGAAGCGTTCCCTCGCGGTTGCCGGCGCCGCGTCCGCCGTAATATCCACCAGCGCGGTCTCCGGGCCGGTCGTGGCGGAGCCCGGCACGGGTTCCGCCTGCGACGCTGCCGGGCCGGAGCCCGTCACTGGCGCTGCGGCGCCCGCCTCACCCGCAACCGTCGCTTCCGGCATCTCCGCGGCGCCCTCCCTCGAAGCCGCCGCGGTGCCGGGATCGCCCTGAACCGCACCCGCCGCCGAGGGCGCGGACTCTGCCGCGGGGGCAGGCACGGGTCTGAGCATGCCGCTCCGCGCAAGCGCGTGCTGGATGGACGGGACGGCGGGCCAGTCAATGCCGCCGGCGGCCAGGCCTGCCTCCACGATGGCGGGCAGCTCCGCCGGGATCTCCTGCGAGCCCACGAGCAGGCGGTTGCCGACCACCAGGGCGGGGACGCCCATGCGCTCCCGGGGCACCGCATACGCGGTGAGCATGTCCTGGTAGAGGCGGCCGCCATCCGGCGTGGCGGCATTGATGGTGATGACCTGCAGCCGGTCGCCGAACCGCTCCAGGATCGGCGGCAGGTACCGGTCCATCACGTCGTGGCAGTGCGGACACGTCGGCGAATAGAACAGGACCGCCCGGACCTCGGCATCCTGGCTCCACGCCGGTGCGGGGCTCGCCAGAACCGGCACGAGGAGCGACGCGAGGATGGCCAGCAGTCTCGTGGTCCGCATGACACTCTCCCTGCAGATCTTTCGTCCGGGCGGTCCCCGTGGTGCCCGGTGTGACGCGTCGCCGCCGGGTCCTTCCAGACCGTTTCACGCGAGGGAACGCACTGATGGCGAGGATTATACGCGTTATCCCGAGTGTAGGTATGCGGATTCCACGGATTCGCTGTAGGGTAAACCCCGTCAAACCGGGAGGCTGGAGCCGAGGATCGGTCCGCGCCATGGGCATATTCCCGCACTTGCATATAACCGCATAGACGGGTAGATTCGAGGCGTCCTGCTGATGGAGGAGCGATGCAGAGGTTCACACGGGTGTTCAAGGCCATCTCGGACGAGACGCGGCTCCGGATCATGGGTCTGATCTTCCGGCACGGGGAGATCTGCGTCTGCGAGGTGGAGCAGATCCTGGACGTCACGCAGTCGAAGGCATCGCGGCACCTCCGCTACCTGAGGGATGCCGGGCTGCTCGTCGACCGGCGGGATGGCGTCACGGTCTACTACGGGGTGCCGGAGCGCCTGAATCCTGAATTGTCGGCGGTGCTGATGCTGCTGCGGGGTCTGCTGGCTGCGGACCCGCTGCCGGACGCGGCCCCGCGCCTGGTGCAGCTGCGGGCGGCGCGCGGCAATGCCGAGACCCCGAAGCCGGCGGGCGAGGGGTTGGCGGGCGGTCCCACGAACTGAGAGGAGCCGGCGGCGGAGTTGTGCGCCGGGACGATGTCATGAGTACGGTCATGCGGGGCGCGCCGGCGACGGAGCCACCAGGGTCACGGGGCGGAGCGGCTGCCCGCTGGTGGAGGGCCCGCAGGAGCGCAGTGCCGGCAACGGACTGGGGTACGGAGTGGCGACCCCTCGTCTGGATCGTCGTCGTCTTCGCGGGATTCTATTTTCTTCCCGTCGGGACGTCGCGTTTCGACGGCGCCGTGGTGGAGGCGCTGGCGCTGACGAAGTGGTATGCGCGGGAGCACGTCCTGCTCTGCCTGATCCCGGCGTTCTTCATCGCCGGCGCCATCTCCGTATTCGTACGCCAGTCCGCAGTCCTGAAGTATCTCGGCCCACGGGCGCCCAAGCCCATGGCGTACGGCGTGGCGTCGGTATCGGGGACGATCCTGGCGGTGTGCTCCTGCACGGTCCTGCCTCTGTTCGGCGGCATCTACGCCAATGGCGCAGGCCTCGGGCCGGCGACGGCGTTCCTGTACTCGGGTCCGGCCATCAATGTGCTGGCCGTCATCCTCACGGCCCGCATCCTCGGCGTGGAGCTCGGCCTGGCCCGGGGCATCGCCGCGATCATCTTCGCCCTCGTCATCGGCCTGCTCATGCACTTCATCTTCCGACGGGAGGAGGCGGACCGCGGCGCCGGCTGGACGGCCCTGCCGGAGGATCCGGCTGCCGGCCGCCCGCTCTGGCAGACCGTCGTCTTCTTCGGCTCGATGATTGGAATCCTGGTCTTCGCGAACTGGGGCGCATCCGGCTCGGCCGCGGGGTTCTGGCACATTATCCACGCATGGAAGTGGCCCATCACAGCGGGGTTCGGCCTGCTCCTCGCCTATGCCCTGATCCGCTGGATCGGGATGAACGTCATGGAAATCGCCGCGGTGGTCGCGGTGACGGCGGTACTCGCCTTCGCCTTCCCGCAGCAGCCGCTGGTCGCATTCGCCGCGGCCACCGTGGGATTGTCACTCGCCGCCAGCACCTCGGACGGCGAGGCGGGCGAGTGGTTCACGGCGTCGTGGGGATTCGCGAAGCAGATCTTCCCGCTTCTGCTCATGGGCATTCTCGTCGCCGGCCTCCTCCTGGGCCGACCCGGCCACGAAGGCCTGATCCCGGCGGACTGGGTGGCGCGTTCCGTGGGCGGCAACTCCCTCGCGGCCAACCTGTTCGCTGCGGTGGCGGGCGCGTTCATGTACTTCGCAACGCTCACCGAGGTGCCCATCCTGCAGGGCCTCATGGGAAGCGGCATGGGCGAGGGGCCCGCGCTGACCCTTCTTCTCGCCGGCCCGGCACTGTCGCTCCCCAGCATCCTCGTCATCCGCAGCATGATCGGAACGAAGAAGACTGTGGTGTTCCTGCTCCTCGTCGTCGTGATGGCCACGGTGGCGGGGATGATCTACGGCGCGATCGTCTGATCGGCGCCGAGTTGATACACACCCGGAGGAACGAAGATGATGAAGGTGCAGATACTCGGGACCGGCTGCTCCAAGTGCCGGGCGCTCACGGCCAATGCGGAAACGGCCATAAGCGAGCTCGGCATTGATGCCCGCATCGAGAAGGTGGAGAAGATCGCGGACATCGCCCGGATGGGCGCCATGATGACGCCGGGCCTTGCCGTGGATGGACAGCTCAAGGCCACGGGCGTGCTGCCCGTCAGCCGGGTCAAGGAGATCCTCTCCGCGAGCATGAGCGACCACACCGCAGCCGTGCGCAGCTGACACAACCCGCCGGAAATGCCTCGGGTGGGGTTATCTCCCACCCGACGTTCCGGGTTTCCCACCACTTGATGGCCCGCCCGTCCCGCCGTATTATTCGTTATTCGACGAACGACGAAACGGAGGGCGTCGCATGAGCACGGACACGATGTGCGCGAGCACGGCGGTGGACACGCCTACGCCGGGGAGCACCGTGGCGGACGAGGCAACGGCGGAGCTGGCGAAGGCTCTCGGTCACCCGGTCCGGGCGGGCATCATCCGGCTGCTGGCCGGTCAGGAGACGTGCATGTACGGCGACCTGTCCGACCGCGTTCCGCTGGCGAAGTCCACCGTCTCGCAGCACCTGAAGATCCTGCGGGAGGCGGGGCTGGTGCGCGTGGAGACGGATGGTGTGCGGGTGTGCTACTGCATCGACCCGGCGGGGCTGCTCCGACTCAAGGCGCTCGTGGCTGCGCTGTAGACGGGAACCGGGAAAGAGGGTGCGAGGGTGAACGGAATGGTCTTGCAGGTATACGATCCGGCGATGTGCTGCTCGACCGGCGTGTGCGGGCCGGACGTCGATCAGGCGCTGGTGCGCTTCGCCGTGGACCTGGACTGGCTGCAGAAGCAGGGCGTATCGGTCGAGCGGTACAACGCGGCGCACGATGCGGGGGTCTTCGTGGGCAACCCGGTGGTACGCCGAGCTCTCCAGGAGCAGGGAAGCGGGTGTCTGCCTCTCGTGCTGTGGGGGGGCGACCCCATGGCCTCGGGTGGCTACCCTGACCGTGCGACCCTGGCCCGCACGGTAGGCCTGCCACCGGCTGCCACGTCAACTGACGGCGCACCATGAAGTGGATTTCCGAGGCGCCGCGCCACCTCTTCTTCACGGGCAAGGGTGGTGTCGGCAAGACCTCCCTCGCCGCTGCGACGGCCGTTGCGCTGGCGGACGCCGGGAAGCGCGTCCTGCTGGTCAGCACGGATCCCGCGTCGAACCTGGATGATGTCCTGGGCGTGGCGCTGGGCGGCGAGCCGCGGCCCGTGCCTGGCGTGAACGGCCTGGCAGCGCTGAACATCGATCCGGAGGCGGCCGCGCAGGCGTACCGTGACCGGGTCGTGGGCCCCGTCCGCGGCATCATGCCGGAAGACGTCGTCGCCGGAATGGAGGAGCAGCTCTCGGGGGCGTGCACCGTCGAGGTGGCGGCGTTCGATGAATTCACCATGCTCCTGGGCGAGGACGGTGTCGCGTCCGGCTTCGACCACGTGGTCTTCGACACGGCGCCCACGGGTCACACGCTCCGCCTGCTCCGGCTGCCGGCGGCATGGTCGGATTTCCTGGACACGAACGAGCGCGGCGCATCCTGCCTGGGCCCGGCGTCCGGGCTGAAGATGCAGCACGAGCGCTACACCGAGACGGTGCGGGCGCTCTCTGACCCCTCGCGGACGCTCCTCGTCCTGGTGACGCGCCCCGAGGCGGGCGCGCTGGGCGAGGCGGCCGTCTCGAGCCGGGAGCTGGCGGAGCTGGGTCTGCGGAACCAGCGACTCGTGATCAACGGCGTGTTCCAGGCGACGGACCGCGCGGATGCCCTGGCAGTCGGCCTGGAGGAGGGCGGCCGGCGTGCGCTGGAGCGGATGCCCGACGGCCTGCGCAGGGTCCCATCCACGCGGATCCCGCTGAAGGGCGAGAACATCGTGGGGCTGGACGCGGTCCGGCGCATGCTCGCCATCGACGCTACCGGGGACGCCGACGGAATGCCGGCGCCCGACGAGGTCATAGAGTCGGTGCAGGGCACGCTACCTCTCGGCCAGCTCGTGGACGAGCTCGCCGATCGCCGGAGCGGGCTGGTCATGGTCATGGGGAAGGGCGGCGTCGGCAAGACGTCGGTGGCCGC
>DATHVO010000211.1:0-49823 GCA_035461265.1 Longimicrobiales bacterium
GGCGTGGAGTCCTACAGCCCCCCGTACGTCGCGGCGGGCGTTGCGGCCCTCGCCGTCTTCGGGCTGTACGTCATCACCCTGAGCCCGACGACCTGGTTCTGGGACACGAGCGAGTACATCGCCACCGCGCTCATCATGGGAATCCCGCACCCGCCGGGGAACCCGCTCTTCGTCATCCTGGCCCGGGCGTGGCATCTCCTCCTCGAGCCGTTCGGCCTGTCGACGGCAGTCCGCATCAACCTGTTCAGCGCCGCGCAGAGCGCCCTCGCCCACGGCTTCTGGTTCCTCCTCGCCCACCGGATCCTGGCCTTCTACTCCGAGGACCGGCTGTTCCGCATCATCGGAGCGTCCGCCGCAGTCCTCATCAGCGCCACGGCGTTCACCGTCTGGAACCAGTCCAACGTGAACGAGAAGGTCTACACGGTCACGCTGTTCACCATCGCGCTGCTTTCATGGCTTGCGTTCCGCTGGCGTGACCACCTGGGGGAGGGGAAGGATGACAATCTCATCCTGCTCATGGTGTTCATCCTGGCGCTGTCCGTAGGCAACCACCTCATGGCCTTCCTCGCCGCACCGGCCCTGGTGGCGTTCATCCTGCTCATCGAGCCGCGGACGCTGCTCAACTGGCGGTTGTACGCGGCGGGCGTGGTGGCCGTACTCATCGGGCTGTCCGTGCACATGTACCTGCCCATCCGTGCCGGGCAGAACCCCATCATCAACGAGGCCGACCCCACCTGTCCGACGGTGAGCTCGGCCCTGGTCAGCGTGGCCACGATGGGACGCGCGGGCTGCGAGAACCTGTCGGCGGCACTGTCCCGCCAGCAGTACGACAAGCCGTCCATGTTCCTCGACCCAGTCGCCGCCGCCCGCGGCGAGCGCGTGCCCCGCGGCGCCGGCCTCATGATGGCGCAGTATCTGAACTACGCGCAGTACTTCGACTGGCAGTGGGCCCGCTCGGTCAACGGCCTCGTCTCGTTCTTCGGCGGGTTCCGCGTGCTCTTCACGCTCCTGTTCACTGCGCTCGGCCTGTTCGGGGCGTGGTCGCACTGGAGGCGGGACCGCATCAGCTTCGTCTTCATGGCGCTGCTCTTCGGCGTCCTTGCCTTCGGCCTCACGTTCTACCTGAACTTCCGCTACGGCTACACCTATCCCGGCGTCACCCGCGACATGACGGAGGTCCGTGAGCGGGACTACTTCTTCATCGTCAGCTTCTCCGTCTGGGGCGTCTGGGCGGGCATCGGCCTCGCAGCGGCATGGCTGTGGCTGTCGGAGCGCTTCACGCGCGGCGTCGATGCGACACGGTCGGCCTTCGACCGGTTGACGCCTGCCGCCGCGGTCATGCCTTCGTGGAAGGCCGCGCCGGTGATGGCCATCGCGCTGATCCCCCTCGTGGCGAACTGGTCGTGGGCCAACCGGAACTTCGACTACTCCGCACGCGACTGGGCATTCAACGTGCTCATGAGCGTGGAGCCGTACGCCGTCGTGTTCACCAACGGCGACAATGACACGTTCCCGCTCTGGTACCTGCAGGAGGTGGAGGGCATCCGGCAGGACGTGACGGTCATCGTCATGAGCTACCTGAACACGCCGTGGTACGCGAGGCAGCTCCGGGACCTGACCCAGGCGTGTCCACCCGGCGTGTCCGCAGAGGACGACCCCACGGTCATCCTGTGTCAGCGGCAGTACCGCCCGGAGCACGGCCCGGACGTGTACCGGGAGCTGGCGCTGCCCCGCGAGCCCGTGGGAGTGGCGGCCGACGAGCCGCGGACGGGACCGCCCACACGCTCCATCCTGCCCCTCACGGATGACCAGATCGACCAGGTCGCCGGCACGCCGCCGTACCTCACACGGGAGGCGCAGGTCTTCCGGGCGCACAATCTCGAGACATCCCTTCCGGCGAACTCCGTGATGGTGCCGTCCACAATCTTCCTGGCGCAGATCATCGACGCGTCGCTGGACGACCGGCCCATCTATTTCGCCATGACGACGCAGGCGTACGAAGAGCTGAACCTGCGGCCGTTCCTCATCCGGCAGGGCGTGGCGATGAAGCTGAACGATGGGCCGGTCGAAGCCGACGAAGGCCGCGGTATCTTCGAGGTACCGCCGAGCCAGCTCGCCGGGATCATCGGTCCGTGGATCGACGTTCCGCGGACGGAGCTGCTGTTGAGCGAGGTCTTCATGCACCGGGGCGGGCTGCCGGATGACTGGGGACACTGGGTCGACTCGGCGACGGACGGCATCCCTGCGTACTACGGCTACTCGCACATGGGCCTCGGCCACGTCTACGAGACCCACGGCGAGACGGCCACGGCGGAACGCCACTACGACATCGCGGAGCGTTGGCTACGACTGGCAAACCAGCGCTACATCACGGCACGCGGCCAGTAGCCGGCGCCGCGCTCGTCCTGGGCGCCGCATCGTTCTGGGCGACGTTCGGGATATTCGCGAAGCACCTCTACGACGCGGGCTTCGCGCCGCTGGAGCTGGCGAGCGTGCGCGCCGCCGTGGGATTCGCCGGCTTCGCACTCCTCATGGCGCCCCGGATGCTCCTGCGGCAGCCGGCGGGCGCCGCGCCTCCCGCCGGCGGACGCCGCGGATCTCCCGTCCGCGCCATGGCGTTCTTCGCTGCGTACGGCATCCTGGGCTACGCACTCTTCACGCTCGTGTTCTTCGCGGCGCTCGAACGCCTCGACGTGTCGATTGCCGTCGCGCTGCTCTATACCGCGCCCGCCTTCGTTATGGTCATGTCCGCGCTGCTGTGGCGGGAGCACGTCGGCGGGGTCCGGCTGGCGGCCCTGGTCCTCGTGCTGGCGGGCGTAGTCCTCGTGACGGGCGCAGCGGGCACCCTCCTGGGCGGCGGCCCGGCGCTGCCCCCACTCGCCCTGGCGCTGGGCGTGGGCGCCGGCGCGACCTACGGCGTCTACACCATGTTCAGCAAGGTGGCCACGCACCGGTACGGGCCCGGCGCGTCGCTCTTCTGGTCCTTCGCCTTCGCCGCCCTGGCCATGGGCATCGTCGCACCGCCGTGGGCCCCGTTCCTCCGTGCGCCGGAGCACGTCGGCGCCCTCATCGCGCTCGGCATCGTCCCCACGCTCGTCCCCTATGCCCTCTACCTGCGGGGCCTGCGCGAGCTGCGGGCAAGCACGGCGGCCATGCTCGCGTCCGTGGAGCCGGTCATCGCGGCACTCCTTGCCGCGGTCCTGCTCCATGAGCGCCTCGACGCCCTGCAGCTCGCGGGGATGGCTATGGTGGTCGCAGCCGCGGTGGTGCTGGCCAGGCAGGCCGCTGCCGGGCCGGCTCGGCTGATGGGCGGGCTGGACGGCCGGGACGGACCCGGCTGACGGGACGGACCCGGCTGACGGGACGGACCCGGCTGACGGGAGCGACGTCGGCACACCAGCGTAATGGGGAGCCGCCGGCGGCGGGCGGCGCGGTACCGCAGGAAACCCCCATTGTCGCCGACGGCCTGTGGGCCGCGTGCCGGATCCGCCTCGCCCTGCGATGGAAATCCTGCAAGCCCCAAACCGCGCAGTGCACGCGTGCCGGATCTTCCTCGCTATGCGGGGTCGATCCCGCACGCGACGCCGGCGGCAGGCCGAGTGTGGGGATATTCATCGCCGGCGGGATCGTCCCGCCCGCTAGGCCAGCGGGAGGGATCGCGTCGAGCCGTCCAGGTGCACGGTGGAGGCCCGGCGGTCGACGTCGTACTCCACGTGGCGTATGTGGTCGGCCTGCGCGCCGATGTCCGGCTGGCGCGTGCTGATGATGATCTGAGGGCAGTCCGTCAGCAGGCCGCGCAGGACATCCACCGCCCGCCGCCGCCGGTCCGCGTCCATGCTGCCGAACGGTTCGTCCAGCAGCAGCACCCGGGCCTCGTCCTGCCCCGCGCCCGCGAGCTGCATGGTCGCCAGGCGCAGGACCAGGGCGATGGCGTCCTCGTCGCTGCCGCTCACGACGGGTGTGGGAGTGCCGTCGGCCACTGCGTAGATCCGTCCATCCGGCGTCAGGGCGATGCCGGTGTAACGCCCCCCCGTGATGCGGCCCAGGTACCAGCCCGCCAGGTCCGCCAGCTCGCCGAGCGTCTCCCGGCGCAGCGTCCGCGGCTGCCGTGTCCGGCGGATCGACGGATCGCGCTTCAGCGCCTCCAGCTGCTCGACGGTGCGCTGGCGTTCCGATGCCACCGTCCACAGTTCCTGCGTCGCCTGCTCGCAGCGGGCGGCGCGCTGGGCGCGGTCATCCACCGACGCCCGCAGACGCGCCTGGCGGGTCTCCGCCTGCACAAGGTCCGGTGGCTTGTTGGCGAGCTGACGCTGCCGCTGCAGGAGCCACTTCGTGTCCTGCGCATTGACGTAATGCTCATCGTCGAGGCGGGCGACCATGCGTTCGGCGTGCGGGCCGAGGGGCCGCTCGCATGTGGGGCACACGCCGGCGTCGCCTTCCCGGGAGAGCCTCTCGATCTGTCGCTTCAGCTCCTCCGCCCGCCGGGCATATGCGTCGAGCTTGGTGTCCACCTCCTGCCGCTTCTGTGCCCAGTCGTCGTGCAGGCGCTGGGCCTCCGCTTCCGCCTGCTGCAGCTCGGGGCGCAGCCGCTCGAGTTCACCCGTGTACTGCGCCAGCAGGTCCGGCGCAGTGGCGAGGGTCCGCACGCGCTCATCCGACTCCGCCAGCTCGCGTTCCAGGGCGGCGATGGCATCGGCCACGCCGTCCCCGCTGCCGCCCGCCGCGCGAGCCGTGCGCGATGCGTCCTCCCCCAGAGTGCGTGCGAGGAAGCGCATGCGGTCCACGGGTCCGAGCTGGGCGAGCTGATGGAGTTCCTTCCGTCCCGTGAAGCACGCGTGCATGAAGCGATCGCGGAGGATGCCGAGGTCACCGGCCACGACCGCCGCCACATCGTCCACGCCGGACGCGACGACATGACCGTCGAGGGACAGCGTCGCGTCGGCGGTCTGCGTGCCGGTGGTGGACCGGCGGAGCGCGCAGTGGCGGCCGGCCGCGGTGAACTCGAGCTCCACGGCGGCAGGCACACGGTCCGGCGCGCGGACGCGACGCAGCGACTCCTCCGACCGCCGCACGGAGCCCGCACCAAAGAGCGCCCACACGACGGCTTCCAGGAGCGTGCTCTTCCCCGAGGCGCTGGGGCCGAAGAGGACCATGAGACCCTCGTCGAACGCCAGCTCCGCGTCCTCGAACTGGCGGAACTCCGTCAGGCGCAGCCGGTGCAGCTGCATCGTCCTGTGGGCAGGTCCCGGCCGGCAGGCGCCGTCACCGGAGGGTGGGTCCCATCACGTGGATCGTCTCCCCGGATACGCCGCGGGCACCTGGTCCGGCGAGGAACAGTGCGACGGCGGCGATGTCGTCCCGGGGAACGTATGTGACGTCGTCGCCCATGGCCGCCCGGTTCTGGTCCGTGTCGGCAAGGCCCGGCGCGATGGCGTTCACCCGGATACCGTGCTTCTTCTCCTCGACGGCGAGGGCCCGGGTGAGGGCAATGACCGCGGCCTTGGCAGCGCTGTACGCGCCGAGATTCGCCACTGCCCGCTCGCCTGCGGGCGCAGCGAAGTTCACGATGGCGCCGGCGGACTCCCGGAGGAGAGGCAGCGCCGCCCGACACATCCGGAGCGCAGTCTCCGCGTTGCGCGCCGCCTCCGCCCGCCACTCCTCCGGCGTCGTGTCGGCGATGGGCTTCATCACGCTGAGGCCGCCGGCCAGGTTGATGACGGCGTCGAGGCGGCCGTGCCGCTCGCCCACGACGGCCATCAGCCGGTCGATGTCCGCATCGACGGTAAGGTCGGCGACTACGGCGTGCACGGAATACGGATCGCCCAGCTCCTGCGCGAGCGCCGCCACCTCCTCCGTGCGGCCGGTGACGACCACGCGGGCGCCGGCCTCCCGGAAACGGCGGGCAACGGCATACCCCACCTGTCCACGGTCCCCCACGCCCGTCACGATGACCACTCGATCCGTCATGTCCCCACCTCCATGCCGACTGCGGGACGGCAGGCCCCACTCCACAAGCCCCGCGAGGAGGACGGCCCCCGCCCCGCCGATGTAGATGCCGTACGGCTCCAGCAGCTGGATGAGCAGCGTGGTGGACAGCAGCACTCCACCCGCCACGCCCGTGAGCCCCATGGTCGCCACGGTGCCGCCCATCGCGCCCGGCGCAGCCGTCCGTTCCCGGGCGTGCAGCGCGACGAGAAGCGTGCCGGCGGCGTATGCCGGCAGCGCCAGCACGAGGAGCACCGCGAAGGCGCCACCCATGGCGAGGTCGCGGAGCGGCGGCCGCATGTCCCAGATGGCGGTGAACGCGCCGCCTGCCAGCAGGGCGAGGACCAGCCCGATCCAGCGGGCCCGCGCCTGGACGTCGGACGCGTCGCCCCGTTCCGGCGTCCCCGCCCACACGCCTGCCGCCACTGCAAGGATCGTGGACGAGACCAGGAGGCCCGCCGCGCGCAGGAAGCCCTGGCCGGTATACAGCAGGAACGCGTTCCCGGCAGACACCGTGGCGCCGAGCGTCGTACCCGCGACGAGGGCGGCAGCGCCGCGACGTATCGAGGGGTTCACGGCGACAGGCGGTGGTAGCCGCTCCGGTAGTAGACCAGCGGCTCGCCGCCGGGCGCGTCCCCGCCCACTACCGCGCCGACGAAGATGCCATGATCGCCGCCGTCGTACTGCGCGTACAGTCGGCAGTCCACCCATGCCAGGGCGGCATCGAGGACCGGCGCACCGGTCACCTCCGTGTGATGCGCCACCCCATCGAACTTCGCTGCCGCGTCCTCGCCCGCGAAGCGCCGCGCCAGCGACTCGGCGGACTGGGGCAGCATGCTAACGGCGAAGTATCCGGCGTCCCGGATGGTGTCGTACGTGTCCGCTCCGCGCTCGACGCAGGCGAGTACCAGCAGCGGCTCCAGTGACACCGACGCCACTGCACTCGCCGTCAGGCCCCGCGGCTCGCCGGCCGGCGTCACCGTCGAGATCACGGCGACACCGCTGGCCCAGTGGCCGAGAATGCGTCGGAACTCGGAGGGATCGACTGGCATCGTCACGATTCGGAAGCTGTGCACGCGTCGCAGGCCCGCAGATTGCCAACGAAGGACGCGAACGGGTACTTTAGCCGGGGTCCTGTAGGGCGGAACGAGGTGGAGCCAATGAAGCCAGTGATCCGGAACGCCCGCGCCGCGGTCGCGTTGATTGTAATCCTTCTCGCCGGCTGCGACAACGTGAGCTTCGGGGGTGCCGACTTCGCCGTGGTGCCGCCGCCGCCCCGGGCGACATCGCTCCCGGAAGGCACGGCCGAGGCCGGCGTGGAGCCTCTGCCCTCGAGCCCGGTCCTCTTCTACGTCGCCCGCTCCGCCGACGGCGCCTACATGACGCCTGTCGGCCAGATCCAGGGGGACTCCCTCGCGCCTATCCGGTCCGCCGGCGACCCCGAGACCTACGCCGGAAGATTCGTCGCCGAGTTCATGCGCGAAGGCGCGGAGTTCACGCTCTTCAGCCGCGGGCGCCGGGCCGGTACGTTCATCGTCCAGAACACCGTCATGCCCGAGACGCCGACGTGCCCGCTCCTCCCCACGGCCACCGGCGCGCTCGAGCTTTCGGGAACCGTCACGGCCACCGAGTTCCTGGCCCTCGCCCGTGCGGACGCGCCGAACATCCCGGCCCGCACGGCGCCGCCGGAAACCACCGGCCGCATGCGCAACATCGTCGCGCCCATCCTCGCCGAGCGCATCCTGCGGGCACGCGGCGCCCAGCTGCCCGGCAGCTGGCCCCGCGCCAACGCCCAGGTGCTCGCATTCCCCGCCAGCGGCTCCCCCGACGCCGGGTTCACCGCCACGTTCCTCGTCGGCGACACACTCGGACCCGGCATGAACAACGAGGGTCACGCAGTCTTCTTCATCGCCGTGCCCACGCCCTCCCAGACGGGGTACGACACCGTCTTCGTCAGCTTCCGCAACTATCCCGAGACCGGCAAGTCCGCACCCCGCGTCGTCGATTACCTCGACTGGAGCCGCGACGACCAGCCGGAGCTGCTCCTCCAGATCTTCGGCGTGAACGACATGTGGTTCGAGGCCATCGGCCGCAACCGCGATGGCGCCTGGCGTCGCATCTTCCGGGACCGCTGCGAGGATGGCGGCCGCACACTCGCCCCGCCCGCCGCGCCGGATACCGCGACCGCAGCAGACAGCTAACGGACACGCCCGGCCGGCGGCGGGCGGCACTGTCCCACCGCGCGCCGTCTCCCCCGCACCGCGCCTTGCCCGCGCCCCCGGACCTGTCTAGCTTCTGTCGGACTGACATACCACGAACGGGGCCTTCCGGAAGACCGGTGAAAGACCGGCGCGGCCCCGCCACTGTGAGAGGCCCGGCCGGGTACAACCGGCCGGTGTGGACCGTCCAGTAGACCACTGGGCCGCGCTGCGGCCTGGGAAGGTGGACGGCTCCGCCTCGAGCCAGGAGACCGGCTCCGTTCGTGCCCGGCATGACGACCCTTCCAGGGAGGGGCGCGGGATCGTGCGTGGACCGAACGGAGGTCCCGCGGAACCCGTCCTTCCTGGCAGGAGGAGACGGGATTTTCGTTGGCGATATTCGCTGACCGTGGGCCGCCGCGAGGGGTGGCGCGACCCGTACACTGCGCTTCCGCACCCGGCCGGGTGGCCGGGATTCTCGCGGCCGTCCTCGCCGGATTGTCGGCGTGCAGCCCGCCGGACCGGTCCCACAGCCCGGCGGATTCCACCGCCGCGGCCACCGCCATCCGGGTGGTCGACGATATCGGCCGCGCCGTTGTTCTCGCCGCGCCGGCCCGGCGCGTCATCTCGCTCATCCCCGCCCAGACGGAGGTCATTCTCCGACTCGCGGGCCCCGACGTGCTTGTCGCCCGGACGCGGTGGGACACGGATTCCGCACTGGCCAGCCTGCCATCGGTGGGGAACGCCCTGACGCCCAGCGTGGAGTGGCTGGCGGCCCTGCGGCCCGACCTGGTCATCGCCTGGCCCGATGCCCAGTCCCGCGACGTCGTGAAGCGCCTCGACGACGTGGGCATTCCCGTGTATGCGTCGCGCGTCGAATCCGTGGCCGACGTGCGCACCATGATCCGGCGACTCGGCGTCCTCCTGGGCCGCACGTCGGCGGCGGACTCCCTCGATGGCGCCATCTCCGCCGAGCTGGAGTCTGTCCGGCGGCTCGTCGCCGGGCGGCCCGAGCGGTCGGTGCTCTATCTCCTCAATGCCGAGCCGCCCATGGCCGCGGGGCCGGGCACCTACGTTGACGAGCTCATCCGCATGGCCGGCGGACGCAACGTCTTCGACGACCTCCGCCAGCTGTGGCCGCAGGTCGCCCTCGAGGAGATCATCGCCCGCCAGCCCGACGTCATCATCCGGCCATCGGACCGCGCGCTGGATGACCCGCTGGCCGGCCTGGCCGGGCGCCCGGGCTGGCGGGAGCTGGACGCCGTGCGACATGGCCGCGTCCACGCGGTGGACCCGGATCTGTACAATCGTCCCGGCCCCCGGGTGGGCGCGGCGGCTCACGGACTCGCGCAGCGCATACATGCCGGCGGCCTTCCTGCCGGCCGCGACGCCGCATCACACGACGCCACGGCCCGGGGCGTACCCGGACGTGGTGGTCTTCCCCCCGCCGGTTCGGGACGATGATGGACATGACGCTGCGCCGCAGCGCGCTGCGGCTGGGGGGGCGCGCGGTCTTCACTGTCGTCGCCGCGCTCGCCGCCATTACAGTCGGCGCAGCGGGGCTGCCCGCCCCGGAGGTCATCGCCGTGCTCACCGGCGGCGGCGACGCGACCGCGCGGACCATCGTCCTGGAGCTCCGTCTGCCGCGCGTCGTGCTGGCCCTGGTCGCCGGCGGTGGACTGGCGGTGGCCGGTGCCGTATTCCAGGCCCTCCTTCGCAATCCGCTCGCGGAGCCGTACGTCCTGGGTGTCGCCGGCGGCGCCGCGGTGGGCGCAGTCGCCGCCATCACCCTGGGACTGGCCGCCGTTCCCGGACTCGTGCCCGCCGCCGCCCTGGCCGGGGCCGGCGGCGCCATCGTCCTCGTCGTTCGGATCGCCGCCCGCGCCGGACGGGTGCTGGACACCCGGATCCTGCTCCTGGCCGGCGTCGTGGTTGGGGCGTTCTTCAATGCCGTCATCCTGCTCCTGCTGACTCTCGCGGACGTGGAGAGCTTCCGGTCGGCCGTGTTCTGGATGATGGGCAGCCTCGCCCCGGCGAACTGGCGCGCCGTCGCCCTCCTCGCGCTTTACGTCGTCCCGGCCCTCGTGGTGCTCGTCGCACTGGCCCGCCCGCTCAACCTGCTGGCGATCGGCGATGAGACGGCGCTGTTCCTCGGCGCCCGCGTCCATCGCGTGAAGCTCGTCGCCTACTTCGTCGCGTCGCTGCTCGTCGCGGCCGCCGTGTCAGTCTGCGGCGTCATCGGCTTCATCGGCCTCATCGTGCCGCACGCCGTCCGCCTCGCCTGGGGCAGCGACCACCGGCTGCTGCTCCCCGCGTCCCTCCTGGGCGGCGGCGCGTTCCTGCTCCTCGCCGACACCGCCGCGCGCACCATGGCGGCGCCGGCCGAGCTGCCCGTGGGGGTGATCACGGCGCTCCTCGGCGTACCGCTCTTCGTACTGCTCCTGCGCAGGAGCCCCGGCCTGTGAGGCGCCGGTGACCGGACCCGTCTTCGACACGAAGGGACTCGTGTTCCGCTACCCCGCCACACTTCGCGACGCAGTGGCCGGGATCGACCTGCGAGTCAATCAGGGCGAATTCACGGCACTGCTCGGTCCGAACGGCTCCGGCAAGTCCACGCTGTTGCGCATGCTCCTGGGTGCGCTGCGGCCGACGTGCGGCGAGGTGCTCTTCCGGGGCCGCCCCGCAGGCGAGTGGCCGCGTGACGAGCTTGCGCGGCAGGTCGGTGTCGTCGCGCAGGCCGAGGAGATCGCGTTCCCCATCACGGTCCGCGAGTTCGTGGCCATGGGCCGCTACCCTCACCTCGGCGCGTGGCGCCGGGAAGGACCTGCCGACCGCGCGGCCATTCTCGGCGCAATGGACCGCTGCGGCGTGGCCGATCTCGGCCAACGCTCCGTCATGGAGCTGTCCGGTGGCGAGCGCCAGCGGGCCCGCCTCGCACGCGCCCTGGCGCAGGAACCCCGTATCCTGGTGCTCGACGAGCCGACGGCCGCCCTGGACATCGCCCACGAGATGTCGCTGTTCGAGCTGCTGGCAGACCTGGTCGACGATGGTGTGACCGTGGTCGTCGTCACGCACAACATCAACATCGCCGCCCGCTACGCACGCCGGCTGGTGCTCCTCGACGGCGGTCGCATCGTCGTCGAGGGCCCGCCGTCCCGTGTCCTGGAGAAGAGCACGCTGGAAACCGTCTACCAATGGCCCGTGAGGATCCGTCTCGAGGATGGCGCCCCGCAGGTCGTACCGGAGAAGAGAGATGCCGCGGAAGAATGAGGGAGGGATCCGGATGCCCTGCAACACGCCATGCGCCCACCGTGTCGCGGCGCCGTCGGTCACGCTGATCGTCGCCATCGGCACCATCGCGGCCGCCGGGGCCTCGCCGGCCACCGCGCAGTCGCCTGCGGACACGATGCATGCCGCCGCCAGCCGGGACGCGACCATCGACCCGCAGGCATATCCGGACACGTTCCGCCTGCAGGAGGTGGTGGTGACGGCCACGCGGCTCCCCGTCCGCCGCGTGGCCGCGCCCGGCTCCGTAGCGGTCCTGACCCGCACCGATCTGCAGGCCCTCGGCTCGGGCCTCGTCGCCGACGCCATCCGCACCGTGCCCGGTGTCGCCGTGGTCCAGGGCGGCGGGCCCGGCTCCATGACATCGGTCTTCATTCGCGGTGGCGAGAGCGACTACGTCCAGGTCCTCGTCGATGGCATCCAGGTCAACGACCCCGGCGGCGCATTCGACTGGGCGCACCTGCGCACGGAGGACATCGACCGGATCGAAATCGTGCGGGGTCCGGCCAGCGTGCTCTACGGGTCGGACGCGGCGACGGGCGTGGTGCAGCTCTTCACGCGCTCCGGCGGCGCGACGCGCATCGGGGCCGGCGTCGTCGCCGGTGCGGGCCGCAAGACCGGTCGCGGCGCTGCCGGCACGTACCGGACGGGCAGTGCGGATGCATCGCTCACCGGATCGACCAGCCGCTTCCTGCTGCAGGACGCACGGCTCAGCTACGGCCTGACCGCATCCCGGCACGCGTCGAACGGCCTGTACGAATCCAACAGCGACTATGGCAGCACGGCGCTGTCCGGCCGCCTCCACGTCGTGGCACCCCGCGGCGACGCGGCCATCACGGTCCGCGCCACGGACAACACGTATCGCTACCCCACCACGGGGAGCGGCGCCGTCATCGACACCCGCCAGTTCGCCGAGGGCGCGACGCAGTCGGCGGGCGTGGACGCGGGCTACCGCCTCGCCCCCGCCCTGGAGCTGCGTGTTCTGGGGTCGTACCACAGCGCCGACGGCCGCACGGACGATCCCGCCCTCGAACCCGGCGGCGACTTCTTCTGGAGCAGCGGTGCCCAGTCGCGCCGGCGCCTGGATGTCCGGATCAACGCCTCGCTGCCCGCCGGCGCGGTTTTCACCGCCGGCGCGGAGGTGGAACGCCAGGCCGCCGCGACGGCGCTGGAGAGCCACAGCGCCGTGTTCGGCACGTACACGGACGAGTCCGACGAGGCACGGCGCAATACGGGCTGGTACGCGCAGGTCCACGCCACCCCGGGCGCCGGCATTGCCGTCACGCTCGGCGGCCGGCTCGACGACAACGAGGCCTTCGGCACGTTCACGACGGGACGCGCAGCCGTGAGCTGGACACCGATGACGGCGACACGGCTCCACGCCTCCTGGGGGACCTCGTTCAAGGCGCCGACCTTCTACGAGAACTTTGCCGCCGGCTTCACGAAGGGAAACCCCGACCTCGAGCCGGAGCAGGTCCGGGGAGGTGAGATCGGGGCGGAGATTGCTGTGGCGGGCGGCACGCTTACGTTGGCGGCTGCACTGTTCGACCAGCGGCTGCGCAACCTGATCCAGTACACGTTCGTCACACCGTCGCCCGAAGCCCCGAGCTTCTACAACGTCGGCGCCGCCCGCGCCCGCGGCATCGAGACGTCTGCACGCGTCGTGGCGGGCCGCATCACGGCCCGGGGCCACTACACGCTGACGTCGACGCGGGTGATGGATGCGGGCTTCGGCGAAGACATGGCGTTCGTGGCGGGTCGACGCCTGCTGCGTCGCCCCACGCATCAGGCAGGCGGTGGCATCACGTGGTCATCGCCCATCGGGGTCCACGCAATGATCGACGCCAGGTACGCCGGCGGGCGGGACGACCTGGATTTCACCGATCCGGACGCATGGGCCGGCAATCGGACGACGCTGCCCGCCTTCGGCGTGGTGGATGCGGGCGCGTCGTACGGCGGACTGCGCCATGGCGCGACAGCCTTCGACATCACCGTCCGCGTGCGCAACATCCTCGATGCGCGGTACGCCGAGATCTTCAACTTCCCGTCGGCGGGCAGGGTCCTGGAAGTCGGCGTCCGGGCGATCATGGGTGGGTGAGCACCCGCCCCTCGCCTGCAGCGCCTGCAGCGCCTTCATCACCCGCAGCGCCTTCTCGGCGTCGCCGCCCGGGCTACTGCCTGGACCGCTGGCGCGGCGCCTGTTGGGCCTCGTCGAGGAGGACGCAGTAGCTTTCGTAGCGGCCGCGGTCCATGGCCCCCGACGCTACCGCGTCCGTCACGGCGCAGCCGGGCTCGTGCGTGTGGCTGCAGGAGCGCGTGAACCGGCACTCGCCGGCGCGCGCCCGGATCTCCGGGAAGCAGTCCGGCAGTTCCTTCGGGGAGATGCCCCAGAGGCCGAGCTCGCGCAGGCCGGGCGTATCCGCCACGTAGCCGCCGCAGTCGAGGCGGATCAGCCGGGCCGCAACCGTGGTGTGGCGACCCTTGCCCACCGCCTCGCTCACCTCGCCGATGCGCAGTCCGAGGCCCGGCTGCACGGCATTCAGCAGGCTCGACTTGCCGGCGCCCGACGGTCCCGTCACCACGCTGCGTGCGTTGGTAAGCCGACCCCGCAGCTCGTCCAGCCCTTCGGACGCAGGCACGCTCGTCCGGATCGCCTCATATCCGGCCGTAGTGTACGGCCGCAGGAACGCGTCCACGGCAGGCGCATCCACGAGGTCGGTCTTGTTCAGGACGATGAGGGGATCGAGGTGGTTCGCCTCCGCGATGACGAGGAAGCGGTCCACCAGGCGCGCGTTCGGCTCGGGACTCGCGGCGGCGAAGACGATGACGACGCGATCGACGTTCGCTACGATGACCTTCGCGCGGCGCGCGTGGCCCGGTGCACGGCGCACGAGCTGGCTGCGCCGGGGTTGCACATCCTCGATGGTCAGGGATCCGTCCGGCTGGCTGTCGACCCGGACGACGTCGCCGGCGACTACGCGGTCACCGGTACGCTGCTGGAGCTTGAGGCGGCCGCGTATGCTCGCCTCGGCCACCGTCCCGTCCTCCAGCTCGACGTCATAGACGCCGCCGCCGGCGCGGAGCACGGTGGCCGTTGCCATCAGCGGGAAGTCGGACTATGCGGCAAAGCTCTCCAGCGCGGTGCCGAGCTCGCCTTCGCGGAGGCGGCGCAGGGCGCGATCACGCAGCTGGCGCACCCGCTCCCGCGTCACGCCGAGCATGTTGCCGATCTCCTCGAGCGTATGCTCACGTCCGCCCTCCAGCCCGAAGTACAGGCGGACGACCTTGGCATCACGCGGCTGCAGCGTCTCGAGGGCCCGGTCGATGTGCTCGGCGAGCAACCGCTCCTCCACCGCCTCCTCCGGCTCGTGCGCCTCGTCCCACATGAAGCGCTCCACGAGCTGGCTGTCATCGCTGTCGCCGATGGGAGCATCCAGCCGGATCTCCGCCGCATTCAGCGTCTGGAGCGACGTCACGACCTCGGGCGTCAGCAGTGCGGCCTCGGCCACCTCCTCCAGCGTCGGATCGCGGCGCAGCTCCTGCTTGAGCCGCTCCCGCTCGCGGAAGATGCGGGCCAGGTCGCTGGCCCGGTTCAGCGGCACACGTACCGCACGGCCCTGGTTGGCCAGTGCGGCGAGGATGGCCTGGCGGATCCACCAGACGGCGTACGAGATGAACTTCACGCCCTGGTCGGGGTCGAACTTGCGCGCGGCCGTGACCAGCCCGACGTTCCCCTCCTGGATCAGGTCGATGAGGGACACACCGCGGTTCTGGTACTTCTTGGCAACACTGATGACGAAGCGCAGGTTGGCGCGCACCAGCCGGGCAACGGCATCCTCGTCGCCGGCCTGGGCCAGCTTGCCCAGCTGGATCTCCTGGTCACCCGTGAGCAGCTCGTGACGGCTCACCTCGCGCAGGTACTGGTCGAGGGCATTACGCTCCTCGCCCGCACCCGCGAAGCTGTCCGTCCGGACAACAGGCGCGCGTCGCTTCCGCTTCTTCTTCGGGTCGTTGATGTCGACCATGTTTCGATCGCCTTCCATCCGCTGCTCCTCGGGCCGCCAACGGAGACTGCGCAAGGACATGCAAGGAATCTGCCCCCGCAGCGCCGCGTCCAGCGTCATGCTCCGTGGCCCTGTAACCCCGGAGCGAGCGCGTTGGTTCCTCTGTTGGAGGGCTATGGAAGGGCAGGTGTTTCGTCTTCGGGGATCGGTGTGCCGATGGGTAGCGGACCGCGTGGCCCGGGCGCTGGCGCCGGCCCCGTCCCGGCGGCGGCCGGCCTGACGAACGTGGTGTCGCCAAACCTGAGGAGCCGCTCGATGGGCGGCGGCGCCCGGGTACCTCCCTCGGCCACGGTCGCCCGCAGACTGATGACGTCGGATCGAAGCGCCCGCAGCTCCTCGAGCATGGGTTCCCGTGGCGCGCCGGTGTCCAGCTGGGCCAGAATCCGGTCGGCGGCGGACTGGATCTGCCGGAGCCGGGACTGCAGACTGTACTGGTCTCCGGGAATCCACTCGAAGGGCAGACTCGCCTCGAGCAGGCGGTCGGACAGGGCCTCGGCGCGGCGGAAGTCGATGATGGCTTCACCCTCCATCCGGCCCGCCAGCGCGCCGGCCAGGAGCGCGTCGAGGCGATACAGCATGGAGTCCAGGGGCGTGCCCGGGCGGATCTCCAGCATGACTGCGGCGGAGGACTGCACCGGCGTCTCCTCGGGCGGTGTGGGCCCGCAGCCGGAGACCAGGAGGGCGGACAGAGCGAATGCGAGTGTTCTCATGACTCCGCAGGCGGAGTGGCAATGGTCGTGCCCGTCCGGTACCCTCCAGACGCGCGCATGCACTGGCAAGGCGTCGGTCTGACCCACCGCGGCCTGCGCCGCAGACGGAACGAGGACGCGCTGCTGGTGCGGCCCGAAACCCGGCTGTACGCCGTTGCCGACGGCATGGGCGGTCACGCCGCGGGCGACATCGCCAGCCGTCTGGCCGTGGACACACTGGACGCTGCCTTCACCCGTCCGCCGTCGCCACGGATCCGGGCGGCGGCGATGGCGCAGCGCCTTGTGAGCGCGTTCGAGATCGCAAACCGGGCCATCCTGGAGCACTCCGTGGCGGACCAGGCGTGTTCGGGTATGGGCACTACCCTCACGGCCGTCTGTCCCCTCGCAGCCGTGCCCCAGTGCGTCATTGCCCACATCGGCGACTCCAGGCTTTACCGCCTGCGGGAACGCGAGCTGATGCAGCTCACGGGGGACCACACCTGGGTTCAGCAGCAGGTGGATGCGGGTATGTTAACGCCGGCCCAGGCGCGCCACCACCCGCTATCCAGCGTGCTCAACCGCGTCCTCGGCACGGAGGCCGTGGGGCCGGCGGACACGCTGGTCGTGGACGTTCGCCCGGGCGATCTCCTCCTCCTCTGTTCCGATGGACTGACCACGATGCTCGAGGATGACGACATTCGCGGCCTCCTCGACCGGGACGTCCCCCTCGATCGTCATGCCCGCGACCTGGTCGAGACCGCAAACCTCTACGGCGGTCACGACAACATCACCGTGATCGTCCTGGCGGCTTCCGCATGATCGAGGTGCAGGGTCTCTCCCGGCACTACGGCGACTTCGTCGCAGTCCGGGACCTGTCCTTCGCCGTCGCGCCGGGCGAGGTGGTGGGGCTGGTGGGCCCGAACGGCGCCGGCAAGACGACCACGCTCCGCTGTCTCGTCGGGATCATCGCGCCCACGGCGGGCCGCATCGTGGTGGACGGGCACGACCTGCGGACGGACCCCCTCGCGGCGAAGGCCGCCCTCGCCTTCGTCCCGGACGAGCCGCACCTCTTCCCGCACCTCACGGTCATGGAACACCTGCGCTTCATGGCGCGCATCTACGGGGTGCCCGATGCCGACTCCCGCGCCGACGCCCTTCTCCGCGAGCTCGAGCTCGACGACCGCCGCGGCTCCCTGCCTGACGAGCTGTCCCGCGGCATGAAGCAGAAGCTCGCCATCGCCTGCGGCCTGCTCCACGGACCCCGGGCCCTACTGCTCGACGAGCCGCTCACCGGCCTGGACCCGGGCGCGATCCGCCGCATGAAGCGGACAATCCTCGAGCGTGCGGCCGAGGGCGCAGCCGTGATCCTGAGCTCACACCTTCTCGGACTCGTCGAGGAGCTGTGCTCCCGCATCCTCGTTATCCAGCAGGGCGAGATGGTGGCCATGGGCAGCATCGCCGAGATCGTGGAGCACGAGCCCGAGCTCGCCGGGCGCGGCCTCGAGGAGGTCTTCCTGGCCCTGACGGAGCGCTCCCGGGACACGTGACGCGCCACTTCCTCTACTTTGCGGCCTGCACGGCGCGGAACCAGCTCTCACGCCAGCGCCGCCGCCTGCGCAACCCGCGCTATGCCGTGGCGGGACTCGTGGGCCTGGCGTACTTCTATTTCCTGTTCGGCGGCGCGCTCGGCGGAGATACCGGCGACGACCCCATGGGCGCCCACTACGTCAACGCCGCCGGCGCCGTCGGCCCCCTCGCCCTCGGGGTACTCTCGGCGTGGTGGTGGCTGTGGGGCGGCCACCGGCGTGCTCTCGTCCTCACACCGGCCGAAGCACACCTCCTCGTGCCCGCTCCCCTCACCCGCCGCGAGCTGGTCAGGTTCAAGATCCTGCAGGCTCAGGTGCCCATCCTGCTCTCTGCCGGCATCGGCAGCCTGATCACGCGCGGCGCGCCCCTGCCGTGGCCCCTCAGAATGCTCTCGCTGTGGCTCCTCCTCGCCACGCTCCACCAGCACCAGGTGGCCGCATCCCTCGTGCACGCCGCCGCCGACGAGCAGGGCCGCCACGGCGTACGACGCAACGCCGTACCGATGGCGCTGTTCACGGCGGGCCTCATCGCCGTAGGCTACGCCCTGGCCAGGGCGGTGCTGGACATCCGTGCGGCAGGCAGCCTGCAGTTCGGCCTGGAGCGGCTGGCAGCGCTGATGTCCGAACCTGCGCCCGCCATCGTGCTCGCGCCATTCCGGCTCATACTCGCCCCGCTGCTCGCGTCATCCCCCGCCGCCTGGCTGGCAGCGCTCGTCCCGGCGCTCCTCGTACTCGCCGCCCACTACGTATGGGTGCAGCGCACGGACGCCCGGTTCGAGGAGGCCGCCGCGGCGGCCGGCGAGGAACGGGCCGCGCGCGTGGCGGCGGTCAATGCCGGCGGCCCTGCCCTGCTCCACTTTTCGAGGACCGGCCGGCCGCGGCGGCTGGCGCCGTCCGTCCTCCCGCTCCCGGGGTGGGGCCCTCCGGCCTACGCGATACTCTGGAAGAACCTCCTCTACGCGCGGCGCGCCATCCGTCCCGTCACGCTGGCGATCCTGCTCGTGGGCGTCGTGCTGGTCATCCTGCCGCTCCTGGCCTCGAGCAGCTCGCCGGGACAGGCTTTCGTGCGGGCGGGAGTCGCATGCCTGGCCATGGGCGCGTTCGTCACTCTGGCCGGCCCGCTGGGCGTCCGCAACGACCTCCGCATGGACCTCCGGTACATGGAGTCACTCCGCACCCTGCCGTTGTCGGGAGCCGACCTGGTCGCCGCGGAGGTCACTGCCGCCGCCGCGGCGGTCACTGCACTTCAGATGCCCCTCGTCCTCGGTGGCATCCTCCTCCTGGGCATGGGCGGCCAGATTCCCGTGGGCTACGCCGCCGCGGCCGCCGCCATGGCGCTCCCGGGCCTGCCGGCGCTGAACGCCCTCAGCGTGACGGCCCAGAACGCACTCGCTCTCCTCTATCCCGGCTGGGTGCGCATCGGCGAGCACTACGCCGGCGGCATGGAGACCGTCGGCCAGAATCTCCTGACCCTCATCGGGACGGTGATCCTCCTGGCCGTCGCCGCCGTGCCCCCACTTCTCGCAGCGGCCGCCGTGGGCGCGCCCCTGCTCCTGGTCTCCCCGGTCATCGCCCTCCCCGCCGCCCTCGCCGCCGCCATTGCAGCCGTCGCCGCCGAGTTGCTGTTCTGCATGCGGTGGCTCGGCCGCCTCTATGACGGGATGGACCCCGTGGCCGCCGGACTGCTCCGCTGAGGCGGACCGTGCGGCCGTGCCGTTGTCACGGCGCGCCGTCGAAGCGGAAATGCAGACGCCAGCCTCGTGGCGCATCTACGGCCCGGGCCACATCGAGACGGAAGATGCCGTCGAGGACGCTCACGCCGGCGCCCAGGGATCGTCTGGGTCGACCCGTCAGGGCATCGGCCTGGGGTCCCGCCCAGCCGGCATCGCCGAAGAACGCCAGGCGTGCCGCCGGGAGGCCCAGCCCCAGCTCCCCCCGTCCCCGCCAGAACGCCTCGCCCCGGACCGCGCCGCCGGCGTAGCCACGCAGGGTGGTGCCACCGCCCAGCTGCCACAGCCGCTGGGCCGGCACATCGCCGAAGCTCGTGCCGCCACCAGCCTCGATGCCGAGGGCCAGCCGCCGCGAGATCGGCATCTCGGCCCGGGTCTGCAGAGTGGGCCGGAAGAACCGATAGTCGCCCGTCTCCCCGTGCAGCGTCAGCTCCGCGGCCACCCGCAGCGCGCCGGGGTCGTAGCCGCGGAAACCCCGGAGGCGGAGCAACGCCCCGGCCTGGCTCGCCCGGTCCGCCTCGATGTTGTCCCGGAAAGTCCGGTCGCCGTCGAACACGCGGGGAAGGCTGAACTCCACCTCCGTGGCCACTGCCCGCTGCGTTTCGGCGAACAGCCGCAGCTCGTACCACTGTCGCTGGACCCGCGGCGGCCGGAGCACCAGCTCGGCGCCGGTCGCCCTGAAGTAGTCGTTGTCGTCCCGCCCGAGGAGCAGGGCACCGAGGGACGAACCGAGGGTGAACGGCCCTGCGGCCACGTCCACGGCGTCGAGGCGGCGATAGCCTGCGAGTCGCGCATCCGCCCGCCGTCCCGGACGGTTCAGGCCCGCCTCCGCACCGATCTCGCCGGCCGCCGTGCCGACCCTGACCATGGCATCGGCGACGGCCGCGCCGAGGTCGAGCTGGACGCGCCCGCCCACGGACAGGCCCTCGACCCGGTTGTAGCGCACCAGGCCGGGGCCGCGCAGCCCCAGCTCCAGGACGGGCCGCTCGAGCTGCCACGAAGGGACGGGCAGGCGACGCACCTGCTCTGCGATGGCGCGCAGCTCCGCCTCCGCGATCACTGCCTCCCCGCCATAGATGTCCGGCGGCAGCAACGGACTGCCGATCAGGTCAGCGTCCGTGGCGCGGCTGACGATGAACTCCCGGTCGCACACGTTTGCCGAATCAGCCGCGGCATCGCCCTCCACCATGGCGCCCGCCCGACGCCGCGTCGCCCGCTGGCCGTCCTCGCGCCGGCTCGGCTCCGTCCGCGGCATGCGGACCGTGTCGGCCGGCGCGTCCGACCCCGTCGATACAGCGACCGTCAGCCGCGTTCGCGGCCGGCACGGCCGTGCCGCGAGGGCCCGCGCCGTGTCCGGCGGCACGCCCGTCGTGTCGCCCGTCACTGCATAGCCGTCATAGCGGCGTTCGAAGCTCATGGGCATCCGCAGCGGCCCCACCTGCACCATGCCCCGTGCCGCCACCGTCCGGGGCAGCCACCAGTGCAGGTCCCACAAGCCGTAATCGATGGCGACGTACTCGAGATCGCCGCGTACCGCCGGCAGCAAGATCGATGACCGCCCTTCCCTCGAATCGCGCCGTGAATCGAAGGCACGGGCGAGCCTGAAGTAGGCCTGGACGACGGCGTGGGTGGATGCGTCCAGCCAGAAGGAGCCCGCAATGAGCTGCGGGTCCCGGCGGCGCGGCGTGAAGCGGAGCTCGCGAAGCGTGACGGCGCGGCCGTCCGGCAGCCGGATGACGGTGCTGTCTCCCGACGCGAAGCGGTAGTGCGCCTCGCTGCCGGCCGAGAGGGGGTGGCGTATGACCGTCGTGTCGAAGCGGAGCAGCATCTCGGAGTCCACCGGGTCGAACGCCAGGGCGGGCACGTATCCCGACAGGTCGCGGGGGACCTGCGCCGCCGCCCGCACCGATGGCACCACCTCCCGGGCGCCGAGGACTTCGATCCGCACCGTATCCCGCGTCCAGTCGATGTGCGAAGCCGTTTCCCTGCGGTAGAGGAGCCGCTCCCCGATGCCGGCACTCAGCCCAACGCTGATGCGCTCACGGGCCGTGGTCTCGTAACGCTCGATCCGCGTGTCCACCATCCTCCGGCGAACACGCGCCTCTCGCACGAGCTCACGCGCTGCCGCGTCGAGGTACGCAGTCGCATCGTCGCCGCCCGGCGCACCCCCGGCGGGCGCGTCCTGCCCCGCAGCCGGCGTCGCGGACAGGACCAGCATCAGCAGTGCAGCCGTCTTCCACATCCTGAATCTCCTCGGCGGGTTCCAACTGTCTAGTACGGTGCGCACCACCGGTTTGTTCTGCCCGGCCCGGCCTCGTACCCGCACGTCGTCCGATTCTTCTGGCCTGCCGGGTCATTGAGTCACATGTTACAGCATCCCCTGCAGAGGATTCCATGCGAGGTTCCGCGCCCGGTTTGCTCATGCTATCCCTCCTGTTCGCCGGGGCCTGTACCCCCTGGCGGACCACGCCGGCATCCGCGCCGGCGCCCGGGACGGGCCAGCTCCTGGCCCCGGGCGTGTCTCTCCAGCTCGCCAGGCACCGCGCAGCCACGCTCTCGGACGTGGCCTACGCCATCGACCTCGATGTCACGGAGCACGACCGCGCCGGGGGCGGCGTCCGCATCGGGGTCACACGCGCCGGGACGGCCGGGGATCTCATCCTCGATTTCCGCGGCAGTGCGGTGCACGAGGTGTCGGCCAACGGCGTCGCGCTGGAGCACGTGGCATGGGACGGCCACCACATCCTCGTACCCGCCCGGTACCTGGTTGCCGGCCGCAACGACATCGCCGTCCGCTTCACCGCACGCGTCGCCCCGGCGGGGACGGCCATCATCCGGTACGACGACGCGCAGGACGGCACCCGCTACCTCTACACGCTGCTCGTGCCGTCGGATGCGCAGCTCCTCTTCCCGGTCCTCGACCAGCCGGACATCAAGGCCCGATTCACGTGGCGCATCACGGTCCCCGGCGACTGGGACGTCCTCGCCAACGGCCGGCAGACGAACCGCGTGGTCCTGCCGGCGGGCCGCGCCCGCGTCGAGTTCGCCGAGACCCGTCCCATCAGCACCTACGTCGCCGCCTTCGCCGCCGGTCCCTGGACGATCCTGCCGGCCCGGTCGGCCAGCGTGAGCCGGCCCATCGGCGCCGCCCTGAACGGCGACTCGGCGGATGTCGCCGGCGGGATGACGCTCTGGACGAGACGGACCCGGGCTGCTGAAGTCGATGCGGACACGCTGCTGCAGCTCAACCGCGACGCCCTCGGCTGGCTCGAGCGGTACTTCGGGATCAGCTACCCGTTCGCGAAGCTCGACGTGCTCCTCGCGCCGGCCTTCCCGTTCAGCGGGATGGAGCACGTGGGCGCCATCTTCTACAACGAGACCACGTTCATCTTCCGCGAGCCACCCACGCCATCCCGCCGGCTGGCCCGGGCCGCCACCATCTACCACGAGGTCGCGCACCAGTGGTTCGGCAACCACGTCACGATGCAGTGGTTCGACGACCTGTGGCTGAAGGAGGGATTCTCCACGTTCATGGCCGCGAAGATCCAGCAGGACCTGGAACCCGCGTCGGAGGCGTGGAAGACATTCTACCTGCGCAACAAGCCGGCGGCGTACGCTGTGGACGCCTCCACGGGCACGACGCCGGTGTGGCAGGAGCTGGAGAACCTGGACCTGGCGAAGAGCAATTACGGCGCGATCGTCTACAACAAGGCACCTTCGGTCCTGAAGCAGCTGGAGTTCATGGTCGGGGAGCACGCCTTCCGCGAGGGCGTCCGGACATTCCTGCGGCGTCACGCCTACGGCAACGCCACCTGGCGCGACCTCCTCGCCGCCGTGGGCGAGGCCGCTGGAACGGACCTGGGCCCCTTCGGCCGGCAGTACATCCTGCGCCCTGGCCTGCCGGTCGTGGAGACGCACCTCGGCGGCGATGGCGCCGGCCGCATCGCGTCCCTGGCGCTGTCCCAGCGGCCGGCCACGAACCTGCCGGGCTACCGCGGCGGATGGTGGCCGGGCCGCGTCCGGGTGCGCCTCGGCTACGCGAACCGGGAGGACATCGTCCTCGACGTCGCCTTCACCGGCGAGCGCACGGACGTGCCCGCCGCCCGCGGCCTGCCCCTGCCCGACTACGTCTTCGCGAACGACGGGGACTACGGGTACGGCCTCTTCCTGCCCGACGTCGTATCCGCGGCGTGGCTGCTGCAGCACGCGGGCGGCATCGAGGACGGCCTGCTCCGGGCCATGGCATGGGGCTCCCTCTGGGACCTCGTTCGGGAGGCGCAGCTGCCGCCCGCACTCTTCGCCCACGCTGCGCTGCGGGCCTTCCGGGAGGAACACGACGAGCAGATCTCAGCGGCGCTGCTCGCCCGGATCTCGCACGCCACCGAACGCTACATCGTGCCGGGTCCGGCCCGCGCCCAGCTCGCGGCCGCCTTCGAGGATGCGCTGCTGGCCCGCATCGACAACCCGACCCTGGAATACGGGCTGCGCCGCGGCTCCCTCGACGCCCTCCTGGCCGGCGCCCGGTCCGGCCGTGCCACCCAGGCGCTCCGCGACTTCCTCGCCGGACGCCGCATGTTCGATGAGCGGCCCCTGCCCCAACCCAGCCGCTGGGCCGCCATCACCCGGCTCCTCGCCGTGGCCGACACCCAGGCCGCCGCCCTCTTCCGCGCCGAGCAGGCCCGTGACTCCACGCCCGAAGCCGCCCGCATGGCGTTCATCGCCGGCGCCGCTGTCGCAGACGCGGCAGCGAAGCGGGCCCACTTCGAGCGCTATCTCGGCGATGAGGCGCTCAACGAGGAATGGGTCACCGCGTCCCTCGCCGCATTCAACACCCCCCGCCATGCGGAGCTCTCCCTGCCATTCCTGGAGCCCGCCATGGAGCGGGCGGAATGGATAAGGGACAACCGCCGGATCTTCTTCCTGCCACGCTGGCTCGACGCCTTCATCGGCGGCCATGCCTCCCCGGAGGCGCTGGCCATCGTGGACCGGCACCTCGAGCGGAACCCGGACATGCCCGCAGACGTCCGGCGCCGGATTCTCCAGGCAAGGGATGAGCTCGCCCGCGCCGTCCGGATCCGGTCGGCCTTCCCGGGTCTCGACTGACGACTGCACTGCTCCGCACCGACGACCGCACTGCCCCGGACTGACGGCCGCACTGCTGCGGACCTACGACCGCACTGCTGCGTCGGACTCCCGGCGTGCACGTCCGGAACCAGACGCGTACATTCCGCCGGAACGCCCGCAGAGTCGGGCAGATGCCGCCAGCCACCGGATAGCGATAGCGCATGAGCCGTCTCCACGGCAGGACCGTCCTCGTCACTGGCGCAAGTTCAGGCATCGGCGAAGCATGTGCCCGCCGTTTCGTCCGGGAGGGCGCGAACGTGGTGCTGTGGGCGCGCCGCCTCGACCGCCTCGAGGGGTTGCGCGCCGCCCTCGATGACGATGGGCGCAGGGTCCGCGTGGGGCAGGTGGACGTTCGCGACCGGGCCGCCGTCAACGCCGAGGTGGACGCGCTGGAGAGGGACGGCAGCGTGCCGGACATCCTGGTCAACAATGCGGGACTCGCCGCCGGCTTCGACCTGTTCCAGGACGCGGATCCCGCAGACTGGGACCGCATGATCGACACGAACGTCAAGGGCCTGCTCAATGTGACCCGCGCCGTGATGCCGCTCATGATCCGCCGCGGCCGGGGGCACATCATCAACATCGGCAGCACCGCCGGCCACCTCACGTATCCGCGGGGGAACGTGTATGCGGCGACGAAGTACGCCGTGCGTGCGCTCACGGAGGGCATCAGCCTGGATGCGGCCGGCACGCCGCTCCGGGTTTCCAGCGTGGACCCGGGCATGACGGAGACGGAGTTCTCGACCGTCCGCTTCCACGGCGATGCCGACCGGGCGAAGCAGGTGTACGCCGGGTTCACGCCGCTCTCCGCCGAGGACATCGCCGATGTGGTCTGCTATGTCGCCAGCGCGCCGGACCACGTCAACATCGCGGATGTCGTGGTCATGCCCACGGCCCAGCGCAACGTCTACGTCGTGGACCGGAGCTGATGCGTTGATCCGCCATAACCGGCTGCCCCGCAGCGCGCTGATCACGGTCGTCGCCGCAGCGCTCGCGGCGACGGCATGCGCATCGGCGAACCGGTCGCCTGCTGCCGCGACGCCCGTGGGTCCGCCCCGGGGCACGCTGGTCCTGGCGGGTGGCGGGCGGCTGCCTGCCGAGGTGACGGCTCGCTTCATCGAGCTGGCCGGCGGCAGTGAGGCGCGGATCGTCGTCATACCCACTGCCGGGACGGAGGACGCCTTCCCGGACGACTGGCCCGTGGCGGCTGCCTTCCGGAAGGCGGGCGTGGCCGATGTCACGATCCTCCACACGCGTCGCCGCGGTGAGGCGGACAGCGAGGCGTTCGTGGCGCCACTCGGCCGTGCGACGGGCGTATGGATCCCGGGAGGCCGGCAATGGCGCCTGACGGACGCATATCTCGGGACGCGCACGGTCCGCGAGCTGGGTGCTCTTCTCGAGCGGGGCGGCGTCATAGGCGGGACGTCCGCCGGCGCGTCCGTCCAGCCGAGCTACATGGTACGGGGCGCCGTGGAGGGCAACACCGTCATGATGGCGCCCGGCTACGAGGAGGGCTTCGGCCTCCTGCGTGACGTTGCCGTGGACCAGCACCTCCTCGCCCGGGGGCGCCAGGACGACCTGCTCGCCGTGGTCCACCGCCATCCCGGCCTCCTCGGAATCGGCATAGACGAGGGAACGGCTCTCATCGTGAGCCGTGACCGGGCTGAGGTGGTGGGCAGCAGCGTCGTCGCGTTCTACAACGCGGCGGACCGCGATACGCTGCCCTACTACTTCCTCCGCCGTGGCGACATCTTCGACCTCGGCAGCCGCCGGACCGCCCGCGGGCTGCATGTCCCGCCTGCCTTCGCAGTGGACGAGGCGGCGGTCGTCGCCGCGATGAACGCACTGTTCGATGCCATGCGCGCGCAGGACACGGCCGCGATACGACGCATCGCCCACCCCGACCTGCGGCTGTTCGTGCCCGGCATCCGGGATGGCGCCCCGGACCTGCGCGTGACCACCCTCGACGAGTTCATCGCGCAGGTCGGTGCGGCGACGGGACGGCTGGATGAGGAGGCGTTCCGCCCGGAAGTGCGCATCGACGAGAACCTGGCCGCCGTGTGGACATGGTACGAGTTCCGCCGTGGCGGAGCGTTCAGCCACTGCGGCTACGACGCATTCCACTTCGCCCGCACCGCCGCCGGGTGGAAGATCATCGGGCTGGCCTACACGACGCGCCAGCAGTGCAACTGACCTGAGGGGAGAACCGCATGCCGAATCGCACCGCACGCTTCACGACGAATCACGGCGACTTCGCCATCGAGCTCTTCGAGGACCGCGCGCCGGTCACGACGAAGAACTTCATCGACCTCGTGGAGAAGGGGTACTATGACGGGCTCACGTTCCACCGGGTCATTGACGGCTTCATGATCCAGGGCGGCTGCCCGAGCGGCACGGGCACCGGCGGCCCGGGCTACAAGATCAAGGACGAATTCCACCCGGAGCTGAAGCACGATGGACCCGGTGTGCTTTCCATGGCGAACGCGGGACCGGACACGGGCGGCTCGCAGTTCTTCATCACGCTGGTGGCAACTCCGTGGCTGGACAACCGCCACGCCGTGTTCGGCCGGGTAGTGGAAGGAATGGACGTGGTGGAGCGGATCGGGAAGGTGCGGACCGGCTCCCAGGACCGCCCCGTCGAGCCGGTCACCGTGGAGGCCGTCACCGTCCCGGACACCGCGGCTTCATGACGGCAGGAACCTGGCACCCGCCCGGAGCGCCGCCTCGGCCTCCGGCGCGGTGAGCCGGGCGAGGCCCTCCACTGCGGCCGGCGGTACCTGCCGCCGCTCGCCGCCGGTGAACAGACGCAGCACGCGCGCCGACCGGTAGAGCTCGTCGGCAATGCGGGGCAGGCCGATGAGGCCGGACCGCCCCGCCGGACCCAGCCGGCTCGTCTCGCCGCTCCGCAGCAGCAGCAGCAGGTCCAGGCCGAACATGGCCCGCTTCTCCGGGAAGTCCAGGTAGACCGTGCCCGGACCCGTCCCCAGCTCATCCGCGAGCCGCTCCTCCACCCGCCGCTTCAGCGACGAGTCCGTCTCCATCCAGACGCCGGCGCCGCCATCGCCCAGCTGCCCCGCACTCACCTCCGCCGCCCGCTTCGGCAGCCGGCGCCCGCGCAGCGCCGATACACCCTCACCGAGCCGGCGGGCCGCGTCACCCTCCCGCTGCGCCGCACGGTCCTGCAGCAGGTGCATGAGACCCTCGTCCGTGGCACCAACCACCTCGTCCGCCGCCAGGATTCCCGCCTCCAGCGCATCCGCCACCACCCGCTTGTACAGGACGGTGGCGGCGCGCACGGCGTGGTGCCAGTAAACGTTCCTGAACATCTGGTACTTCGCGAAGAGCCGCGACTCGAGAGCGGCCACGCCCTTCTCATGAACGCCGACCTCCAGCCGGCCCGTGTCCGGATCGCGCAGCAGCGTCAGGGCGTGGAGCAGTCGGTCCACGTCCACCTCGCCGTACGGCACGCCGCAGAACCGCGCGTCGCGCTTCAGGTACTCGATCTTGTCGAGGTCGAGGCTGCCGCTCACGAGCCCCTGCAGCGGGCTGTCCGACCGCCCGCGGATGAGCGCTTCCACCCGGGCCGCGCCGTCGGGCGCGACCTCGGCGAGGGCCGTACCCACGTCGGGGTGCTGGAGGAAACGTCCGACCAGGGCCTCGTGGTCGCCCGGCACCTGTCCCGGCGCCAGCTCCTCCAGCGCGTGGGAGAAGGGATAATGGCCGATGTCGTGAAGGAGCGCGGCGAGGGGGATGAGGGCGCAGTCCGCCGGATCGACCGCCACGAGGTCGCCCCGCTCACCCAGCACGGCCAGCGCGCGGCTGGCCAGGTGGTAGACGCCGACGGCGTGGTCGAAGCGCGTGTGGTTCGCGCCGGGATAGACGAGGTGCGCGTGGCCGAGCTGCCTGATGTAGCGGAGTCTCTGGAAGGGCGCCGAATCGATGATCCGGCGCGCGGGTCCATCCACGCGGATGGTGTCCCACAGCGGATCCCGGATCGTGATGGACGCCATTGCCCGGAGCGTTGTCCCAGTGGATGTGGCCGCGGCGGGCCGCGCGTCAGCGCGGTCCGGCCTGGCGCACGCCGCGGCTTACCGTGTCCTCGAACGTCTTGAAGTTCTCCCGGAACATGGCCGCGAGGCGCTCCGCCTGGGCGTCGTACTCCCCGGCGCTGGGCCACGTCGCCTTTGGCTGCAGCACCTCGTCGGGCACGCCCGGCACGCTCTCGGGGATGTGCAGGCCGAACACGGGGTCCGCGTGGGTCCGCACATCGTCGAGCCGGCCTTCCAGCGCCGCGGAGATCATGGCACGCGTGTACCGCAGCTTCATGCGGCTGCCCGTCCCGTACGCGCCCCCGGTCCAGCCGGTGTTCACGAGCCAGCACTGCGAGTGATGCCTCGCCAGCTTGTCGCCCAGCATCCCCGCGTAGACCGCCGGCGGCAGCGGCAGGAAGGGCGCGCCGAAGCAGGCGCTGAAGGCGGCCTTCGGTTCCGTCACGCCCCTCTCCGTCCCCGCCAGCTTCGCCGTGTAGCCCGACAGGAAGTGGTACATCGCCTGGTCCGGCGTGAGCTTCGCGATGGGCGGCATGACGCCGAACGCGTCCGCCGTCAGGAAGATCACGTTGGCGGGGTGGCCGGCCATGCCGTCCTCGACAGCACCCGGTATGAACGAGATCGGGTACGACGACCGCGTGTTCTCCGTCACGGATTCGTCGTCGAAGTCGACCTCCCGCGTGTCCTCGTCCATGACGACGTTCTCGAGGATCGCGCCGAAGCGCGTGCTCGCCGCGTGGATGAGCGGCTCACCCGCCGGCGAGAGGCGGATCACCTTCGCGTAGTTGCCACCCTCGAAGTTGAAGACGCCGCGGTCCGACCAGCCGTGCTCATCATCGCCGATGAGCGCCCGCTCCGGATCCGCCGACAGCGTCGTCTTCCCCGTGCCCGACAGGCCGAAGAAGAGGGCGACATCGCCATCGGCGCCGACATTGGCCGAACAGTGCATGGGGAGTACGCCCTGCTGCGGCAGCAGGTAGTTCATCACCGTGAAGATGGACTTCTTCAGCTCGCCGGCGTAGCGCGTGCCGCCGATGAGGATGAGGCGCCTGCCGAAATTGAGTACGATGAAGGTCCCGGACCGCGTACCGTGCCGCGACGGGTCCGCCTCGAACTCCGGTGCGTGGAGGATGGTGAAGCCCGGCTCGAAGTCCGCGCGTGCGGAGGCGGGCGGCTCGATGAACATGTTGCCGACGAAGACGGAGTGCCACGCGCTGGGGCTGACCACCCGCACGTTCAGGCGGTATGCGGGGTCGGCGCCGGCCCAGAGGTCGGAGACGTACAGCTCCTGGCCGGCGTGATGCTCACGCACGTCCGCGAGCAGCGTGTCGAACCGGTCGGCGTCGTACGGAACATTGACCTTGCCCCACCAGACCTGGTCCTCGCAGGACGGCTCCCGGACCACGAACTTGTCGTCCGGCGACCGGCCGGTGTGCGGCGCCGTCATGCCCACGAAGGCGCCGCCGGCCGTGAGCCGACCCTCGCCCCGACGGACGGCGTGCTCCAGGAGCACGGGCCGACCCAGGTTCGTGTGAACGCCCGCCGCGGAAATCTCCAGCCGCGCCGGACCCTTCGCTGCCGTGTCCGTTGCCACAACCGCCTCTGCCATGGAAGGTACGGGGACCGGGGCGCAGGTTACGGGAACCGCTTCGCGCCTGTCAAGCCGGCTGATGGGTCGTGCGGCACGAATCGCGCCACCCAGGGGTCTTGAGCAGGGCGGGCACAGCCCGCTATTCTCCCGCAGTGTCAGCCTTCCGTTGCACGGTCCTCTTTCTCGTGCTGCTCGCTGCGCCGGCGTGGGCGCAGACTCCTGTGGAGGAGCAGCCGCCCGGACCGCCGCCCGCAGATTCCTGCGCGCTCGGCCGGATCAGCTACGTCTTCATCGACAACCAGTCCGTCTTCGACACGTCGGACCCCACCCTCGACTCACGCTTCCGCTGGGCGTATCGCGCCGCGAACGCCCTCCACTGGAGGACGCGGGAGTGGGTCATCCGCCGGGAGCTCCTGTTCGAGCCCGGCTCGTGCTACGATCCGCTCCTGCTCGAGGAAACCGAGCGCCTCCTCCGCAACTACGACTTCCTGTCCCGTGTCGACATCTTCGCCGTGCCCCTGCCGGACGGGACCTTCCACGTGATCGTGGGGACGCGGGACGAGTGGAGTACGCGCGTCGATATCCGGATGACCGGCCGGGACGGCTTCGGCATCGACGGCGCGCGCCTCTCCGAGGACAACCTCTTCGGCACCGGGCAGTCCGTAGCCGTCTGGTATCTCGAGCGCAACATCACCCGTGAGTACGGCGTGACCTACCACACGCCGCAGCTCCTGTCCACGCGCTGGGACCTGTCCGCCGCCCTCGGCCGCACCCGCGCCGGCACCCTCGCCAGCCAGGAGATCGCCTACCCGTTCGTGGGGGAGGTCGGCCGCTTGGCCGGCCGGCAGAGCTTCCTCCGGCAGGATCAGTACTTCGACTACATCGCCGGGGACGACGCCGGCCACCGGGCGCCCCACGTGCTCCTCCCCACGCGCGAGCAGGCCTTCGACCTCTCCGTCGTCCGGCGCATCGGCCGCCGCGGCAACATGGCCCTGCTCGGGACCGCCCTGACGTATCAGCAGCTCTCGTATCCGGGGATCGCAGAGGTCGCCCCGGACGGGGAGTTCTCCCTTCGCGAGCCGGCGCCCGACTCCATCGCCGACCGGGTGCGCGTCCAGCGCGGCGAGCGGCACAACATCCGCGCCTTCGGCCTGCTCGGCCACCGCAACGTGTGGTGGGTCCGGCGCCGCGGGCTGGACAGCATGCGGGGTCAGGAGGACGTGCGGCTGGGGGCCGAGGCCATCGTGGGCGTTGGCAAGTCGCTTCCCTCCATCGAGGCGGATGACGACCTGTACGGCATGCTCACTCTGTACACCGGATTCGAGATGGGTGACTTCCTCGTCGTCGGCCGGGGCCGGGCCGATGCGCGCCGCAACCTGGCCGCAGGCGCGTCCGCGGAGGAATGGGAGGACGTATACGCGGAGGCGGAGGTCCTCACCTACCTGCAGACGCCTGTCCTGCCGCGGCACACCCTGGTGTTCCGGGCGGCCGGGCTTGGCGGCTGGCACACGCGCACGCCGTTCCAGCTCACCCTCGGCGGCATCTACGGTCTCCGCGGCTACGACGTCGAGCGGATGCCCGGCGGCCGGCGCGTCGTGCTCACGCTCGAGGACCGGTTCTATCTCGGCTGGCCGCTGCCGGCCATGCTCGACATGGGCGGCACCGTGTTCGTCGATGCGGGCCGCATGTGGGCCGGCGATGCACCGTTCGGCGGGGACTCCGGCTGGCGGGGAGCGGCGGGGGCCGGGCTGCGTGCCTCCTTCCCGGCCGGCAGCCGCTCCACGTACCGGGTGGACTTCGCGTGGCCCCTCGAGCGCGGTACCTCCCTCGGCGACGTACGCGTGTCCCTGACCATTGGGGAGCTCCGAGGCATCCTGCCACGGGATGACGACCCGCGCCTGGTGCGCTCACGGAACAGCGGTGTCGGCGGCGACATGTTCACGTTCCGCCAGTGATCCGTACCACGCGCTATCGCGCCGACTGGGTGCTGCCCGTCGCGGCACCGCCCATCCGGGACGGCGCCGTCCTGGTCGATGACTACGGTGTGATCCAGGACGTGGGCCCCAATGCAGCAGTCCCCCGACCCGACTCCGCCGATGATGCGGACCTCGGCGCCGCCATCATCCTGCCGGGCCTGGTCAACGTCCACACCCATCCGGAACTGGCCGGCATGCGCGGCCTCCTGGAGGACCTGCCCTTCCACCAGTGGATTCCGGCCCTCCGTTCGGCGAAGGAAGCCGCAGCCCTCTCCGCGGATGACTTCGGCGACTCGGCCCGCTGGGCCTGCCTCGAGGCGGCCGCCGCCGGCATCACCGCCATCGGCGCGACGGAGGACTCCGGGGCGGCGCTGGAGGCCATGCGGGAGACCGGCCTCAGGGGGATCGTCTACCGCGAGGTGTTCGGGCCCGCGCCCGCCCAGGCGGAACCGGCCATGGCCCGCCTCCGGGAACGGGTCGACGCGATGCGGCGCAGGACCACCGACCTCGTGGGCGTCGGCATCTCGCCACACGCGCCGTACACCGTGTCCGACGAGCTCTTCGCCCTCGCGGCCGGCTACGCCGCGGACGAAGGCCTGCCCGTCGCCGTGCACGCGGCGGAGGCCGAGGTCGAGGCACAGCTCGTGACCGCCGGCGCCGGACCCTTCGCCGCCGGTCTCCGCACCCGCGGAATCCCGACGCCGCCACGCGGTCGGTCCACCATCGACCTCCTCCACCGCACCGGCGTGCTCCGGACCCGTCCGCTGCTCATCCACTGCGTGTTCGTGGATGCCGACGACATTCGACGCATGGCCGACGCCGGCGCGGCCGTAGCCCACTGCCCCATCGCGAATGCCAGGCTCGGCCAGGGGATCGCCCCGGTCATCGAGCTGCTGGAGGCTGGCGTCCGGGTCGGACTCGGCACGGACTCCGTCGCCAGCGGAAACCGCGTCGATCTGCTCGAAGAAGCGCGGTCCGCCCAGCTCATGCAGCGGGCGCGCCTCGCATCGGCGTTTGCCCTGCCACCCGACAGGTTGTTGCGTCTTGCGACCATCGATGGCGCACGGGCCCTGGGCCTGGACCGGCGGGTCGGCACGCTGGAGGTGGGGAAGGATGCGGACCTGTGTGCCGTGCGCATCGACCGTCCCCACACCCGTCCGGTGATCGACCCCGTCGCCACGCTGTTCATGAGCGCACGCGGCCCGGACGTCGTCCTCACGACGGTACGTGGGAAGGTCCTCTACCGGGATGGCGCGTTCGCGACGCTCCAACCCTCGTCCCTCCGGAGGCGGATCGACGCCATCGGCGAGCGGCTGCTCGGCGCACGCGATGGCGGTACCGCAACCGCGGAACGGGCCGCCCCGGGCGGGGCGCCCTGATGCGAACGCGGCTGCGCGACGCCGTGGAACTGCTGGATGCGACCAGGCACGATCCTGCCGAGCTCGCCAACAGTATGGCGCAGGTCGCCGAGGTGAACCGGCTGCTGGGCGGGAACCGGGCAGTCTGGTCCGCGCTGGAGCCACTGCTGGCGCACGGTCGGACCACCGGCATTCTCGACATCGGCACGGGCTCGGCCGACATCCCTGCGGATGTTGCCCGCCGCGCGCGGCGGTCCCGTCGCGACGTCGCGATCCTCGCCACGGACCTGCACCCGCAGATGCGCGACCTCGCCCTGGCGAGTGCCGGACGCGATGACGCGGTGCGAATCGGCGCCGCCGACGCACGGGCGCTGCCGTACCGCGACGGTGCCTTCGACGTCGCCCTCCTCTCCCTCACGCTCCACCACTTCGAGGAAGACGACCAGGTCGTCGTGCTGCGGGAGGCGGCACGGGTCGCCCGCCGCGCCATCATCGTGAACGAGCTGGAGCGCTGCGCGGCGAACTACGTCGGGGCACGCCTGCTCGCCGCCACACGGTGGCGCGGCAATCGCCTCACACGACATGACGGTCCCATCTCCGTACTGCGCGCCTTCACCATGGACGAGCTACGCAACCTCGCCCGCCGCGCCGGCCTGCGCGTCCACGGCATCGAACGGCGCTTCTTCTACAGGCTTGTCCTCCGGGCCAGCCAGTGACCATACGCCGCCCGCACGGACTGGAAGTGGATGTCAACCGTGTCTTCGGGGTCTGCCGCGTAGCCACCCGCCATGACCACGGCCACTGCAGCGCCCATATCCCCACACGCGTCGAGGACCAGCCGGTCCCGGCGGGCGAGTGCTCCCTTCGACACACGGAGCCGTCCGAGGCGGTCCCCCTCCCACGCGTCCGCTCCCGCCAGGTACCAGACCAGCTCCGGCGCGTGCCGGGCAGCGGCCGCAAGACCCGCCTCCACTGCCGACAGGTACGCGTCGTCGCCGGCGCCGTCGGGCAGCGCGATGTCCAGGTCGCTGCTCTCCTTGCGGAACGGAAAGTTGCCCTCGCCGTGGACCGAGAAGGTGAACGTGGATGGGTCCTCCGACAGAATGGCGGCGGTCCCGTTCCCCTGGTGGACGTCGCAGTCGATGACCGCGCCGCGCCGCACCGGCGCCTCGGCCTGCACTGCCCGCACGGCGACTCCGACGTCGTTGAACACGCAGAACCCCTCGCCGCGGTCCGGGTACGCGTGATGCGTGCCTCCTGCCAGGTTCACGGAGATGCCCTCGTCCAGCGCCGCCCGCGACGCCGCGAGGGTAGCCCCCACGGAGCGGCGCGACCGCTCCACCATGTCCGCGGACCAGGGGAAGCCGATGCGCCGTACCTCCGCCGGCGAGAGCGTACCCGTCACGACGCGCTGGACATACGCCGCGTCGTGGGCCCGGAAAAGCTCCGCGTCGGTGGCGGCGTCCGGCACGGTGAGCACGGCGCCGGGCAGTTCCGCAGCCACGCGTTCCCGGAGCCGGGCGTACTTGATCATGGGGAACCGGTGACCTGCCGGGAGGGGCAGCACGAAATGATCGGCGTAGTAGACCTTCAAGCCCGTCTCCGTCGTGCAGTGTCGGGGCGCCGCAGCCCGGCGTGGCTGTCGTGAGCGAACGCGACGGGTCATCCGGGCACCGGGACGCGGACGTCATCGTGGTGGGGGCCGGGCCCGCCGGTGCGACTACCGCAATGCTGCTCGCGCAACGCGGCCTCCACGTTCTCCTCCTCGACCGGCATGCCTTCCCGCGTCCCAAGGCGTGCGGGGACTGCCTGAGCGCCGGGGCGACCACATTGCTGGAACGCCTCGGTCTCCTCGGCGGCGTGCTCTCCCTGCCCCACGCCCGCCTCCGCGGCTGGCGTCTCGTGTCGCCCGGCGGAACGGCGTTCGCCGCGGACTTCCCCCGTTGCGACGGTGTCGCGGCGGGCACGGAAGGCGCACTCGCTGTGGAACGCCTCCACCTCGATGACTTCCTCGTCCGACGCGCCGCGCTCGCCGGCGCCGATCTGCGGGAACGGACCCGCGTCCTCGATGTCGTCCGTGACGACGACGGCCGGATCACCGGCGTGGTGTCCGCCGACGGCATCCTCCGGGCTCCGCTGGTCGTGGGCGCCGACGGCCTGCGCAGCGTCGTGGCCCGGCGGGCCGGAGCTGTACGGCGACCCGCTCGCCTGCGGAAGGTGTCCTTCACCCTGCACCTCGACAAGCCGGTCGGCGAACCGGACGTGGGCGAGATGCACGCGGGTGACGGCTTCTGCGCCGGCGTCGCGCCCGTCCGCCATGACGGGTCCCGCTTCAACCTCACCGTGGTCGCCCTCTCGGATCGCTTCGGCCGCGACGCCGCCCGCGACCCCCACGCCCTCATCACGCACCTGCTCCGGCGCCTGCCTGCGCTCGCCGACCGGATCGACCCGGAGATCATCGCCGGCGCCGAGCTCCTCGCCAGCGGTCCGTTCGACCGCCCGGTACGCAGCGCGTCTCCCGGCGGAGCGGCCCTGGCCGGGGATGCGGCCGGCTACTTCGACCCCTTCACCGGGCAGGGCGTCTTCCAGGCCCTCGCCGGCGCCGAGCTCCTCGCCGATGCCGTGGGGGACGCCCTCGCCACCGGCCGCCCCGACGATCTCCGCCGCGCCCTCCGGCAATGGAAGCGGCGCCACCATCGGATGGTCCGCGGCGCGCGGCGCGTGCAGCACGTCGTCGAAGCCGTCGTGTCCCGGCCGTGGCTCGCCGACCGCGCGTTCGGTCGCCTCGATCGCTCCCCCGCCATGGCGCGCGTGCTCATCGCCGTTACCGGTGACATCGCGCCCGTCCGCCGCTTGCTTTCGCCACGCGCCCTGTCCAGCTTGGTACTTCCCGCATGAAAGTGGAGCCGTCCATGACGACCGTTGACGAACGCCTGGTCGCCGCACCCCCGGACCTGTGCTTCCGCGTCGCCGCCGATGTCGAGGAGTGGCCGCGCATCCTGCCGCACTACCGGTGGGTCCGCTTCCACGACAAGGCCTCCTTCGGCACCGGCCGCGTCGAGATGGCCGCGTGGCGGGACTTCGCCGGCCCGCTACGCTACCCGACCTGGTGGGTCTCCGACATGCGCAGCGCCGCGGATGAGCCCGCCATCTACTTCGTGCACGTTGATGGCATCACCCGCAGGATGGACGTGAAGTGGGCGTTCCAGCCGCGGGACGGGGGCACACTCATCACCGTCACGCACGCGTGGACCGGGCCGGCCTGGCCGCTCATCGGCGGCTTCGCATGGCGCCACGTCATCGGGCCCGCCTTCGTCAGCTTCATCGCCCAGCGCACCCTCGCCGGCGTCGCCGGAGAGGCGGAGCGACGCGCCCGCCAGCATTCGCCCGGTGAGGCGGGTTCCGCTCATGCGTGAGCCCGACGGATCTCGCCCGCGACGCGTCGCCATCACGGGGCTCGGACCCATCACCGCGGCAGGCACGGGGGTCGATGCGTTGTGGGCCGGGCTGCGGCGCGAGCGATCGCCCATCCGCCGGCTCACACGCTTCGATGCCAGCCCGTGGCGATCCCGCATCGCCGCCGAGGTAGATGACTTCGAAGCCGGCGACTACATGGACACGAAGCTCGCCCGCCGCCTCGACCGGTTCGGGCACTTCGCCATCGCCGCCACCCGCCTGGCCGTCGCCGACGCACACCTCGATACCGGCCGCATCGACCGCGAGCGCGTCGCCGTGCAGATGGGGACCGCCCTCGGCGGCGTCGCCTACGCAGAGGTCCAGGCCGGCGCCCTCTACGGCGGCAGCGCCCGCGCGCTCGACCCCCGCGTCGCACTCACCACCTTCGCCGGCGCCGCCAGCTGCTCCATCGCCATCGAGTTCGGCTTCACCGGCCCCAACTCCACCAACGCCATGTCCTGCGCATCCGGGACCATCGCCCTCGGCGAAGCGTTCCGCCTGATCCGCGATGGCAGCGCCGATGTCGCCATCGCCGGCGGCGTCGAGGCACCCCTCGCTCCCCTCTGCTTCGGCGCCTTCTCAGTCATCCGCGCCATGTCCTCCCGCAACGACGACCCCGAACACGCATGCCGGCCCTTCGACAGGGGCCGCGATGGATTCATCATGGGCGAGGGGGCCTGCGCCCTCGTTCTGGAGGAGTGGAACCACGCCGTGGGGAGAGGCGCACACATCTACGCCGAGATCGCCGGCTACGGTACCACGAACGACGCATTCCACATGGCGGCGCCCAGACCGGACGGCAGTCAGGCCGCCCGCGCCATGCGACTCGCCCTCGACGCCGCCGGAATCGGGCCCGCCGACATCGACTTCATCAGCCCACACGGATCATCCACACCCCTCAACGACGCCACCGAGACCCGCGCCATCAAGGAGGTGTTCGGCCCCCTCGCCTACCGCATTCCCGTCGCGGGGAGCAAGCCCTACCACGCCCACGCCCTCGGCGCGTCCGGAGCCATGGAGGCCGCCATCTGCTGTCTCGCCATGCAGCACGAATGGCTGCCCCCGACCCTCAACCTCGACGACCAGGCCGACGACTGCGACCTCGACTACGTCGCCAACTCTGGCCGACACCACAGCATCACCACCGCACTCTCCAACTCCTTCGGCTTCGGCGGCATCAACGCTTCCCTCGTCTTCTGCGCCGGCACCCCGTCCTGAGAGTCCGTCACCCCCCAGCCCGCACGGCGCGCCGCCGGCCCGATCCCCCGCCCCGCGTTGCCGACCGGCCGTACGGCCACCACCCCTACCACCCATAACGGCCGTGCCTGCGACCCACCGATCCATCACGCCCTGTCCCCTTCAGATGTTTCCCGTGCGCGTGTGGGGGCGCGTGACCGCCTCGCTCAGCGGAGGATGTTGCTCATTGGCGCTGATCTGGCAATCTTCTTGCGAGGAGTTTGCGCGACCGGCATCGGGGTAGCAGCGACCGGGTGGTGCTGTGAGCCGGTGCACTTCGTGAGAGACACAATCATGGACGGAGGGACAATGCGAGCAATCAGTCGTTTAGTACTGGTGGCCGCCCTGTTGATCGGGCTTGCGCCCGCGACCGCATCGGCGCAGCGCTGGACGGCCGATTGGGGCATTAACGGCGGGGCTTCGTGGTACAGCCAGCTGGCGGATTCGGATGCTGTCGGCCCGGAGGGCGCGCGGTTCAAGGCGGGCTGGCTCGTCGGCTCGCAGCTGACGATCTGGCCGAGCGCGCGGATCGGCATTCGCGCGAACATGACGTACACGGACCGACCGCTCGAGGCGAGCGGCGACGTATCGAACATTGAGGACAACGTTTATCACGGCAACATCAATCTCTGGAGCGGCTCGGGCGACCTGCTGTTCCGGTTCCGTGCTCCGAACGAGTCGTGGATGGGCGCGGAGACGCTGCCATACCTCGCGCTCGGTCTCGGTGGGAAGTGGGTGAATCCGGCGGGTCAGTTCTGGACCTGCGACAATGAGGACTGCGTACCCTTCAGTTCGCAGCCTCCAGGGGCGCTGCTGAAGAGCAGCTCGCTCATGGGCCTCGTGGGCCTGGGTGCGGACTTCCGCATGTCGCCGCGCGTTGCGCTGCGTGTGGAGCTCAATGACCGGATCTACAAGCCGGATGTGCGTCGTGTCTCGACGTGGCCGGGCACGGGTGGCACGGTTGCGGGTGTGGGAACGGAGAATCTGGCGAAGACGGTGCACGAGGTCGGCCTGCAGCTCGGCCTGCACTTCCTGATGGGGCTGCGGACGCCTCCGCCGGTCGCGGTTGCGCCGCTTCCGCCTGCGCCGCCGCCGCCGCCGCCGCCGGCTCCTGAGCCGCCGCGTGAGGACCAGATCACGGTCTGCGTGATCGACCCGGCCGCCACGGGTGGCATCCGGATGCAGACTGCGGTGTTCCGTCATGAGCAGGGTGACACGGTGGTGACGGTGGATGGCCAGCGCCGTCCGCTGCGCGAGGTGCTGCCCACGGTGTCGGTGGCCCGTACGGCCGGCTGGTACGTCCGTGGCGAGCCTCTCACGCTGACGGTGGCCCGGGAGCAGGTGCGCTTCCTGCCCTACCAGACCGCCACGGTGATCGAGCCGCAGCGGATCGTCTACCTCGGCAACGTGGGCGGGTACCCGGTGTACGCCGACCGCGACGAGGTGGCGGACGTGATCGCAGGAATCCAGACGGCTCGTGGCACGGCCACGGACGTCGAGCTCGGTACGCTCCTCGCCGCCGACCGCGCGGCGCGGGATGCCGTGCAGCGCGTGTCGTTCCTCTATGTGCCGCTCGATCCGTACGGCTGCGTGTTCCAGCCCGTGCAGCGGCAGGTGGACGTCCGCAAGGGCAAGTAAACCCGAAACGTGACCGGCACGCCGCTCGCGGCGTGCCGGTCACCGCCGGGCCCTCGCCCGGCGGCGGACCGCGGAGACCGGACCTGGTCCGGCCTCCGCGGTTTCGCATCATGCTCTCACCGCCCCGCCCGTCCTGCCCGACTCCCTTCCCTTGGCCGCACTGGATCTGTAACCTTCCCGACCATGTTCAATCCGGCGAGCCTAATGCTGGGGGGTCAGCTCCTTGGCACCGCCTTTGCCTGCGGCCTCAACCTCTACGCCACCGTGGCGCTGCTCGGGATCGCGTCCCGCCTGCATTGGGTCGCGGAGCTGCCGCCCGGCATGCGGGGTCTCGAGAACGGCCTGATCATCGGAGCCGCCATCGGGCTCTACCTGGCCGGGTTCATCGCCCACAGGATCAGCTGGGTCGATACCGTCTGGGAGGCCGTTCACACGGTCATACGGCCCGGCGCCGCCGGACTCCTCGCCGCCCTCGCATTCCAGGGCACACCCCTGCCCGTACAGGCTGGCGTGGCCGCCGCCGCCGTCCTCACCGCCCTCATGGCCCACGGCACCAAGGCCGGCGTCCGCCTCATCCTCCTGACGCGCCCGCGACCCGTGCTCCGGACCCTCGCAGTCATCGCCGAGGACGCCGCCGCCGTCGGCATCGCCACCGCCGTGCTCCTGGTCCCCCACACTACCCGCATCATCGTCGGCGTCGCCCTCGCCTTCCTGCTCCTCGCCGGACCCAGGCTCTGGCGCGCCGCCTTCATGGGCCTCCACACCCTCCTCGCACGCGGGCGCGGCTTCTTCCGCGGCCGCGGCTGGCGCTCACGGGAGCAGATGCCCCGAGCCCTCCGCGACGCCGTCCCCGTTCCACCCCTCGGACGCAGCCCCACCCGCGCCCAGGCCGCGACCCTCCACGGCATGCGGGGCGTGGGCCCCTACCGGAACGGCTGGCTCGTATTCACCTGCGACGGACCCCGTTTCGTGTACCGATCGATCCTCGGGACGCGGACCGTGGAACTGCCCAGGGCGGCGGGGATCGATGTGACGACGGGAATCCTGAACGATGTGCTGCGAGTCGAGACCAACGGCCGGGGGCCCGTCCGGTCGTTCACACTCTACCTCCGGAAGGACGGCCCGCCCGCCGACGTCACCGCGGCGGAGCTGGCCTCGGATACGCCATGAGCCTGAGCGACTTCCACGAATTCCGCGAACGCATGAACGAGCGCGTCCTCGGCGCGGGCAACCTGGACATCAACCGGTTCTTCGCCCTCGATAGCCGCGTCTACGCGGACGGCGCCCTGCCCGCGGCCACGAAGGAGCTCATGGGGCTGGTCGCATCCCTGGTCCTCCGCTGCGACGACTGCATCACGTACCACATGGTCCGCTGTGTGGAGGAGGGCGTGCGGGACGAGGATATCACGGAAACCATGGCCGTGGGACTGGTGGTTGGCGGCTCCATCGTGATCCCCCACCTTCGCCGGGCCGTCGCCACCCTCGACGAGCTCCGTGCCGGTGCGCCGGCGCCCCCGTCGGCGCCCCCTTCGGTGCCCCCTTCGGTGCCCGCTCCGGCGCCGCCCGGGCCCGACCGGGTCTGACAAGGAATTCCAATTTTCGTTTGACCGCGCGCCCGTTTCCGGGCACCACGCGCGTCGCCGCGCGTAACGTCAACGGGGCCAGATTATTACGCAGTTGTGCGGCTGACCGCCGATCAAGGGGGTTCCGTCGATTCGGGCATTCTCTTATATTGGGCGAGTTATGTCTCAACCCTTTACGAGGAATGGTATCGTGCGAATTGGACTTGCCGTGTCGCCGATCCATTGCCTCGGTGGAGCAGCGGGCTGACCAGAGCGTCGGCCGGCTGCTTTTGTTTTTCAACCTGGTCCCAGGAAGCCCTGATCAATGTTCGCGAACTCACGCGCCTTGGACTCTTTCGACCAGTACCTGTTTGACGTTGAGAAGTACCCGCTCATCGAGGATCCTTCCGAAGAACGCGAGCTGGCGCGCCGGGCCCGGACGGGTGACAAGGAGGCGGCCGAGCGGCTCGTGACGGCGAATCTCCGGTTCGTCATCTCCTACGTCAAGAAGTACCAGGGCCGCGGTCTCGGCCTGGCCGAGCTGGTGTGCATCGGCAATGAGGGCCTGCTGAAGGCCGTGAAGAAGTTCGACCCCGACAAGGGTGTGAAATTCATCTCGTATGCGGTGTGGTGGATCCGGCAGACGGTCTTGCAGGCGCTGGCGGAGCAGACTCGTTCGGTGCGGATTCCGCTGAACCAGAACTCGAACCTGGTGAAGCTGTCGCGGACGGAGACGGCCCTGACGCAGCTTCTGGGGCGGTCGCCGACGGACCAGGAGATCGCGGACGAGATGGGCGAGCCGGTGGACACGGTCCGTGCGCTGCGACGGGTTGCGGCGTCGGAGCTGTCGCTGGACGCGCCCATCGACCGGGGCGACCGTGACAGTGCCTCGTTCGGCGAGCGCTTCGCGGGTGCCGAGGCGGAGGACATCGAGGAAACGGTGGAATCCCAGGCGCAGCGGGAGTTCCTCGATCGCATGTTCGAGAAGTACCTCACGGAGCGAGAGCGGAAGATTCTGTACCTCTACTACGGCCTCGACGACGGCGAGGAGCGCACGCTGGAGGAGATCGGCTCGCTACTGGGGGTAACGCGGGAGCGGATTCGCCAGATACGCAACCGTGCGTTCGAGAAGCTCCGCGAGAGTCCGGACGGCGAGGCGCTGGCGACGTTCTGGAGCGCCAACTGACGCGCGCCGCCTGAAGCCGTGCGCCTGCGGGCGTTGGGGGGAGCGGGTGCGAGGCACCGGCTCCCCCTGTTCGTTCCGGAACCGGGCGTTGCCTCCCCTGTATGAGGAGTCCGTAGTCCGCACCGGGCGGCCACGGGCTCCCCTTCAATCAACGACGCGGCATGCATCGCCCCACTCGCCTGACCCGCTCCCGTACGCTCGCGCTCTCCCGGGTGCCGCGGTTGTGGCTCCTGCTCCTGTGGCTGCCGCTGCCTGCGGTCACGCCGTCGGCGGGACACGGCCAGGCACCTGCAGGTGCTGCCGCCCCGGGCTGGGATTCTCCCCGCGCGCTGGGGCTGGTCGAGGCAGCCCGCGCACGCCGCCTCCTCCCCGCGCAGGACACGACCCTGCGCAACTACAGCGCGAAGGCCGAGGGCTTCGTCTACTTCTACCTGGACCGCAGGGAGACGGACGAACGCACCCTGGTGAAAGTGGACCAGGTGGCGCTGGAGCTGTTCTGGGCGCCGCCGAACCGGACGAAGCAGCACATCGTGGGCATGCGGGACATGAGCCGGCTGCCCAACCGGATGCACTACCACCTGGATCACCTCACCGTGGTGCAGGACGGATTCGGCGACGTCATCCGGATGGGAGATGGGGACGAGGTGGCCGATGTCCCCCACCCCGCCGCTCCTGGATCGGACTCCATCTACCAGTTCCGCCTCACGGACTCGCTCACGCTCCGACTCCCGGGCGCCGTCGAGCCCATTCGGGTCTACGAGATCCAGGTACGACCGCGCCGCGTCGACCGGTCCGCCCTGGTGGGATCCATGTTCGTGGACCGGGCGGACGGCGCAATCGTCAGGATGACGTTCACGTTCACGCCTGCGTCGTACGTGGACCGCCGCCTCGACTACATCAGCGTGTCCCTGGACAACGGGCTGTGGGAGGGCCGTTACTGGCTGCCCCACGAGCAGACGCTCCAGATCCGCAGGCAGATCCCCGAGCTGGACTTCGCGGCGGGTGCGGTGATCCACGGCCGCATGCGCATCGGCGAGTATGTCTTCAACGACTCCGTCCCCGAGCGCACCTTCTACGGCCACCCCGTTTCGGCCGTACCCCGGGCGCAGCGTGAACGCTACGATTTCGACAGCGACATCCTTGCCGACCTCAATGCCGCAGGCCTTGCCCCCCCGCCGGACCTGGCGGAAGTGAGGCGGCAGGCGGCCGCCATGCTGGGGAGGGCACGGCTGAGCGGGCTGCCGTCCCTGCGCCCGAGCCTCGGCTCCGCGTCGTCGGCGTTCCGGTACAACCGCGTGGAGGGCGTGGCGGCCGGTGTCGGCCTGACCTGGTCGCCGGGCCCGCCCTGGCGAGCCGACCTCCACGGTGGCCATGCGTTCGGCGCCCGACGACCATGGGGCCATGCGTCGCTCCGCCACGCACAGGGCACCGGCGGGGCGGTCACCCTCCGGGCTGTACTCCGCGAGCCCCGCGACGTCGGCCTCGCGCCGGCGGTACCCCCGGCAATGAACACCCTGGCGGGACTCTTCCTTGCCGACGACTGGATGGACCCGTACTACGCTACCGGCGCCGGGCTGACCATCCGCCAGAACCTCATCCCCCGCGTGCATGGGATCCTGTCCGTGGCGGTGGAAAGCCACCGCAGCGCCGAACTCACGCAGCGGGATGCGCCCCTGGGCGGATCCTCCCCCTTCCGCCCCGTCCGGCCCATCGATGACGGCGACGTCGCCCGCATCACGGTCGGCGTGGAGCGGGGCGCGGCGGATCCCCGCACGGGCGCGTGGAGCGGCACGGTCAGCATCGAAGCGGGCATACACGACGGCGGATCCTATCTCCGGCCTGTCCTGGAGGCTGCGGTGCGCCGCGCCGCGGCCGACCACGCACGCACGCTGGAGGTGAGCGGGTCCGCCGGCTGGGTCTCCGCCGACGCGCCGCTCCAGCGGCTGTTCGCCCTCGGCGGCCACGGCACGCTGCCCGGCTACGATTACCGTGCCTTCGCCGGCTCCCGCTACGGGTTGGTTCAGGCGGAAGGCACGTGGGTGGTGTTGGCACCATGGCTCACGCTGCGGGGTGTGGCCGCTGCCGGCGCGGTGGCCGGCTCCGTGCCGGGCTCCGGTCACCGTGCCGACCCGGTCCCCGGCCTGTCGCCCGATGCGACCTGGATGACGCGGTCCACCGGCACCGTACGCACCAGTGCCGGCGCAGGCGTCTCCCTGCTGTGGGATCTGCTGCGCATCGACGCGGTGCGCGGCCTGGACGGAGGGCGCTGGCAACTGCACGTGTCCTTCCACAGGGATTTCCGAGCCATCAGCTGAGGGGGCGAACAGCCCACGCGGCGTTGGCGCCGGGCGTGCCATTCCCCGCGTCAACATGCGCCGGGCGCTTGACCCGGCGGGAGCCGCCGGGCAAGATTAGGCCAGACCAACCGGCGGTCTGCCTCCAATTCCCAGAAACCCGAGTTGATGTCCGATACGAAGCGCGGCCGCGCGGCGTGGATCGACTCGCTGCGCAGTCTCACGGAGCACCGCGACGCCGTGCGCCTCATGGCGATGATGGGGCTGTTCTTCCTCGTGGTCTGTGCAGTGGGTATCCTCCGGCCCATCAAGAACGCCCTTGCCCTCGACGGCCTCGGTGCGACGGACTTCGCCCGGGTCTACCTGGTGAGCGCAGTGGTGGTGCTCTTCGCGCCCGTGTTCAACCGCCTGTCCGACTGGCTGCCGCGTCGTACGCTCTTCGCCGCCATCGCGCTGTTCTTCGCCGGCAACCTGGTGGTCTTTCGTGTATTCTACGAGGCAGGCAGCGGCACGTTCGGATTGCTGTTCTACGGCTGGTACGACCTCTTCGCAGCCGCGCTCGTCGCTCAGTTCTTCATGGCGACGCAGGTCTACTTCGATGCCCGCAGCGCCAAGACGGCCTACCCCGTCGTCATTGCCGGCGGCTCCATCGGTGCAACGCTGGGTGGCGCCATCACCGGCTTCTTCGCGGAGTCGCTCGGTACTCCGAACCTCCTCCTCGTCGCGGCCGCGTTCATCGCGGTCTTCGCCGTCGGAATCCCGTGGGTGCTCAGTGGCGGCGAGGGGACCGGGCTCCGGGAGCGGCGGCGGGACGACGGCTTCAGCCAGCTCCGGCAGGGCGGGCGCGGCACGCTCGCGGAGCTCTTTGCCGACCGTCAGGTCCGCCTCATCGCCGGCACCGTCCTCCTGACCATCGTGGTGAAGCAGCTGGTGGACTACCAGTTCAACGTCATCACGAAGGAGGTCTTCGATTCACGCGATGCCATCAGCGCATTCCAGGGGAAGTTCAATGCGGCCACGCAGTGGCTGCCACTGGTCGTGCTGGCGGGTCTGCGGCCGGCCATGCGCCGCTGGGGCATCGGCACCGCCGTGCTCCTTCTGCCCGTAGCGATGTTCGGTACCACGCTCGCACTCGCGGTGACGTTCGGGCTGTGGGCTGCCGTTGCGGCGAAGGGCGCCGAGACGAGCCTGCGGTATTCGGCCGAGCGGGCAGGCCGCGAGATGCTGTACGTGCCGGTGCGGGATGAGATCAAGCTCAAGGCCAAAGCCTACATTGACGTCGGCATCGAGAAGGGCGTGGGCAAGGTCCTCTCGGGTCTCGTCATCATGGGGCTGCTCCTCGTGATGGACTATCGGCAGATCGCATGGGTGAGCGCAGCCCTCGCAGTGGGATGGGTCTTCACCGCGCTGTTGGTACGTCGCGAGTACGTGCGCACGCTGGCACAGTCCATCGAGGGCAGGTTCGCCAGCCTGCGCGGCGTCTTCGCCTCCCTCCTCGACGCGAGTACACTGCCGGTGGTGAAGAAGGCCCTGGCGCACGAGTCGCCGTTGCGCTCGGCGTTCGCACTCGAGATGCTGACGCAGCTTCCTGCCTCCGAAGTGGAAGCCGTCGCCCCCGAGCTGACGGCTCTGGTGGAACACGAGCGGGCGGAGCTCAGGGCCGCCGCGCTCCGGGAGCTGGCGCGCATCCCGGCAGCCGTGGATGCCGCGCGTGTTCGCGCCCGCCTGCTCGACCCGTCACCCGCCGTGCGCGAGGCCGCCGTGCGCGCGCTGGTTGCCGCGGCGGACGACGACGCTCCGGCGCTCCTGAACGAGCTGCTCCGGCACGATGCGGCCATGGTGCGGACGGCGACGCTGGCGGTCATTGTCGGGAGCCGGGGGACGCCGGCGTTCCGTGATGCGGGCCGGGGCTACGTCGCCGAGCACCGCACCGCCACCTCGCCAGCGGATGCCGGGCTCCGGGAGGAGCTTGCACTGGCGGCGGGCACGCTCTCGGACGGCGACGACGACGCCGGGTTCCTCGACGCGTTCCTGGTTGATGCAGACCCGCGCGTCCGTGGCGCAGCCCTCCGGAGCGCCGCACTCCTCGGCCGGACGGACTGCTGCGCGCATATGATTGCGGCGCTCGAGCTCCCCGCCACGCGGCCTGCCGCCCGTGATGCACTGGCGGGCATCGGCGCCGCGGCGGTGCCGCCGCTGGAAGCCACACTGCTGGATGAATCGGCTTCGCCACGCATCCGGCGCGTCATCCCGGCAACGCTGGCACGCATTCCGTCACAGCAGACTGTCGACGCGATGCTCCGCCTGGTCCTGGCGCCTGAGACCGACCAGCTCCTCGACTTCCGGACTCTCAAGGCGCTGAGCAAGCTGCGGGCGGCCTACGGCGACCTGCTGTTCGACAGCGACGTCGTCCACCAGGTCGCCCGGCGTGAGGCGGAGCAGGCCGCGCTGTACGCGGCAGTGTCAGCGTCCCTCGATGACGACGCCTGCATCCCGCCCCGCATCGCCCCCCTCCTGCGGGCCGCGCTGGAACAGGCGTACCGCGAGCGGCGGGAGGGAGTATTCCGCTGCATCGGCCTGCTCCACGCACCGGACGACGTTCTCCACGCGTACCAGGCCGTCGTCCGCGCAGGCCCCGGCGAACGGGCGCGTGCCCTGGAGTGGATCGAGGAGACCATCGGCACTGCCCGCTTCCGGGAGCTCGCGCCAGTGCTCGAGCCCCGCCATGCCATCCGCCCGCAGCCAGTCAGCACCCTGCATGCGGATGGCGACTCGTGGATCGCCCGCCTGTCCCGCGCAGCTACCACCGGATCCGAGGACGACATGGAACTCATCGAGAAGGTCTTCCTGCTCCAGCAGATCGACCTCCTGCGCGAGGCCCGCGGCACGCACGTGGCCCTGCTGGCGGCCATCGCCGAAGAGATCGACGTGCCGGCGGACACCGTCCTCATCGCCGAGGGAGACGCCCCGTCGGCCATGTACATCGTCATCCGCGGCTCCGTCGAGCTCCACGGCGTCGGCCAGCGGCTCGTCGTCGGGGCCGAGCACGCCTTCGGGACGTGGGCGCTCATTGACAGTCAGCCCAGCCCCATCACGGCCCGCACCTCCGAGCCGACCCGGCTGCTCCGGGTCACGCGCGAAGACTTCCACGACCTCCTGGCAGACCACTCCGAGGTCGCCCTCGGCCTGCTGCAGGGACTCGCTCACCGCATGCGCAGCCTGGTGGCATAGGAAACCATGAACACAGTCATGATCGTCGACGATGAGCCCATGGTCGGCACGGCCCTGCGCAGCTTCCTCGAGCTGGAGACGTCCTACCGCGTGCTCACCTACACCGCGCCGCAGGTCGCCCTCGACAGTCTCGACAGCGAGTCGGTCGACGTCATAGTCGCCGACTTCATGATGCCCGGCATGGACGGCATAACGTTCCTTCGGAATGCCCGCCAACTGAAGCCGATGGCCACGCGCATTCTCCTTACCGGCTATGCCGACAAGCAGAACGCCATCCGCGCCATCAACGAGGCGGGCCTGTACTACTATCTGGAGAAGCCCTGGGACAACGAGCATCTCAAGATGGTCATCCGCAACGGCATGGAGCGCTCGGCGCTGTTCACGGAGCTGGATGCCCGGGTGAGCGCCCTCGAGGCGGCGAACCTCGAGCTGCACGGGTTCCGCCGCCGGCTCATCGAGGCCTTCCTGTGAGCGGCGTCGGAACCACGGGGGGAGCGCTGCCCGCAGGCGCAGCGGGGACCTCCGCGGGTGGCGTCGCGGAGCTGGTCAGCCAGGCGCGCCTCGCAAGCCTCGGCATGCTCGTGGCCGGCCTCGCCCACGAGATCAACACACCCATTGGCGCCCTGCACAGCAATCACGACGTGCTCAAGCGCGCGCTGAACAAGCTGCAGGAGATCCTGGCGGATGAGGTGGTGGAGCCGCACGAACTGGACGAGGTCCGTCGCATCGTGCGGGCGGTGGACGGCATCCTCCAGGTGAACGACATGGCGGTGGAGAGGATGGCCGGCCTGGTGCGAAGCCTCCGGAATTTCGGCCGCATCGACGGCGCCGATGTGGATTTCACCGACCTTCACGAGGGCATCGACGGCACGCTCGCCATCATCGCGCACCAGCTCAGGCACGTAACGGTGGTCCGGGAGTACGGCAGCATCCCGCTGGTGGAGTGCCAGCCGCAGCAGGTCAACCAGGTCTTCATGAACCTCCTCCTGAATGCGGCACAGGCCGTCGAGGAGGGGGGGTCCATCACGATCCGCACGCGGGCCGATGACAGCCACGTGTGGGTTGCCGTGGCGGACAATGGACGGGGTATCGCACCCGAGCACATCGACCGGCTGTTCGAACCGGGTTTCACCACCAAGGATTCCCGCGTCGGTATGGGCCTCGGTCTGCTCATCAGCCGACAGATCATCGACGGACACGATGGCCGCATCGACATCGAAAGCGCGCCCGGCGCCGGATCCGTCTTCACCGTGCGCCTGCCGCTCCGTTACAGGGCAGGTACGGCCGGCCGCACACCAGACCCGGAGGCGACATGATGACGCACCGACCGCTGCTTCTCTCACGGCGCCCCACCCTGACCGGAAGCGCGTGCGCGGCGGCCTCGCTGGCGGCCGCCCTCCTCGCAGTGCCGGTCACGGGGCTGGCGCAGGACTTCAACATCGCGCTGCCCGTCGACGAGATCGAGACCCGCCTCGGGACCGGGACATTCGACATCATCGACTGGCGCGGCTCCCGGGCGCCGGGCGACCGGACCAGCCGCGTCGCCCTCTCCTTCCCTGACGATGTGCTTATCGTCGCGAAGTGG
>DATHVO010000212.1:0-13878 GCA_035461265.1 Longimicrobiales bacterium
CCGACGGCGAGGGACCGCCCGCTGGCAGTGAAGTCGGCGGCAATCTGCCGCAGGCGCTCCGGCGAGACGCCGGCCCGCTCGGCGGCGCTGGCGACGTCCACACCTGCGAGGAGGCCCGCGGCCTGGCCGGCCTCGGCGCCACCGTCCACGATGAGTCGGGCGATGGCCAGTGCGACGAGGTGCTCGGTTCCCGGCCGGGCCGGCACCCACTCGTCGGCGTTCATGTCGGTGAGCGACTGGTGCGGCGTCACCGATATGAGCTTGCCCCGCCGGCCCTGGGAGTACGCCCGCCCCTGCACGAAGCCGTGGGCATAGTCGATGGGGGAGAGCCAGGTCTCGAGGAAGTCGGCGCCGAAGGTAATGACGACCTCGGCGTTGCTGAAGTCGTGCACCGGGACCGCGTCGATGCCGTAGACCATCCGGCTCGCGGCGCGGAGCGGCTCGTACGCGAAGGGCTCCCAGCGTACGCGGTCGGCGCCCACGGCCGCGGCGAACTCGTCAGCGAGGCGGTCCATTGTCCCGGTGTGGTTGCCGGTGAGGAGGACCGTCCGGCCGCGATTCTGCTGGAGTGCGTCCGCAAGGCGGCGCTCCGCCTCATCCCAGGTGAGGGCATCCCAGTCCGCGTCGCCGCGGCGGGCGAGGGGACGGGGGATGCGGTCGGGATCGTAGAGGCCGTGGAGTGACGCCTGACCGCGTGCGCAGAGGCGGCCGTGGGAGATGGGCGAGAGCGGGTTGCCCTCTGCCTTCACGGCGCGTCCTTCCCGCGTCCGGATGTTCATGCCGCAGCCCGCCGGGCATTCGCGGCAGGTCGTGCGGTACCAGGTCGCCACGCCGGGCACGATCTCCTCGTGCGGCACGACGTACGGGATCAGCTTCTCGGCGCCCCCCGTGCCGCAGCCGGTGAGGCCGGCGCCCACGCCGGTGACACCGAGGACCTTGAGGAATTCACGCCGCTCCAGACCGTTGCTCATTGAATCACCGGCTCAGTAATGGCAGACGAAGCAGTCGATCCTCGCTTCGCGCTGGCGGTGGCAGTCGACGCACCATCCCATGCGGAGTGGCTGGTACAGCACGACCTCCTGCATCGTCTCCACGGGGCCGTGGCACTCCTGGCACTCGATCTCGGCGGCGACGTGGCGCATGTGCGGGAAGCGGACGTGGTCCGGCACCTTGTAGATGCGCTCCCACGGGATGGGCCGCTGCTCACGCCAGTACGCTACGAGCTTCTGCCCCTCCGGCCGGTCCGCGGCGATGACCGGTGCGCCGCCGGGGATGTGGCAGCCTGCGCACAGCTGGACGGACGGGATGCCGGCGTCAACGGAGCGGTCCGCCGTGTGGTGACAGTACATGCACGGGATCTGGTTCGTGCCCGCGTGTATGTCGTGTGCGAAAGCGATGGGCTGCTCGATACCGCCCCGGGCGAAGGGCCCCACCGTGAAGGCCCCAATGGCCAGAACGACGAGCAGCAGGAGCGCGCCGGCGCCTGCTAGCACCTTGGTCGGGGGTTTTGCCATCGGTTACCTGTTCGTGAAACGCAAGCGTCGCGGCCGGCATCGCGCTGCCGGCGCGGCATTCCCGGCTGCGCGGGCGGCAGGATACCGCGCGCGCAGACTCCGCGCAAGTACAAACGAGCTCGTTTCCGGTGGTCGGACGCGGGCAATGTGGCACCGGCCGGTGCCCCGTGCAACTGCACGGAAGGCGCGCAGCGGCGCGGGCCCGACTGCCTCCGCCCGGAACCGCCGGGACACCTTGATCCCCGGCGGGCGACCGCTACCTTTCGACAGATCGCGCGGCGCGCATGCGCCGCCGATGCCACCCGGGCCGGAACCGCCGTGTCGATGCCCTGGAAATTGTGCCCGCACCGGCTGCTGCCGACCGTCGCGGCGATCGCCTGCTCAGTTGCCGTGCTGGCCGGGTCCGACTCCCGCCCCGTCCCCCCCGGAACGGCCGTCCTCGAGCAGGCCTCCCCCGCCCAGCCCCTCCTCGCCGCGGGTCCCATCGCGGGCGAGCTGGCGGCGGCCGGACCGGCGGGCCAGCGGGCCACGGAACGCACCGACCGCACCGGCTGGCGCGGTCGCGACCCCGGCGACGACCGCACCGGCCGCGAGCGCACCCGCGCCGCGCACCAGACTCTCGACTTCATCTCCTACCGCCAGGCCATCGCCCGGGCGTGCGGGACCCTGCCTGCGACCTTCGGTCAGCCACCGCCGTCCCTCCGCGCGTGAATCCGTACGCCCGGCGCATGACGCGCCGGCGCGCGCACCGGACCACAGCCGGCCACCGGCCGGCGGAGGGAGGTACCATGCACGCCATGATCCTGCTGCTGCAGGATGACGGGCTAACGCTCGGCGAGGTCCTGAGGGACATCCCCCACGACCCGGCGGCGTTCGTCGTCTACACGCTGGTGGTCGTGTTTCTGTGGCTCATCTGGAAGGGGAGCCGGGGCACGAAGCAGGGCTGACGCCGTGCCGGGGCGCGCCCGCCGGCCTACGCGTGTGCGTCGGCCGGGTCCGGGCGCGCTTCGGCCAGGTCGAACAGCTCGATGGTGAAGCGTGTACCCATTCCGTAGTCGCTCTCCACGGTCACGGTCCCGCCGAGGAGGGAGAGCAGCTTTCGCGTTATGGACAGGCCGAGACCGGTGCCGCCATACTCGCGGGTGTGGGACTGGTCGAGCTGACGGAAGTCCTCGAAGATGGCATCCAGATGCTCCGGCGGGATGCCGATTCCGGTGTCGGCCACGACGATGCGGATTCCCGACGCGTCCTCGCGCGCGACGGCTGAAACGGCGATCCGGACACCTCCGTCCTGCGTGAACTTCACGGCATTCGAAAGCAGGTTCAGCAGCACCTGCTTCAGCTTGGTCCTGTCGGTCCGCAGGTCGGGCAGGTCGTCGTCCATCTCCGCCACGTAGGCCAGCCCCTTGCTCCGCACGAGCGGCTGCAGCGTCTCCGACAGCTCGCCGATGAGATCGCCCACACGAACGCGCTCCGGGTGCAGCGGCATCTTGCCCGCCTCGATCTTCGACAGGTCGAGGATGTCGTTGATGAGCTCGAGGAGGTGCTGGCTGGTGTGGTACGTCTTCGACAGCGCCTCATCCTGCTGGTCCGTCAGCTCCCCGTAGATGCGCTCGCGCATGAGGGATGTGTAGCCGAGGATGACGTTGATGGGGGTGCGCAGCTCGTGGCTCATGTTCGCGAGGAATTCGCTCTTGAGGCGGGACGCCTTCTGCAGCTCGCGGCTCTGCCACTCGAGCCGGCGGTTGCGTTCCTCCAGCTCCACCGTCGCGCGGCGGATCCTGTCCTCGAGCTGATCGTTGAGCTGGCGCAGCTCCCGGGCGAGGCGCTCGTTCTCCTCCGCCTGCCGCAGGTCGTGCACCACGCTGACGATGGCCGACGGCTCGCCGCGGTCGTTGAGGATCTTGCTGCTGGCCACCTCGACTGGCAACTCCTCGTGGGTCCGCGGATCCACGATGAACAACCGTTCGACCTGGCGGACCTCCGGCCGCAGCATGAAGTGGCTGATGATCGTGGTGAACTGCATATCGTTGGCCTGGATCTCGTGGCGGGTGCGCCGGTCCACGGCCTCGTCGTCGGCCACGACGAACAGGCGATCCGCCTCACGGTTCATCAGCACGATCTGGGTGTGCTGGTCCGTGACCAGGATCGGGTCGCTGACATTCTCCAGGATGATGTTCAGCCGGTCCCGCTCCCGCCGGGCGCCGTGTTCGGCGGCTCGCGAGCGGTTGAACTGGACCTCCAGTTCGCCGACGGCGTGGCGCAGGTCCGTGATATCCCTCAGCAGCGAAATGACGCCCACCTGGCCGACCACGTTGTCGACGGGCAGGGTCAGGACCTCGAACAGGAGGTCCGACCCTTCGGCGGTGTCCACCAGGTTCAACTCGCGCGCCGCGCTCCGGCCGGCCCCGATGAGCGCCTGTGTAAGGAACGAACTGAACAGGAGGTTGTTCACCTGAATGGCGCGGCGACGACCCTCGCTGTCGTCGGGCAGCGCGGTGAAGAGCTGCTCCGCACGCTTGTTCGACAGGATGATGTCGTTGTCCGCGTTGGTCAGGAGAACGGGATCGGGCAGCGAGTTCACGATGATCGTGAGCAGGTCGCGCTGTCGCGTCGAACGATCCGCACGGACGGACAGGGCTTCGAGCTGTGCGACGCGTCCGAGCGCCGGCCCCATCCGGTTGCTCATGACCGCGGCGGCGCGGCACGCCTCGCCCACCGCCTCTCCCTCGACGAGTACGACACCCAGGGCCGGTTGCGGATTCACGCCGGTAAAGGTGAAGACTACGTAGGACGTGAAATCGAGGGGAGGGAACGATCCCGCCGGGTAGACAGTGGGTTCGCTTCCGCGGAGGATCAGGTCGGCGACGAGCGAATCGGCTTCGGAAAGCTCCCGCACCACCGTCCGGGTCAGCTCCTCCGGCATCCCCCAGAGCGCGCCGCGCAGGCCGGCGTCGCTTCGGGCGACGAGCACGGCCCGGCCGAGGGCGGCGTGCCGGGCCATCGCTTCGAGCAGCACGGAGCAGCCCTCTGCCAGGTCCACGGACCTGACCAGGCTGTCGTGCAGTCCCGCGTAGCTCTCTTCAAGTGAGACGGCGTCCCCCGGCACGGCTCCGCTCGATTCAGCTCAGTTCGTCCAGCCGGCGCTTGAGTTCCGCGTTCTCGGCCATGACACGGTCGAGTTCTGACATCCCCGTGGGCGGCGCAACCAGCGGCCGCGAGGCGAAGCCCGTAATGCCGATGGCCTCGGCGAACTTCAGATAGGTCTCGACCGACGCCACCACGATGCGCGCCTCGACGCTGACGAGGTCGATGCCAACAAGCGACACACGGACGTAGGCGTCGATGACGATGCCCTTGTCCAGAACACGGTCCAGAACATCGATGAGACTGCTTCCTGCGGCTGCCCGTTCGACCGCCATGTTACGTCTCCGTGGAGTGGGTGCGAGGGATCTGGTTCTGCTCCATCTGATCCAGCTTGATGGCGAGGGCATCGAGCTTTGCGCTCAGCGCCGCCACCTCCTGGGAACCGGCCACCACGGCAGGGCCCGCATAGCTCGGATCCGACCGCCACCAGTTCATGCCGATCTGCTCTGCCTTGTCGATGGAGCACACCAGCAGGCGGATCCTGATGGTGAGCAGCTCCACGTTCGCGAGGTTGATCTTGATGTCGCCCGCGACGACGAGGCCCTTGTCCAGGATCCGGTCCAGGATGTCGACCAGACCCTGCGAGCGCTGTGGTCCCAGTTCGTACCGTTCAGCCACGGGTCCCTTCTCAGAGCAGCCGGCCCAGGGGGCCGAGGTCAATGTTGAGGTCTCCGGCCTCCAGGCCGAAGACGATCCTGATCTCGTCGAGGCGTTCCTGCAGCCGCATGAGCGCCAGGCCGATCCTCTCCACTTCCTCGTCCGAAAGGCCGCCCCCCTCCATGCGGCGGACTGCCTGGTGCTCGAGGACCTGGCGCAGGAACTCTACCAGTGTGAGCACCAGCCGCGCGAGGCCGGCCTCGATGTCGTCGGGCGACGCGTCGAGCCGCTGGGGCAGCGATGGCGCGATCTCCCGCAACTCCGCCGCCAGGCGGTCGAGGTCCTCCCCGTCGATCCTCATGCCACGAAGGACCAGGGCGGCCAGGGGCCGGTGAGCATGACGCTCACCTCCGGTCGCTCGGCTCGCAGCGACTCTACCGCGCTACGGTATGCACCGGTGTCTGCCCGCGCCACCAGATGGGCAACGGCCACCACATCGACTCCGCGACCCGCCTCCCAGCGGCTGTCCCGGACGATGGCGCTGGTGCGCCCGGCGATCCAGGCAGCCGCCCGCTCCGCGTCCCGCCGCCGGTCGGCGGCATCGGCCTCCCGCTTCGCCAGTGCGGCCATGTACGCCGTGCCGGACGTCAGCGGGCCCGGACGCACAACCCGGACCGCGGACACGGCCGGGGCCGCCATCGCGTACCGCACGCGGATGCCATACTCGACGAAGCCGGCGAAGCCGGCGAGGAGTGAGCGCCACCGCTCCGCGTCGCTGCCCACCTCCGCCACGGCGGTGTCCGCGTCCGCGAACCACTGGCCGAAGCGGAGGGGAACGGGCGTGACATCGTCGGTCATCCCAGCCTTCACCACGTCGTTGTGCACACGTATGGACTCCGCCGTCGGGGCGGGGCGGGAATCGTGCCGGGACATCCAGCACCCCACCATGCCCGCGTCGCCGAACCCCACGGCCTCGCCCTCGATGCCGCGGGTCCCGTCCGGTGGCCCGAACCCGGCCGGGACGACGCAGTACACGTGCACGCCCATCAGATTCCGCCGCCGGGCTCGAGGCGGCCACGCATGGACTCCACCGACGAGAGCAGGAGTCGAAGTCCCAGGTACACGAGATCCACGCCCGCGACGCTGATGACGACGTCGCCTGAGATCACGGCGCCCTTGTCCAGGACGCGATTGACGAGCTCCGCGAGGGAAAGCTCTTCCTCGGGCGTCAGTGGCCGGTCATGCATCCACGGGCTCCAGGAATCGGTAGGGCGCCCACGGGCCCGAGAAGGACACCCGCATCCCCAGCGCCTCCAGCGCCTCGATGCGCCGGTCGGCCTCGGCGCGCAGACCCGCCTCGGCATCGCGGTGGACGAGGAGCGCAGCCGCCAGCACCACGGTCCCCTCCTGCGCGCCCGCTGCCGGCAGCGGCAGGACGTGAACCGCCTCCGCCATGGGCCGCAGCCCGTCGAGCAGGTCGTTGGCCAGTCGGCGCGCCGACGCGCCGACCTCCCGCTTCAGCACATCGGCGCGCTTCCGCTCGAGCAGGTACCGGCGGCCGGGTGCTGCCGCATCGATGTCCGCGTCCATGCGGCGGAGCTCCTCCGACACCTCGGCGCCGTGGCGGCCCAGCTCGGCGCTGTCATAGGCAGCCTTGAGATTCCACTCCCTCCGACCGGCGAGACGCTCGAGCTCGGAGCGGAGATGGTCCGCGCGGCCGACCAGGGCGGCGAGGAGCGCGGCCTCGTCGGCATAAAGGCTGAACAGCCTGGCGGGCAGGACGTCGGTCTGGTCCACGAACCAGAGCACGACGCGCTCGTGGCCGAGTCCCTGTTCGCCGACCCAGGCCAGGTCGTCGAGGCGACCCTCGATGATGTCGCCGCCGTATTCGGACGATGGCAGACGCGTCACGATGGCGCGGACGCCGTCCGCGTCGATGAGCTCGACGGCGCCGCCGCCGATGCCGGCGAGGGCAGCCGGCGGGACCGGCGCCGTGGCCGGCGCGAATCCGTAGAGGTAGATCACATCCTTCACGCTTCCATCATCCATTCCCCGGCAAAGTCCCGAAGCGCCGGCCCGCCGGCGGGCGGTGGGTGGCGGAGCGGTGCGCGGATTCGCGTCCGGTGCGGTTCGCCCCGCCCGCCCGCGGCCGCCCCGGTAAACCGGTTCTGGATGAGGCCGGCCACCGCGATGCCTGCATCGTCCAGACGGTCGAGCAGGCGAGCCGTCTCGGCGGCGACCATGGGTTCCGCCATGGTGACCACGAAGGCACCTGCCCGACGCGCATCCACGAGGAGCGCCTGCAGGGCGCGCAGCTCGCGGGCAGTCCGCAGCAGTGCCTCCGGCGCCGTACCCGACTCTCCGGCCACGCGGTACTTCACGATGATCCGCATGAGCTGCCGGGTCCAGTCCAGCGCGAGCGTCGGCGTGGAGAGGAGCCGCAGGAAGTGGCCGGTGGGCGCTGTATCGAGAACGACGGTCTCGCCCGATTGCCGGGCGCCGACGAGTGCGGCCAGGGCTGCGAACTCGTCGATGCCGGGCGGCGCCAGGTCCCACAGCGCATCGATGACCCTCCGGTCCAGGGTCGCGCCCTCCGAGAGGCCGATGCGCGACAGCGCATCCATCACGTCGGGGCGGTACTCGCCACGAAGGTGCTCGAACTCCGCCTCCGCATCGATCTGGAGGACCCGCAGCCTCGGCCCCGCTCGCCCCGCCGCCGTCACCGGCCCGGCGAAAACATCGTCCAGCGAGCCGGCCGGGTCGGCACTGCACAGGAGCACGTCCCGCGACTCCGCCAGGACCATGGCCGCTGCAGCCGCGCACGTCGTCTTGCCCACGCCGCCCTTCCCTGCAAACAGGAGCAGCTGCCGGGTCCCCGCTTCGAGCCATGGTGCGGCAGGCGCGCCGGCCGGCGCGACGCGTGACGGGCCCGCGACGGCCGCCACCACGTCGCTGCCTGCCACCGCGCCGTCGCGCGCCGCGCCCGGCGGCACCGGCGGGACACGGATCTGCGCCGAGCGCCACGCACGGAGACCGTCGCACCCACGTACGTCGGGCAGCCACGGAACGGCGATGGCCGGGCCGGCTGCCGTTCCGCCGCCACTGACGACCGTGACGGCGACGTCCAGGCCCCGGCGCCGCAGGGCCGCATCGAGGCGGATCGTCTCCGCCGCCACCATCGCATCCGTCCGGGTGACCACGACGAAGCGGGACCGGCCGAGCACATCGTCCCGGAACGCGGCGACATAGTGCTCCAGTTCCTCGATGATGGACTCCGCCTGCAGCCGCACCGGGCGGCCTGCCAGGGCCGACGCCACCGCCGCCGCCTTCGCCGCCATCGCTCGCAGCGCCCGGGCCACGCCGGCGTGTGTGGCGGCTGCGTCCAGGAGGCGAAGCGTGTGGCCCGTCGGCGCCGTATCCACCACCACGCGGTCCGGCCCCGACAGCTCCGCCAGCCGCATCACGGCCATCATCTCGTCCACGCCGGGCAGGGCCAGGCGCGAGAAGCCGGTCACATCTTCGGCGTCCAGGTACGTGCCCCGCTCGATGATGGTGGACACCGGCTCCGTCGCCCGCGCCGTCCACGCCGCCGCCGCCGCCGCCGCATCGAACTCCTCCAGCAGCAGCCTCGGCGAACAGACGGAAACGGAGACGCCCGTGACGTCCTGCCCGAAAAGGTCGCCCAGCGAATGGGCCGGGTCCGTTGAGATGAGGTGCGTCTCCGCCCCGGAGTCTGCGAGTTCCAGGGCCAGCGCGCCGGCCGCCGTGGTCTTGCCCGTGCCGCCCTTGCCCACCACGAACGCGAAGCGTGCCGCGCCCACCGCCGCCTCCAGCAGCGACATTCGGCGGCTCAGTCCCAGTCGAGATTCAGCGAGATGTCCGCACCGCCCCGCGGGTCAGCCACGCGGGAGCCCGCATCCTCCTCCGCACCCTCCGCGGCGGGCGCGGCCGCGTCGTCCGGATTCGAAGCGCCGCGAGCCGGATCCCCGTCACCGGGGGCGGACGATGCCTGCACCCGGACCGGCCCGCCGGTCACACCCATCCCGAACTCCTCCCGCCACTGCCGGATCTCCCTGAGCTGCAGCATCAGCTCCGCTTCCAGCTCCGCGTACTCCCCGTCGTCGATGTCGCCCAGCTCCAGCATGAGCTGCAGCTCCATCAGCTCCGCCTTGATCCGCGTGTCGTCCGTGAGCTCCTCCCGGACGACACCCTCGATCCGGCCCAGAGAGAAGTCCGCCAGGAAGAGCGGGCCGGTCACCGGCCAGAAGAGGAGGTGCTTCAGGAGGCCCATGCGCTGTCAACCGTCGCCACCAGGGATGGACATGCGCCCGTCAGGCATCCGCCCGCTCGAGCCGCAGCTTGATGTTCACGAAGTTGTAGGGCGGCCACGGCCCGGTGTACTTGAACGACAGCATGTCCTCGTACTTCCTCGACAGCGCCTTCACGGCCTCGTCGAACTCCTGCTCCCTCGAGCGCTCCACGAGGTAGGCGGCGTTCATGATCATCCGGTCGCCGATGGGCTTGTTGGACCGGCTCGCCACCGCGACGGGCTTGAGGGACTCGTGGATGTCCATCACGTAGCCGTTGGCCGTGCTCTCCAGCGCACCCTCCACCAGCCGGCCGAGCTGCATGCGGGCGAAGTAGGTGGAGCTCTGGGCGTTGCCGGTGATCTCCTCCTTGAGGCGACGGATTTCCTCGTCGGTCTGCTCGAGGCGGCCGATGACGCGGTCGCGGTCCCAGAGGACCTTCAACCCGAACTCGATCTTGTCCCGCATCTTCTCGAGGACGTCGTCGAAGGCCTTGTACGTCGACTTGAGAAGCTCGACGATATCGTCCTTCGTCCGGAAGATGGTCCCGAAGGACATGGGGATGACCGTGTACTCCCGCATGACGGTCTCGTTGACCAGCTCGTGGGCGAGAACATTCTCCCGGGTCGGGTCGTATATCCGGATGGGTGTGTCACTCACCACGGCCGCGAGGTCCTGGTGGTGGACCGTATAGACCCGGTTCGCGCCGTCCCCTATGCCGACCGGCCCGAAGTCCCGCGCGTCGTGCGACTTGATGATGCAGTAGACGTACTTCCCCTCTTCGGAGGCCGCGGACGCAGCGGGGGACACGTCCTGGGCATGACTCGTCTCGTTCATTCGGTATTGATGTGCCGGGCCCGTTGCGCAGGGCAACCCCGGGCGTCAACGTGGTGCAGTAGCGCGAGTGGTGTGCGCGCGAAATTATCCACCCCGCCGGGGCGATGCAAATTCGGGACTCGGCCGGCGGGAGTCTGGCGGTGGACGCCGACGCGCCCACGCCGTACGGTCCACGGATCGGCTCGGTACCGGGCCGCGGCGCCGCCCGGTACCGGGTGGATGGCGGGCGGCCGCGGGATGGAGGGGTCGGCCCGCGGATTGCATGATCGCGTGCGAGTGGGACATCAATGCAACGACGGCTCGGGGCCAAGGAGAAGCAGATGAGAGGTGCGGCGTGGCTGGTTGCAGCCGTGGCGCTGGGAGCCGCCGGTTGTGCCGCGGTGACGCCCGACCGCCAGGCGGACCCCCGGGCGCAGCTGCGGGAGGGTGTCGCCGCAATAGAGGCGCAGGAGTACCTGCGCGCGCGCGGTCTGCTGGAGCCGCTCTTCTATGACCGTCCCCGTGAGATCGTCGGGCAGCACGCACTCCTCCTCCTGGTCGCCGCGGAGCTTGACCACCGCAACCCGGACCGCCGCCTCTGGGCGGCTGCGGACATGGCTGGCCGTCTGCTTGGCCTCGACGGCGTGGACCCCTGGCTCGTGCCGCTCGCGGAGACCTACTACCTCCTCGCCATGGAACTGGGCGCGGCCGAGCAGCGTATCGAGTTGGCCGAGACGGCACAGGAGGCCGCGGAGCAGGCGTCCGAACGTCTGCCACAGACGAGCCGGGAGTCCGTGCCGGCCCAGATCGGCAGGATCGCGGCGGAGCGGGACCAGGCCAGGCGACGGGCGGAACAGCTCGAACAGCAGTTGACCGCTCGCGACCGCGAGCTGCGCGAGACGAGGCAGGAACTCGAGCGCGTGAAACGGACGATCCGGCCCTGAACTTCGGGACCCTCTTGATTACCCCCGGGCCATGACACTGCGTACCCGACTCATCCTCGCCATCGGCGGGGTCACCCTGCTCATGGTGCTCCCGGCGCTGTACGCTGCGCAGCAGCTCGGCCGTCTGCGCGAGATCGCCGCGGACGTCAGCGCGACCCACGGCGCCGCATACCTCGCCATGGGCAGGTTCCAGGCGCACACGGCAGACGCCGACCGGCTGGCCCGCGGGTACGTCGCCTTCGGCGACCGTGACGTCGCGTCCCGGCGTGACGCCGCTCTTCGCAATGCCCGCGTCCACCTCCAGCGCCTCGACCAGTCGGGATACGGGGACGTCGCCCGGCGCGCCGCCGCCCAGCTCGACCAGGTGGCGACGGAGCTGGGACGCATCGACGGACTCATGGCCCTGGGACGCGCCCAGGAAGCCACCATCGAGCTCGAACGCGTCAAGCCGCTGTTCACTGAAATGGACCTCATCGTCCAGGAGATCGCCACGGAGATCGACCGGCGCAGCGAGGCGGACCTCGCCGCGGCGGGCCGGATCAGCGCCGCGGCCATGACCACCACGCTGCTCGCGCTCCTGGCGTGCTTCTTCATTGCCCTGCTGCTGGGCACCTGGGCGACGCACATGCTCGTTCAGCCCATCGCCCGCCTCCAGCAGGCCATGGCAGCCGTCGCAGCCGGCGAGTTCGTCGTCCCGGCCCGGCTCCCCTACGACCGGTCCGACGAGATCGGCGACCTCGCCCGCTCCTTCCGCGGCATGACCCAGCAGCTCGCCGACCTCGACCGGATGAAGGCCGACTTCATGAGCATCGCCACCCACGAGCTCAAGACGCCCATCAACGTCGTCGGCGGATACGCCGAGCTCATACAGGACGGGATATACGGCGACGTGAACGACGCCCAGCGGGACGCCCTGACCGCCATCCAGGAACAGGCCGGCATCCTGACCCAGCTCGTGAATCAGCTGCTCGACATCAGCCGCCTCGAGGCGGGCGGCCTCCGCCTCGAGATCCGGGACATGGACGTGGCCGAACTCTTCGAGAGCGTGCGGCGTACCTTCGCGGTCCTCGCCCACCAGCAGGGCCTCGACCTCCAGGTCGATCTGGATGCCTCCGCGCCGGCCACGGTGCCCGGCGACGCGGACCGGCTCCGTGACCAGGTCCTCGGCAACCTCCTCGGCAACGCCCTCAAGTTCACGCCGGAGGGCGGGACCATCAGCGTGCGCGGCTGGGCCACCGGCGACCGGCTCCACATCGAGGTGGCCGACAACGGCACAGGGATGCCCGCGGACCAGCTCCCGCACGTCTTCAACAAGTACTTCCAGATCGGCGGCCAGGCCCGCAGCAAGGGCGCCGGCCTGGGCCTCGCCATCGCGCACGATGTGGTCGAGGAGCACGGCGGTACCATCGCCGTGAAGAGCGAGGAGGACGTCGGCACGACGTTCACCGTCACCCTGCCCACCACCCGGGCCGGCGCCGCGGTGGTCGGCGCGGCGACGTGAAGGACGCTGCCGCCGGGGCCGAAGCCTGCGACGTCGTCATCGCCGGGGGCGGGCCCGCAGGACTGGCCGCCGCGCTCTGGCTGGGTCGATACCGGCGCAGGGTAGTGGTCATGGACCAGGGGGAGCCGCGCAACGAACCGGCATGGGCCGTCCACGGATATCCCGGCCTCGCCGACCCGTCTCCCGTGGAGCTCCGGCGCCGCCTCTACGAGCAGGCCCTCGGCGCCGGCGCGGAGGTGCGGCAGGGGGAGGTGATCCGGGTGGAAGGCGCGAGGGACGATTTCACCGTGCGGCTCCGGGGCGGCGATGTGCTCCGCACCCGCCGTGTGATCCTCGCCTACGGCCTGCGGGACTACCTCCCCGATATCCAGGGCGTCGATGAACTCTACGGCACGTCGGTGTTCCACTGCCCCGACTGCGACGGCCCCGCCGTGGCCGACACCCGCATCGGCGTCCTGGGATGGGACCGGCATGGCGCCGCACTCGCCCTCTACCTCCGCCACTGGAGCGACGACGTCACCCTGCTCCCCCACGACCGCGACGTCGCCCTCGACGAGAAGGCTGCAGCGGTTCTCGACGACGCCGGCATACCCCGCCGGGAAGGCCGCATCCGGCGCGTCGAAGGCCACGGCGGAAACCTGACCCAGGTCGAATTCGACGACGGAAGCACACTCCGACTCGACGCGCTCTTCTTCCACCTCGGGTCCGAGCCCCGCTGCGACCTGGCCGAGGCGCTTGACTGCGAGCTGGACGAGGACGGATACGTGATGGTGGACCGCGGCCAGGAAACGTCACGGCCCGGCGTCCACGCCGCCGGCGACATCACCGGACCGCCCCACCTCGCGTCCATCGCGGCGACCGACGGCGTCCGCGCCGCCCTGGCCATCCACCGGTCCCTGCTGCCGCCGTCACACCAGCTCTGAGACCGGCGCACGGCCCAACGCCGGCAAGAAATGTCTTGACCGGCCGGCCCGATGCCATTTCCTTAGCGGGACGGGCCGCTCGACGAGCGGCCCGCTACGTTGGGGTGTAGCTCAATGGCAGAGCGGCCG
>DATHVO010000213.1:0-10056 GCA_035461265.1 Longimicrobiales bacterium
TGGCGCAGAAAATCGCCGCACTCGACCGACGCGCCAGGTGGGTTGCTGGATTTACCGCGCATACCGATGTCGATCCGGCCCACGGATCTGAGTCGGACGCATTGTGCTGGATTGTCCTCGCCTGGCGATGTCGATCCGGCGCAGCGTCTCGGGAGGCCGGCGAGTGCGGCGATTTTCTGCGCTTCGGGCGGGCGCTTCGGCCGGGCGCTTCGGCCGCGGCGGGCCGCCGCCGGCGCGCCGCGGTTGGTGGCGCTGCGGCAGAGCGGTCGCCAGTCGTTCGGGCGGGCCGCGCCGGCGCCCACCGTCCGGCCATCCCGGTGCCTATGCCGGGGGCGCCTCGCCGGTGAGGGCCTCCCAGCCGGCGGCGACGCCGCGCCGGGCCAGGAGGCGGCCGAGGCCGAACACGACGCCGGTGGCCACGGTCCAGATGATGGCGTCGCGCCACTCGACGTCGCGCGATGTCGGGTCTTCCGGCGGGTCCTCGTCCTTCGCCAGGCGCCATGCCCGGCCGAGGCCCTTGTTGATGGCGACCCCGGCCAGCGCCGTCGCGCCTGCCACCACCGCCATCCACACGACCTTCTTCTGTTCCACTCGGCCCTCCCTGGGTACGTGACAGCCTGCCGCTGTGCGCAAGGCCGGTGCCGCAGGCGACTCGCCTCAGGGGCGCGGCCGGGCGTCAGCCACGCCAGACGATGCGCCAGATGCGGCCACGCACCGAGTCCACGACGTAGAGCGAGCCATCAGGCGCCAGGGCGAGACCCATGGGACGGTAGGCGGCCTCGTTGGGTGCGCGGATGGTGTCCTGGCCGGTGAACCCATCCGCAATGACCTCGTAGTCCGCCGCGGGCCGGCCATCCTGCATCGCCCGGAACGTGACCTTGTAGCCCCGCTGCTCCTGCGGCGCGCGGTTCCACGAGCCGTGCCATGCCACGAAAGAGCCGCCCCTGAAACGCGCGGGAAACTGGCTGCCGTCGTAGAACAGCAGGTCGTTGGGTGCCCAGTGGGCGGGGTAGACGGCGACGGGATCGACGTAGCGGTCGCAGCGGCCCACCTCGGTGCCGTCGCCGCCGTACTCGGGGGCGAGCACGCGCCGGCCCTGATGGTGGTCGTAGTAGCAGTACGGGTGACCGAAGTCGTCGCCGCGGCCCACGCGGAGGAACTCCTCGGCGGGAAGCTCGGCGTTGGCGGCTGCATCGAAGTCCTCGGGCGCGATGACGTTGAGCATGTCCCGGCCGTGCTGGACCACGAAGAGGGCGTCGGCGCCGCGGTGCCAGTCCAGCGCGACGGCGTTCCGGATGCCCGTGGCGTAGCGTTCGCCGTCCGCCAGCGTCTGCGGCACGCGTGAGAGGTCGAAGCGCCAGATGCCCGTCTGGCGCTCCAGCTGGGGACACGGGTCCTGGCCCGGCGAGCCGTGCTGGCGGTCCTCCTCCTGGCACGCGTTGGACGGCCCGCCGACGTTGACGTAGAGACGGCCGGCGTTGTCGAAGGTGATGGTCTTGGCGGCGTGGCTCCGCTGCTGGGGGAAGCCGCTCACCACCATCTCCGGACCCGACGCGGGGGCGAGACCGTCGCCGAGGCGGTAGCGCCCGACGTGCGCGTTCGGAGCGAAGTAGAGCCAGCCGTCCCGCACCGCGATGCCCGTCCCGCCCTCCTCGCCGAAGCGTGCCTCCTCATCCAGGCGGCCGTCGCCGTCCGTGTCCCGCAGGCCCACCACGGCGCCGCCGCCGCTGGGCTCCCGGAGCGCCACGTACACCCTGCCGTCCGGCGTGACGGCGATGTGGCGCGCGCGGCCCACGCCGTCGTGTGCGACCCACGCACAGAATCCCGGCGCCAGCGTGAGGCCGCCGTTGTCGGCGGCGCAGTGCACGGCCGCCGCGGCCGGCGCGCCGGCGGTGTCGGAGCCGCCGGCGGCAGCGCCGTCCGTTCGGTATGTCTCGGAATTGTAGCCGCACGCCGCACAGAACATGGCGACGGCAAGGCTGAACACCCTCATGTCTCCTCCCGGCCCGTCACGGGCTGATCGTGTCACGCGGCCGTCACGGACGGCGCGCGCGAGAGATCATGCAGGTTTGGTTCCGGCGACGTCGGCGGGGATGCGACGGAGGATGAGGTAGCCGATCACCACCTCCAGCAGGAGGGCGAAGACCGCGGCCGGGCGCCCGAGGCCGAGACCGAAGCCCATGCCGAAGATCTCGATGCGCTCGGCGACGAAGGCCCACGTCACCGGCCCCGTCACCGCAGAGAACCGGCCCACCATGTTGTACAGGCCGTAGAACTCGCCGATGCGGTCGGGCGGCGTGAGTCGCAGCATGTAGGGCCGGTCCGCGGCCCAGGTCCCGCCCAGGGCGATGCCCGCCAGCACCGGGACCGGCCAGAAGAACGTCGCGGACATGCGGAAGAAGCCGACGGCCGCGGCGAGGCCGAATACGAACATCCAGAGGAGGAGCACCATGTGGAGCGTGCGTGCCGGCCCGATCCGGTCCACCACCTGGCCCCAGGCGTAGCCGCCGGGGACGGCGCACATGGTGGCGATGATCATGACCAGCGTCGCCTGCCCGGTACTGAGGCCCACCTCGTTCGTAACGTACAGGCCCATGAACGCGATGACGGTGTTCACGGCGTCGGTGTAGAAGACGCGTCCGATGAGGAACCGGCCGAGGCCCGGGAAGGTCCGGACACTCCGCACCGTCTGGTTCACCTGCCGGCGGGCGGCGCCGAAGGAGGCGAGGGAGAACCGGCGGCCGGTGCGCACGCGCTCGCGCACGAACAGGAAGCACGGTATGGCGAGGAGCATGAACAGGACGGCCGTGACCTGGAACACCAGGGCGTAGCGGCGGCTCTGCTCCTCCACGGGGAGTGCGTCCACGTCGCCCAGCAGCCAGCGGGCCGTGAGCAGGCCCGCCAGCGAGCCGAGGTAGCCCAGGCCGATGCCGAGGCCGCCGACACGGCCCCGGTTCTCCTCGGTGCTGACTTCGGGGAGCAGCGCGTCGTAGAACTGGAGGCCGGACTGGTACGCGATGTTCGCGATTATGAAGAAGGCGAGGGCAGTGTAGATGGTGCCCATGCCCAGCATGAACGTGAACGTGACGCAGACGACGGTGGAGATGATGAGGAAGGGCATGCGCCGCGACGCCTGGTCGGTCAGCGCGCCGAGGAACGGCGACAGCACGAAGATGACCGCGTACGACAGCGCCGCCGCATAGCCGTACGCGCTGTCGGACGCGCCGAGCACGTTCACGACCCAGATGCCGAAGAAGAACGAGACGATGTTCATGGAGAACATCGTGTTGGCCAGGTCGTAGAACGCCCAGCTCAACACGGGCAGCGAGAGGATGCGGCTGCCCTGCGTGCGCTCTGTCGCGGTCGTCGCGTTCATGGTCCGGTGTTCGAGGATGCGCGCGACGAATATGTCTGGACGCGTGTCGTGAATCCAGCGCGGCGATGCGGAACGCTGTTTGCGTCAGGTAGTCATCGGCGCCGGCGGAACCGCGGCGCGCTCGACCAACTGCAGCAGGAGGTACCCCATGCCGGACCGTAACAAGCAGGATCGCGACCAGCACCAGGGCGGCGGACAGGAGCGCACCCAGCAGGATCGCGACGCGCAGAAGGGTGGCCAGCAGGGCAGCCCGCGTCCCGACCAGCAGGAGCAGGGCTGGCAGGAAGGCGGCCAGGGCGGCAAGCAGCAGGGCGGCCAGCAGCAGGAGCGCGGGTTCGAACAGGGGGGCGGGGAGAAGAACCGCTGAGGCAGGCGGTCGGCAGAGGAACAGGCCGGCGCCCGAAGGCGCCGGCCTGTTTTCGTTCATGCGGCTATGTCTACTTCGCGGATTCCGCCGTGCGCGAATCCTGGATGGTGACGACGTGAACCATGGCAAATGCGTGTCCCATGGGCGGAGGTGAGGCAAACCTGGCGGCGACCCGTTCGGCCAGGGTGCCTGTTCTTCATGCGGCTGTGTGGATCATCCCGGGACGGGAGTCCCGAATCCGGTGTCGCGGTTCGGGACAGGGCGGGGCCCGGCCGGTGCGGCGACCGGCGGGCCCGGCGTCACACGGAGGAGGACGCGCCGCCGGTGAGGAGGCGGTTCTCCCACTGCTGGAATCGCTGGCGGGTTGCACGTGCGAACTGCCGGATCAGGGGTGCGATCAGGACGATCCCGGCGAGGATGAACAGGTCGGCCGCGTTGAAGACGAAGTGCATGTGGACGAGGCGGCCTGACCAGTCGAAGGTGAAGGGTCCCGCGCCGATGAAGTCCACCACGGCACCACCGCGGAAGATGAGGTCGGCGGCATTGCCGAACCCCCCCGCAAGGAGCAGCGCGAAGCCGCAGGCGTAACGCCGGCTCAGTGCCGTAACTCTGCGTGAAAGCAGGAAGATGGCGGCGAGGGCGAGGAGCCGTGCCGCGACGATGATCCACGGCGCAACAAGGCCGGCGCCGGTGGAGAATGCGAACCCCTCGTTGCGGGCCACGCCGAGGGTGAGGGCGCCCAGGGGGGTGATGGCTTCGTCGAGGTGGTAGAGGGCCCACGACTTGGTGGCCCAGTCCGCGAGGAACGCCGCCACGGCCAGCAGAACGGCGAGCCGCAGCACATCCTCCTCGAGTATCCGCCTCCATGTCCGGCCCAGCCGCCGGACTGCCTCCTCCGCCATGGTCCCGACTCCCGAGTTCGGGGTTCAGCCGGTCCGGCCAGCCGCTGGCCGGACCCGCTGCGGCTCTCACCGCCCCCTCTTGAGTGGCAGGATGCGGGCCGCCGCCGGCAGGGCGTGCCGGCCCGCTGGAGACCCCTCCGCGGAGACCCCTCCGCGGAGACCCGGATCGACGTCCCGGCCAGAGCCGTGACGGGGGGGCACCCCACTTTCCGGCCTCTTGATCCCGGGTGGATCGCCGGTGGACGTGCAGGCGACGGGCGCGGTGCAACTTCGAGGCGGATCCCCGGGCGACGGGCGCCCGGACCCGCCCATGCCGCGCCCCAGGAGGAAACCATGCACCGACTCGCCGCCGTCCTGGCGATGATCCTCGCCTTCACCGCCTGCACCGACGACACGCCCCTCCAGCCCCGACAGGAGCTGGGCATCATGGACGCCGACCCCATCGTGGTCATGTCCCGCAACCTCTACCTCGGCGCCGACATCGACGCGCTGTTCGAGCCCGGCGCGGACCTGGAGGCGGCGCTGGCCAACGCCATCTACCAGGTCACCTACACCGACTTCGGCGCGCGGGCCGTCGCGCTGGCGCAGGAGATCACGTCCGCGCAGCCGCACGTGGCGGGGCTGCAGGAAGTGGTGGCCTACTCGCTGTTCCTGTCGCAGGGCTACCCGTTGCCCACGGAGCCCATCATCGCGTTCACGCCACCCGCCGGCCACCCGCTGGCAGGCGTGCCGGTGAACTTCCTCGAGACGCTCATGGCTGAACTCGGCAGCGGCTACGAGGTGGCGGTCTACCAGCCGATGCTCGGGATGCCCATGCCCATCGCGCAGGTGCCGGTGGAAGTGGCGCCGGGCGTGTACGTGCCCTTCACCCTCTACATCCACTACCAGGACGGGGAGGCCATCATCGTCCGGAGCGACGTGGAGTACGACAACGCGGCCGGCCATGTCTTCTCCGACCTGCGCATGATGTCCGTGGCGGGGCTGGACTTCCCGCGGCTGATGGGCTGGACCCGGGCCGACGTGAAGGTGAACGACCGGTGGATCCGCTTCGCCAGCGCGCACCTGGAGAACCAGGACGACCCTGCGGTGCAGGAGAAGCAGGCGGCGGAGCTGGCGGCCGCGCTCAGGACGAGCACGCTGCCGGTGATCCTCGTGGGCGACTTCAACTCGGCTGCGAACAACGACGCGCCGGCGGACCGGAAGACGGGCAGCTACCGCATCCTGCGGGAGTCGGGCCTGGCGGACCTCTGGCTGCGGGGGCCGCAGAGCAACCGGAACGGCAACACGTGCTGCCATGCCCCGCTGCTGGACAACGCCGGGAACGAGATGGACCAGCGGCTGGACATCGTCTTCGCGCGGTTCACCGGCGGCGGCTTCGGCGGCCGCGCGGCAGTGGAGATCGTGGGTCGCGATGACGGCCGGTTCACGCACCCGTACGGCTACACGCTCTGGCCGTCGGACCACGCCGGCGTCGTGGCCCGCCTCTGGCCGGCGAACTGATCAGTCCCGCTTTACCGGGCTTCCCTCCGTGCCGCCGCCGCAGCCGCCCGCTGCGGCGGCGGCCGGTCGTACGGGCTGGGTCCACGCGCGCTGCGTGCCCAGCACGTTGCCCGTGGTGGGGTCCACGTGGGGGAGCGACGAGTCGATGCGCGCCCGGACGTACAGCTCGTCCCCGACGAAGGTATACGACGCACGCGTACGTTCGACCTCCGCCAGCACGGCGCCGACGCCGTCGCCGTAGATGCGCGTGGTGCGGAGCGTGTCGCCGGCCGCCGTCACCACGGGCCGGCTGTCCAGGGGCGTGCCGGCACGCGTGCCAATGAACGACACGCGGTACGATGCACCGGGGTCTGCATCGATGTCGATGTGCAGGCCGCCCGCATCGCAACGCACATCGCGGAGGGCGACGCCGGTGCTTGCGTAGAAGTCGCCTGCGTCCATGGCGGCCGCGAGTGCCGCCGCATCGAGTGTGCGTGACCGCACGCGGACCCAGCCCCGGCCGGGCCGGGAGACGTCGCCGCTGTGCTCGCGGTAGTCGTGGGCGTCGTCGCCGGCGATGCCGTACAGCAGAGGGCCGCCGGCGGCCAGGCGCAGCGACAGTGCGACGTCCCAGATGCGCTCCGTGGACGCGCGCACGCTGTCGCCCTCGTTGGCCACCATGGCGTGGCCGTTGAAGACCTCGAAGAAGCGCGCGTCGGGAATGTCGGCGATCTCCTCCGCCGTCAGGGACCAGACGAAGTTGGGGTGGTTCACGAAGGCGAGGATGCGGCGGCCGGTCTCCGCCTCCTGCTCCCTCACCGCGGCGAGGTTGGCGCGGATGCGCTCGCCCGGCCCGGCACCGCCACGTGGCAGGATTGCCTGCGCCGGCTCGATGGCGTTCACGTGAGCGCCCTCCCGGTCCGTGATCTCCTCGCCCATGAGGAGGAGGAAGGCGCCGGGCTCCTCGAACCAGTCGCGGTACTCGGACAGCGGCCGCAGGCGCACGAGGTGGCGCTCGCCCTCCACGCGCTGATCCACCATGTCGCCGAAGCGGGCGACGTAGCCGGTGAGCGCCTTGCGGGCGGATGCGTTGCGGGGCGGCCAGCCGTCGTCGGGCGCGTTGACGTCCACCCAGCGATCACCACCCGCCTGGAGCATGTCGTGCTCCGTGAACGCGACGAAGTCGTAGCCGTGATCCCGGTACCACGCCGCGATCATTTCCGGATAGTCCTCGCCGTCGCTCCACAGCGAGTGCGTGTGGAGGTTTCCCTTCCACCACGTCGTCGGCGCGGCCGCGTCGGCGCCGGTTTCGCGAACGGTGCGCGGCGCCTCGCCGGCGGACGGCGGGCCGGCCGTCGCGCAGCCCCACAGTGCGGCGCATGCCAGCGTGACCGCCGCAGTCCTCATCGCCGCAGCCCTCCTCGGCGTACGCGGTCCCGGGGCAGCCGGTCCGCCTCGTCGATGTACCAGTACGGCACGTCCTCCACCCACTCGATGCCGCGGAAGCGGACGTTGCGGAAGCGGGCGTGCACGCCGAACAGCTCGGGGTCCATGTAGATGGGTGCGTAGACGGCGTCGTCGATCATGAGCTGCTCCAGCTCCCGCCAGATCGTGCGGGCCTCGGCGGTGTCGGCGGCGACGAGGGACGCGTCGATGAGGACATCGATGCGGCGGTTCCGGGCCGCGGCGACGTTGACGCCGTTGGGCGGTATGGCCCGGGAATGGAAGACCATGGCGGCGTTGGACCCCACCACGCCGGGTCCCCAGCCCCAGCCCCAGAGTGAGCCGTCGAAGCTGCCGTCGGTGAGGCGCTGGACCCACGTGCTGCTCTCGTAGGCCCGGGGCGCGAGGTCCACGCCGATGCGGCGGAGCATGCTCTGGATGGCGACGAGGACGTCCTGCCGCGTGCGGTCCGTGGAGATGAACTCCACCTCCAGGCGCAGCGGGCGGCCGCCACGGTCGAGGATGCCGTCGCCGTTCGTGTCGCGCCAGCCGGCCTCGGCCAGGAGGCGGCGGGCACCCGCCGTGTCGTACGGGATGGTCCGCACGCCGGGGTTGTGCTCCCGCAGCACGTGGGGGATGGGCGAGAGGGCGGCCTCGCCGACGTCGCCGAAGAGCCCCCGTGCCAGCGCCTCCCGGTCGATGGCCATGAGGAGGGCGCGGCGGACGCGCACGTCGTCCAGGGGCGGCCGGCGCGTGTTCCACGCGAGCCAGGCGGGGCGGACGCGGGGGGCGGTGTGGACGTCCACGCCGGGCGCCGCCTCGACGCGGGCCGTGAGGTTCGGCGGCAGGCGGGACAGCAGGTCGCCGCGGCCACCCAGCAGCTCCGTCATGGCGGAGCTCACGTCCGGGACGAAGCGCATGATGATGCGCTCGATTGCGGCCCGGCCGTCGGGCTTCTGCGCGTTCACCTCCAGGGTCAGGTGCTGGCCCGCAGTCCAGTTCCCGAAGCGGTAGAACCCGTTGCCGACGGGGCTCCGGCCGAAGGGCGCGTTGCGCAGCTCCGCGGGCGGCACGTCCGCCAGGAGGTGACGGGGCACGGGTACGACCTCCAGCAGGGCGTTCACCGTGTAGAGTCCCGTGCGGGAGAGGCGCACCGCCACGGTGAAGCTGTCCCGCGCCTCAACCGCAAGCACTGATGCCACATCCGTCCGGCGGGGCGACGCCGTGAGGGGGTCGCGCTGGCGCTCGATGGTGAAGACGACGTCGTCGGCGGTGACGGGCACGCCGTCGTGCCACGTGACGTCATCCCGCAGCTCGAGCACGAACGTTGAGTCCGCCTCGAAGGACCACGACCGGGCCAGGTCCGGCGCGTAGCTGCTGAGCGTGGAGTCCCGCCAGGCCAGGGACCTGAACATGAGGTGCACGGCCTGGTAGGCGGGATTGCTGCTGAAGGTGAGGGGGTTCAGCTGGTCCGGCTCCCGGTCCGCCAGGACGACGAGGACGCCGCCGGGCGGGCCGCCACCCAGCGTCGCCGTGGTGCCGGCGTCGTCGCGGTCCCTGGCGGGGCCGCCGCCGCCGCATGCGGCGATGGCGACGGCGATGGCGAGGGCCAGGGCGCCGGCGCGGAGGCGGGACTGCTGCATGGTCATGTCCTGCGTGTCAGAAGCGGTCGAACGTCCACGGCTCGGGGAGCGCGAGGGCGGCGTCCAGCGCCGGCAGCAGGTCGGGCCGGTCGCACTCCAGGAGCCCGGTGGCCAGGCCCGCGGACGGCGCGAGGGACCCGATGAAGATGCGGGAGAGGGTCGAGATGTCCAGCCGGAGCGTCGCGCGGCGGGCGACCCCCGGGCCATCACCGGCGGCGTGCGCCTCCCCGGCGCGACGCGCCCTGGCCCCGCCGCCGTCGAGCTCGATCGTCCACCGGCCGGCGTTCTCCGGGATCTGCGCGTCCGCCACCTCCACGGCGAGGGCCAGCGGCGGGCCGTCCGCCACGCGCCGGTGCTCCCAGGCGCCTGCCATGTCCACGACGCGGAACATGGGGCCCATGAGGAGCGTGGCGGCGGGCTGCCAGAGCCCCCACAGCGGCGCCGCGCCGGGGGGCAGCCGCGGCTCCCGCAGCCAGTCGCCGAGACGGTGGGAAGGCAGCGCACGGAGGAGCAGCTGCTCCCACTGGTCGCCCAGCGACGACAGCCAGCCGTACAGTGCGCGCCTCGCCGCTTCCGTGACCCAGACCAGCTCGTCCACTTCGAGGTAGCGCTCCCGCCGGGGCAGGTCGGTCCGGTACACGGCCAGGGCGTAGCCCTCGAGGGCGCCGTCATCTCCGCGCCAGCCCATGAGGACGCGGTCCTGCGCCGTGCACAGGCGGACGAAGAGGGGCGCGCTCCGCACGATCTGTCCGGTCTGCGTGCGTGCCCAGCGGCCGTAGAGGTCGTGGGCGTCACGCAGGCCGGCATCGTCATCGATGACCTGCACCCCCACCCGCTCCGAGTCCG
>DATHVO010000214.1:0-10496 GCA_035461265.1 Longimicrobiales bacterium
GTGGTTCCCACGGCCGCCGCTGCAGTGGGCGTGTCGGCCGGAGCGAGCTATCTCATTCCCGGCGGCGGCACACAGCTGAGCGTCAATGTCGGCGCCGGTCTCTCCGAGAGCGTGCCGGCCGTCTCCGTTTCGATCGGTGTCAGGCACGCCCTTCACCGCGCGCACGGCCCGTGAATCGCGCCGGCTAGTTCCGGCTGAGGATGGCGGAGTAGACCACGGCCCGGAGCCGGGCGAAGTCGTCGATCGGGCCGGCGGGCAGTAGCTGCGTGAGGTAGACGACGACGAGCTGCTCCTGCGGATCGACCCAGTACGTCGAGTGATACGCGCCACCCCAGCCAAACTCGCCGACGGAGCCCGGAGTGCCACGCCTGCCGAGGTCCCTGACGACGGAGAACCCGAGGCCGAAGCCGACGCCGGCCGTCGGATACCGGTCGCCGAGATGGTCGGCCGTCATCAGCGTCACGGACGCGGGGGACAGGAGCCGGACGCCCTCGAGCTCCCCGCCGTTGAGCAGCATCTGCAGGAACCGCCCATAGTCCGCGGCCGTCGAGACGAGGCCGGCGCCGCCGGAGAAGCTTCGACGCGGCCCCTCCACGTACGCGCCCTGGCTCTGCATGGTGCCGGCGTCGGGCGCCCGCCGGATGGTACCGTCCTCACCGGCGGAATAGACGGTGGCGAGGCGGTCACGCTCGTCGGGGGGCAGGAAGAAGTGTGTGTCGTGCATCCGGAGGGGCTCGAGGATGCGCGTTCGCAGGAAGTCGTCCAGGCTCAGCCCGGACACGCGCTCCACGACGACACCCAGGATGTCGGTGGCGTAGCCGTAGACGAAGCGCTCGCCGGGCTGGGCGTCGAAGGGCAGCCCCGCCATCCGGGCGACGGTCTCGGCCACGGGCTCGTCCCGGTGGGCGAAGTACCAGCCCGTGATGTCGGCTTCACGCCAGCGATCCTGCGCCGTCCCGCCGCCGTAGCCGATGCCCGCCGTATGGGTGAGGAGGTCCCGGATGGTGATGGGCCGGGCAGCGGGTACAACGTCATAGCCGCCACCCTCCCGCGCCACGGCCACCGTGGTGGATGCGTACTCGGGCAGGAACCAGCCCACGGGATTCGAGAGCGCCAGTTCGCCCTCCTCCTGCAGCATCATGATGGCGACGCTCACCAGCGCCTTCGTCTGGGAGGCGATCCGGAACATCGCGTCCGCCCGCATGGCGACATCGCGCTCCACGTCCATCCGGCCGAACGGCTCGACGTACACGACGCGACCATGTCGTGCGACCAGCACGACGCCGCCGGCGAGTCGCCCGTCATCGACGTAGCGCTGAAGCACGGGACCGAGGCGGGCCAGCCGCTCCGCCGACATTCCGACTGCGGCGGGATCCGTCCGCTCGAGGACGGCCACGCCGTGCGGATTCGTCTGCCCGGCAGTGGGTGCGGCGGCCCAGACGTGGACGAGGACGGCCACCCACAGAGGGAATGACGCCCGTACGGGAATGCGCGCGTTCATGGTCTGCTCAGGGCTGGAGGATGGCGAGTACGGGCCGGTGGTCGGATGCCCCGCTGTCGATCACACGGCTAGAAGTGCAGCGCAAGCCGCGGAAGAGGATGTAGTCGATCCGCCGGTCGGGCCGGTGAGCCGGATACGAGAACCCGGGCCCGCCATCGCCGCACCGCTCCCACGCGTCGGTGAAGGACAGGCGAAGGGCAGCGACCTCCGGCGTGTCGGGACGTGCATTCAGGTCGCCGCCCACGATGAGGGCCGCGTCCGGGGGAACGGAGCCGGAGGCGTGGGCCAGGAGAGCGATGACCTCCTGGTGCCGGAACGTCGCCTCACCGGCCGGGTCGAGGTGCGTGTTGACGACGTGGACGGGGCCGCGGGGCGTGCGCAGCACAACGTGGATGCCGACCCTGGGCTCGAAGGAGCCGCCCGCGCGTTCCTGCGGCGGCTGCACGTGCAGTCGGACGGTCTGCGCGGAATCGATGGGGTGTCGGGACAGCACGGCCACGCCGTACTCGCCGCCCTGGTAGTCGAGGGAGCTGGCGAAGCCGCCGTGCATGCCGGTGAGGCGCATCAGCGTGTCGTAGTGGTCCTCCCCGCCGGACCGCAGTGTCCGCCGGTCCACCTCCTGGAGAAGGACGACATCCGCGGCCGCGTCGAGGATGACGGCGGCGACGCGATCGAGATTCGGCGCCTGTTCCGCGTCGCGGCCTGCGTGGATGTTGTACGTGAGGACACGGAGGTGGGAGTCCGCCGGCCCGGCCGCCGGCAGGCAGGCGGCCAGCGCGATGCAGAGAGCGGCGGCAGCCGGGGTGCCAGCGCTGCCGAACGTCACGCGGCCCGCGCCCCACAGCCGCAGCGGGCACGGGCCGCGCGCAGACGCACTATCGGGCAGACATCGGATCGGAGAGGTTCACGCCCGACGGCATGGCCACGCCGTCGCGGTTCTCCGCCTCCTCGTAGGTGTTCCGGCTCACGCTTCCCAGTGCCGGCTCCAGGAACTCCCGGACGTCCTGAACGGATGCGCCCTCCCACAGGCAGGTCGCGATGGCGCCGTTCTTCGCGGTGATGGTATGGTGCAGTTTCAGGTGGTCGGGCACGTTGGGGATCGCCTGGGCCGCCGTGTCCCAGAACCGGGGGGCGTCCGTGATGGCGTGGTGCACGATGATGTACATGGTACCTCCGGGAAGGTGGGGGAAGGTCGTGCAGTTCCCGCGACAGAACTGCGAGGGGTACGAGGCTGCAGCTGCACGGTGAAGATTGCCGTCGCGGCACCGGTCGTCAAGGCGAGCCGGCCGCCGGGTCGGACGCCGGCAGTTGCAGGATCTGCCGGCCGGCCACAAGCTCAATGCATGCCTGCCACGCAGCGCCTCGATGCCGACTTCGCCGCAGACGTGCTTGCGGACCTGTATGCCTACGGCAGGAAGCGGCGATGGCTGGCACGCCTCCTATGGGGGACGCTCGGCTGGTTCGGCGCCCACCGTTTCTACGTCGGCCGCCCGCTCACGGGCCTCCTCATGCTGTTCACACTTGGCGGAGGCCTCGTCTGGTGGGTCGTGGACGCGTTCCTGCTCACCGGGATGGTCCGCTCCCACAACGACGAGCAGGCGCGGCGGGCACGCCTGGGCATGCCGCCCATCGAGCTCGACTTCATGCCGGCGCTACGGCGCGAAGTCCTGTCGCAGCCGCCGGCATGGACGGAGCGCTGGCGTGCGGCGGGTCGGGCTGCCCGGGTGCGACGGTTCGCAGGCGACCTCCTCGTACTCGTCGTGACGGGAGTCGCCCTGGGCTCCGTGGCAAGGGCAGCCGACGTGTGGGAAGCCATTGTCGCCGTGGCCGTGCTGGCCGGTCTGGCGTCGGCGGGCGCCACCGTGGGCCGCTTCGGGCATCTCCCCGTCGTACGGGGACTGATCCGATGGAGCCACCGGCTGAGGCTGTTCTACTACTACACGACGCCCGGCAGCCCGGCGGCGCTGCTGCTACGGCCGGTTACGGGCGCGTTCCTCGCGCCGTTCCGCCGGCGCGCCCGCGCCGAGGCCGGCCTGTACCTGCAGCTCGGAGCCGTCTTCACCCTGGCCTTCCTCCTGCTCGATTTCGGCGGGGAGGTGCTCGTGCCGGCGTTCACCGGCCAGGGCTTCCCGGGTCTGGTATCCATCGGGGGCCTGTGGCTGCGGGAGGCGGTCCTCACCTTCCTGGTGATCTATGCCTTCGCCACGCCCATCGGCGCGGTGCTGACGCTCTACCTGCTCATGCTGCCGACCCACACCGTGCCGCGGGTCCTCGGCGGCATCGTCATGGCGTCGGTGGTCGCGGGACTCCTGCTGTGAGGCAACAGATGATCCGAATCGTACCGTGCGTCGCCCTGGCCCTCCTCGCGGCATCGTGTGCAGCCGCGCCCCGCGACGGGGATCACCCGCCCGCGTCCATTGCGGAGCAGCGCGTGTTCCTCGACGGCCTGCGCGGTCTTTGCGGGAACGCCTATGAAGGCAGCGTGGTCCACGCCCCGGAAACCGACGATGCCTTCACCGGACGACGCCTCGTGATGCATGTAGCGGAATGTTCCGACGGCATGCTCCGCATCCCGTTCCACGTCGGGAGCGATCGGTCCCGCACATGGTTCGTGCGAACCGCGAGCGCGGGTCTCGAGCTCAAGCACGTGCACCGCCACGAGGACGGTACCGAGTCCTCCAACACGAACTACGGCGGCACGACGAGCGCCCGGGGCACACCCCACCGCCAGGAATTTCCTGCCGACGCGGTGAGCGTGGCGGCGGTTCCCGCCCGGGGCACGCAGTGGTGGTTCCTGGAGCACTATCCCGGGCGCATTTTCGCCTACGGCCTCTTCCGCGAAGGCAGCGGCCTGCTCTACCGCATCGAGTTCGACCTGACATCCACTGTACCTCCCCCGCCTGCGCCGTGGTGAACGCAGGCGCCGGACCCGTGGATGCGCGGGCGGCGCTCCCTGTCGAGCTGACGAGCTTCGTCGGCCGGCGGCGGGAGCTGTCCGAGCTGCACACCCTCCTCGACCGCTCAAGGCTCGTCACCATTACCGGTGCGGCGGGCAGTGGCAAGACGCGCCTCGCCCTGGAGCTGGTCTCGTCCCGCACGGACGCCCGGACGCCCGTATGGGTGGAGCTCGCGTCGCTGCGGGACCCCGGCCTCATTGCCCCCGCCGTGGCGGAGGCCGCCGGTCTGCGGGAGGAGGTCCGGAGCGGCGATGTGCAGACCGTCGCTCGCCTGCTCCACGGCCGGCCACTCCTCCTCGTGCTCGACAACTGCGAGCATCTCGTCGACGCCTGCGCCGTCACTGCCGACGCACTGGTCCGCGGCTGTCCCGACCTGGTCATCCTGGCGACCAGCCGGGAGGCCCTCGGCGTGCGGGGCGAACGGGCATGGCTGCTCCCGCCGATGACGGTGCCCGATGGAGGGTCCGTGGAAGCCGCGGCGGCATCGGAGGCCGTGAGCCTGTTCGTCGAGCGGGCAGCCGACATCGTTCCCGGTTTCGGCCTCACGCCTGAGAACGCGCCGCTGATCGCGGAGATATGCCGCCGGCTCGACGGCATCCCCCTCGCAGTAGAGCTCGCCGCGGCCCGCGTGAAGGTTCTCGCCCTCGCCGACATGCGGGACCGTCTCGACGACGTCTTCCGGCTGCTGGGCGGCGGCGGGCGCACAGCACTGCCCCGACACCGGACACTCCGAGCGGCCATCGACTGGAGCCACGAGCTGCTGCCCGACGATGCACGGACCCTGCTTCGCCGCGTTTCCGTCTTCCGCGGGGGCTTCCTCCTGGAGGCGGCGGAGCGTGTTGGCGCCGGCGACACCATCGATTCCGGTGAGGTGCTGGATGTCCTGGCGGGGCTCGTGGACCGGTCCCTCGTCGCCGTACGGGAGCAGCACGGCGCCACTCGGTACTTCCTGCTGGAGGCGGTCCGGCAGTACGCGGCGAAGATGCTCGCCGACTCAGGGGAGGAGCTCGCCACGCGCCAGCGGTTCGTCGGCTGGATCGAGGGCGAGGTGGAGGAGGCGGAGCCCCACTTCACCCGGCAGACCCGACCGCTCCACGTCGATCGGCTGTACCCCGAACTCGACAACATCCGCTCGGCGCTGACCTGGACGCACGACCACGATCCGGCGCGGCACGTCCGGCTCGTGGGGATGCTCTGGTGGTTCTGGTTCTCGACGCAGCACTGGACGGAAGCCGGCCGCTGGACGGACGGCGCGCTGGCCCTCCCACAGGCGGAGGCGCGAACGCGGGAGCGCGCTGCCCTGCTCTTCGCCGCAGGCGCACTGGCGGCACTCCAGGCCCGCCCGGATGTCGCACGCCCGCCGCTCTTCGAGGCGGCAGCCATCGCCGCCGAACTCGGGGACGGCCGGCAGGAGGCATACGCCCTGAACTACCTGGGGATGACGTACGCCGGGGAGGGCAACCTGGCGGCGCTGGATCTGTGCCGGCGCGCCGCAGACTGGTTCCGTGAGCACGACGACCTGTACGGGCTGCGCCTTGCACTCCTCCTGCAGGGTAGCACGGCCGTGGGCGCCGGCGACCTGGGCGCGGCGGAGCGCCACAACACCGAGGGTCTCCAGGTGGCACGCCGGTTCGGGCAGCCCCGCGAGCTCGGGGTGGCCCTGCAGAACCTTGCCGTCGTCCACCTCACGCAGGGCCGCCTCGAGGAAGCCGAGGTCCTGGTGCGGGAAGCCATGGCGGCATTCGGACGGGATCCGTCGTACTACTTCATGGCCATCGCAATCTCCTACCTGGCCGAAATCTACGGCCGGCGCGGCCGGACGCTGGAGGCTCTGCAGCTGTTCGGCTGCGCGGATGCGACCCGCGAAGTGGTGGGGGCCCGGCCGTTCGGCCTCGACAGGGGACGCCACGAGGCGCTAATGGAGGAGCTGCGGACCCGAACGGATGCCGCTGCCTTCGATGCCGCATGGCAGGCCGGGCGGCGGATGCAGCCACGGCTCGTGCTGTCCGAGGAGGCCCGCGAGGCGGAAGACGCGGCGGCGTCGCCCATCCCGCAACTCCACGTGCGGGCTTTCGGCCCCCTCGCCGTACGCGTGGCCGGTCATCCCGTGGAGCCCGACCGCTGGTCCTACTCCAAGCCGCGTGAGCTGTTCGCGTTCCTGCTCCTCAACCCGCGCGGCGCAACACGCGACCAGATCGGGGAAGCCCTGTGGCCGGGCGCCGCGCGCGCCAGCGTGAAGAACAACTTCCACGTCACCCTGCATCACCTCCGGAAGGCACTGGAGCGGCCCGAATGGATCGTCAGGGAGGCGGACCGCTATCGCTTCAGTCCCGCCGTGGTCACCTCCTTCGACGCGAGGCTGTTCGAGGATGTCGCCCGGTCCGCCCTCCGCCTGTCCGGCGCCGGCGCGTCACCGGACGCCGTCGCGGCGCTGCGCCACGCCCACGCCCTGTACACGGGCGAACTGCTCGAGGGCGAGAACTGCGGACGCTGGCTGGATGAGCACCGCGACCGGCTGCACCGCCTGTTCATGGACGTCAGTCTCGCCCTCGGCGCGGCCCTGGAAGCCGGCGATCCAGAGGCGGCCGTGGCCCTGTACGAGGCGGCCGCTGAGAGGGACGAACTGAACGAGGAGTTGCACCGCCGCCTCATGGGGATCTGGGCGGGGGCCGGTCATCGCGCGCGGGCACTGCGCCACTACGAGCGCCTCGTGAGCCTGCTCAACGACATCCTCGACGCCGAGCCGGAACCCGAGACCACGGAACTCTACGACCGCATCCGGTCCGGCGCCGGCTGACCGGCGGGCGCGCGGTAGTGGTGGGACCGGACGCCGCCCGGTATGCGGCACGTCCATTGCGGCCCGTGGCTCGAATCGCGGATTTTCGTCCCCGAACCAGGTTCCGCCGCACCGCGGCGGGGAGGACATGCCCGATCCACTGGATGCTCACGACCTCGTGAACGGGGAGTCCGGCCGGCCCGGCCCGCGCGGTCTCAACGCTGCGGCTGGACGCGAAGGCGCCGGTCACGGGCGCACCGCCGCTGCGGGAGAGGTGAGCCCTGAATCCTCCGTCCTCCACCAGCTGCTGGTGGAGACGGTCCGCGACTACGCCATCTTCGCCCTGGACCCGTCCGGACACGTGCTCACGTGGAACGCAGGAGCACGGCGGTTCAAGGGGTGGACTGCGGAGGAGGCCATCGGCCTTCACTTCTCCACGTTCTACACACCGGAGGACGTCGCTGCGGGCAAGCCGGATGCCGACCTCCGGGAGGCGGCCGGCCGCGGCAGTTTCGAGGACGAGGGATGGCGCGTGCGGAGGAACGGAGAGCGCTTCTGGGCGAGCATCGTCATCAGCGCCCTGCGGGACGAGAACGGCGAGCTGGTCGGCTTCGCCAAGGTCACCCGGGACCTCACGGAGCGACGGCAGCAGGAGGAACGCCTCCGCGTCACGGAGGAGCGCTTCCGCCTGCTGGTACAGAGCGTGAGGGACTACGCCATCTTCATGCTGGACCCCCTGGGCCACGTCATGACGTGGAACGATGGGGCGCAACGGATCAAGGGGTATGCGGCCGACGAGATCGTCGGCCGGCATTTCTCCGTGTTCTACCCGCCGGAGGCGCGGGCGGCGAAGTTCCCCGAGCGGGTGCTGGCGACCGCCGCAACGACGGGACGGTTCGAGGACGAGGGCTGGCGGGTGCGCCGGGACGGCTCCCTCATCTGGGCGAGTGTCGTCATAACCGCCCTCCGCGACGACGCGGGGGAGCTGGTGGGCTTTGCAAAGGTGACGCGCGATCTGACGGAACGGCGGGAAGCCGAACAGCGCGCCCTGGAGGATGCGCGCCGGGTCGCGGAGATGGAGGCGGCCAACCGCGCCAAGAGCGAGTTCCTCGCCACCCTGTCCCACGAGCTCCGGACGCCCCTCAACGCCATTGGCGGATACACGGACCTGCTCGCACTCGAGGTGGCCGGCCGCGTGAACGAACAGCAGCGGCAGTACCTGGACCGGGTCAGGACCAGCCAGCTGCATCTCCTCGCCCTCGTCAACGACCTCCTGAACCTCGCCCGCCTCGAGGCAGGACGGATCGAGTTCGACATCCGGAGGGTGGAGCTCCACGCCCTGCTGGATGACGTCGAGGGCATGATACAGCCGGAGCTTCAGGCCGACGGCGTACGCCTGCTGCGGCAGGACTGCGCGCCCGGCGTCGCCGCCCTGTGCGACCGCGCCCGCGCCCAGCAGATCCTGCTCAACCTGCTGTCGAACGCGGTGAAGTTCACGCCCGCCGGAGAAACCGTGATCCTGGAGTGCACGTCCAGCGGGGATACGATCCGCATCAGCGTGCGGGATGCCGGACCCGGCATCCCGGAGGACAAGCAGGAGGCCATCTTCGAGCCGTTCGTCCAGCTCGGCCGCTCCCTTACCGAGACGCGTGAGGGGATCGGCCTCGGCCTCGCCATCAGTCGCCGACTCGCCCGGGGAATGGACGGCGACCTGACGGTCGCGAGCCGGCCCGGTGAGGGATCCACCTTCGTCGTCACCCTGGCTGCCGGCTGACGCCGGCCCACGTCCCCTCCGCCGCCGACCGCCGCAGCGCATCCAGCACCGTCATGTTCGCCACCGCGTCCTCCACGGAGACGAGTGGCGCGGACAGTCCACGTACGGCCCGGGCAAACGCATCCGCCTGGAGGGCGAACTGGTCGGCGGGCGGGATCACGAGGGTTTCGATGCTGCCGCCCAGGACGTCGCTTCCGTCATCCAGACCGAGCGTGCACGGCCGGCCGGGCGGCGCGTTGAACGGCACCACCACTTCGATGCGGCCGGCCGTGCCCATGACCTGGACACGCTGATGCGGCACACTGCGGGTCCCGCACGTGAAGGTGGCGTGGCCGACGCCGAAGTCGAGGACGCCGGACGCGAGCACGTCGGTGCCGGACTGCGGGTCGTGCTCCATGACACAGGCCACACGCACCGGCTCGGCAGCGAACAGCCAGCGGGCGACGTGCACCGCGTAACAGCCGATGTCCATGAGGCCGCCGCCACCCCAATCCGACCGGTTCCGGATGTTCGCCGGGTCGTCGAGGAAATAGCTGAAGTGGCAGTTCACCAGGCGCAGGTCGCCGATGCGGCCGCCGCGCACGAGATCGACGACCGCATGCCACTGCGGATGCGCCCTGATCATGAATGCCTCGGCGATCACGACGCCGTTGCGGTCGCGCGCGTCGATGAGTGAGCGGGCCTCGGCGGCAGACAGCGCGACGGGCTTCTCACACAGCACGTGCTTGCCGGCATCGGCGGCGCGGACCGACCACGGCACGTGGAGGTGGTTGGGCAGCGGGATGTAGACGGCCTCGATGTCAGGGTCGGCGAGGAGCTCGTCGTACGTGACATGGGCCCGCGGGATGCCGTGGGCCTCCGCGGCGCCACGGGCCCGCCCCGCGTCACGCGAGGCGATGGCCACCACCCGGCAGGCATCGCTACGCTGCATCGCCGGGATGACCTTCGTCAGGGCGATGCGGGCCGTGCCGAGGACGCCCCAGCGAAGGGGCGCGTCGGCCGTTCGAGGTGATCCGGATTCAGCAGCCAGGTGGCCTCACCGGTGGCATCGAGTTGTCGAAGACGATCCACCGACCGTCGGGGACCACATGGTGTGGCTCGCGATGCCGGCGACTCTTGGCCGCTTGGTCCACGAGTGCGAGGAGAAAAGCGCCGGACAGCACCCACGCTTGGCGTCCCTGATGTGTCCAATCCATGAGCGAGCCTCACCGCCTTCTATGTGATGCCCACAAGCGTCCAATCAGCCACGCACGAGCCATGGCGGCTAACGAGATATGAGTGGCGACGTGCCGGAGCGAGGAAGCCGGTGAGCGTCAGCCATCCGGCGCCTGAGCGCAGGCATGTCCCGAAGGGCAAGGCGCGCAGCAGCCGCAGCTGCACTAGTGAGTTATCGGGCTTGGATTCCCCCTGCCCAGGCGCATTGCCCCCGCCCCCTAGAGCGTGACATCAAGCTCCTTTACCTGATTTGTGCCGTTCGCGTCTTCCCAC
>DATHVO010000215.1:0-14149 GCA_035461265.1 Longimicrobiales bacterium
CGCCCTGGCGGAGGAGGATGCCGGGCTCGATCCGGACCGCGTCGCCGAGGCCATCCGCCGGATCGACGCCGCCGCGGCACGGGCCGCGCCGCCGATCCGCAGTGGATGGGGCGCGGCAGACGACGTGGCCTGGGCGGACGACATCGCCCTGCGCAGCATCGTTTCGGTGCGCGGCTACCCGCGCGTGCATGCGGCGTGCGACCTCGTCACCGTCGATGACGACGTCGGCGGCCCGTTCCCGCCACCATCACGCCAGTTGCTGCCCGAGTGCCTGGATGCCGGGGGCATCGACGTGCGGGTCGTCGACGAGCCGACGGGAGCGCGCCCGCTGGTCCTCGCCGTGTACGCCGACATCAGGGCGTGGAAGGGTCCGCCCGGGCTCTCGTCCGCGGCCGGGGCGAGGATCGGGGAGGCCGTGCGACTCGTACCGGGCGCCGCTGTCCTGCTGTTCGGCCACCCGCGCCTTGCCGCCGGCGTCCCCGGCGCGAACCTCGCCGCGGCGTGGGGCGGCGAGGCGATCATGCAGCGTGCGACTGCACGCTGGCTGCTGCGCCGGACCTGACTCATGGCGCGGCGACGCCCGGCACGGTCCGAGTCCCCCCCGCGGCCGCCCGTGTCCACGGTTGCGCGGTCGCAGGCGAATCGAGCCGTTGGGCGCTGGCACCGTCGTATCATCCGCGTCGTGCGGCGCAGGCCGCTGGTCGTGGCCGCCGCCCTTGTCATCCTCCACGTGTTCCTGGGGCTTCTCACCTTCCAGCCGCGACCGCACACGGGTGGCGACAATGCCGCATACATCACCCTGGGCGAGTCCCTCCTGGAGCGAGGCGCCTACCTCGAGCTGTGGGACCCGGCGGAGCCGCCGCATACCAAGTACCCGCCGGTCTTCCCCGCCGTACTCGCCGTCGCGATGGCCCTGGGACTCCAGCCGTGGGTGCAGCTCAAGCTGGTGGTCCTCGGGTTCTCGGCGGCGGCCGTCGCCACCGCCTTCTTCTGGATGCGGTCGCGCCGCCGGGCGGCCCTCGGCCTGGCCGTGGCCGCACTGCTGGCGGTTTCGCCGGGGGTGCTGCGGGAAAGCCGCTGGGTTCTCTCCGACGTGCCGTTCTGGGCGTTCAGCATGGTTGCGCTGTGGGCGTTCGACCGGCTGCGCGCGGACGACTGGCCACGCTTCGGCGTGGCCACGGCGGCGACGCTCCTCGCGCTCTTCACGCGCTCGGCGGGGCTGCCCCTCGTCCTGGCCGCCGGCGCCTGGCTCGCGTGGCGCAGGCGGTGGACCCAGCTCGGGCTGCTGTCCGGCGCGGCGGCGGTGCTGGCTGCGCTCTGGTGGCTGCGGTCGCGGGCCTTCGCGTCCGGCTATGTGTCCGAGTTCTGGCTGGTGGAGCCGTACCAGCCGGAACTGGGCACCATCGGCCCCGCCGACCTGGTGGCCCGCATCGTGGAGAACCTCCAGAAGTACATCACCATCCACCTGCCGACGCTCCTGGCGGAGGCCACGGGCGTCATCCTCCTTGCGATCAGCGCGGCCGCAGCGGTCCTGGCGCTGTGGGGCTGGGCCCGCCGCATGCACCAGCCGCGCGTTGCCGAACTGTTCCTGCCGGCCTACCTGGGGCTCATCCTGGTCTGGCCGGCGGTGTGGTCGGGGGAGCGGTTCCTCCTGCCCGTCCTCCCCCTGCTCCTCTTCCTCGCGGGCGAGAGCCTGGCGCGACTGGTCCGGCGGTTCGGCCAACGGGGCGCCGCGGTGGCCATGCTGCCCCTCGCCGTTGTCCTCGCCCTCATGGCACCCGCACTGGTGCGGGCGGCGGACGCGGGCCGGGAGTGCACCGCGCGATACCGCGGCGGCGAGCGCTACCCCTGTCTGTCCAATCCCTTCTGGATCGACTTCTTCGAGTTGGCCGGCGCAACCGGCGATGCCCTCCCCGAAGGTGCCGTCGTGCTCAACCGCAAACCGCGCCTGTTCCACGTCCTCAGCGGCGGCGTGAAGGCCCGCAACTACCCGCTGAGCAGCGACGCCGCCGCGTTCTTCGCGGCTGCGGATTCGGCCGGCGCCCGGTACGTGATATTCGACCGCCTCGACGACGTGTCCGAATACTATCTCCGACCCATCCTCGTCCTGCACTCCTCCGCGTTCTGTGTCATGAGGGCCAGCCAGCGCACGGGCACCGCCCTGTTCGCCCTCGTGCCCGGCCACGACGTCGAGACCGGGGCTACCGGGGCCGCACGGGAGGACGGGACCATCAGCTTCGCCGTCTGCGAAGCGGACTACTGGCGGGACGAGGAGGCGATGCGACGGTATGGACCGCGCTGAGGCAGTGGCCATGGTGCGGAACCTGCACCCGGCCCACCGACCGGGCCCGCGTCCGGGCACCGGCGCCCAGCCGCCGGAATCCGCGTTCCACCCTCGCCGAGGTCGCTCATGAGCTCGCTGGACTGGGGAATCGTCGGTGTGTATCTCGTCGGCACACTGCTGCTCGGCCTCTACCTCAGCCGGCGTGCGTCCGGCAGCATGGAGGACTTCTTCGTCGGCGGCCGCGCGCTGCCCTGGTGGCTGGCCGGCACGTCCATGGCCGCCACCACGTTCTCCGTCGATACGCCGCTCTATGTGGCCGGCGTCGTCGGCACGCGTGGCGTGGCGGGCAACTGGGAGTGGTGGAACTTCGCCATCATGCACGTCATCCTGATCTACATCTTCGCCCGGCTCTGGAGCCGGGCGAGGATCGTGACGGACAACGAGCTCACCGAGATCCGCTACGGCGGCCGGCCGGCCGCCATCCTTCGTGCGACGAAGGGCTTCCTGTTCGCCGTGATCATGGGCTCCGTGTCCATGAGCCTCGCGATGCTGGCGATGGTGAAGGTGCTCGACGCGCTGCAGCTCTTCCCGGCCATCGGCCTCGACGTCGGGGACCAGGGGAAGCTGTGGCTGGTGGTTGCGGTGAGCCTGTTCGTGCTGCTCTATGCCGGCCTTGCGGGTCTGTGGGGCGTCGTGGCCACGGACTTCTTCCAGTTCTTCCTCGGCCTGCTGGGCGCCATCACGGTTGCGGTCATCGCCGTCTCCCATGTGGGTGGCCTCGGCCCCATGGTCGAAGGAGCGCAGCAGATCACGGACTTCGACGTGCTGGCGTTCACGCCCATTACCTTCGGGCAGGGCGGGCTCTTCAATCTCATTGGCTGGTCCACCGCTGCCGGCATAACGGCGAGCACGTTCTTCGCCTACACGTTCGTGCAGTGGTGGGCGTTCCGCCGCTCCGACGGCGGCGGCGAGTTCGTCCAGCGCCTGGCTGGGTGCCGCAGCGAGCGCGACGCCGAGAAGGCCGCCTGGTTCTTCAACATCATGCACTACGTCGTTCGGACCTGGCCGTGGATTGTCGTGGCCATCGTCGCCCTGGTCATCTACCCCGACCTCGAGGATCGCGAGCTGGGTTACCCGCTGCTGATGCTCGACTTCCTGCCGGCCGGCGTTCTCGGCGTCGTGGTGGCGTCCCTGGTGGCTGCCTTCATGAGCACCGTGTCGACGACCATCAACTGGTCGGCGTCGTACATGACGAACGACCTTTACCATCGTTTTCTCCGGCCCGAGGCCAGTCAGACGGAACTGGTGCTGGCAGGGCGCGTGGCCAGCGTGATCGCGACTGCCCTCGGTGCCACTGCCGCATTCTTTTTCGAGCACGTCACCATGATATTCCAGCTCATCATCGCCATCGGGACGGGGCCTGGCCTCGTGCTGATCCTCCGGTGGTTCTGGTGGCGGATCAATGCGTGGGCCGAACTCTCGGCCATGGTGGCCGGCTTCCTCGTCGGCTTCGGGACGACGGTGGTGCCCGTGATCCAGATCGCCGACTTCGGTGTTCGCATCACGGTGACGGCGCTGATCACTGCGGCCGTCTGGATTCCGGTGATGTTCCTTACGAAGCCGGAGCGCGACGAGCGCCTCGATGCGTTCTATCGCAGGGTTCGTCCGGGCGGACCGGGCTGGCGGGTGGTGCGGGAGCGGACCGGGATTCCGGCCGCCCAGTCGCTAAGCCACGACGTGCTGCGGGTCCTTGCGGCCCTCATGATCCTGTTCGGTCTCATGTTCTTCGTCGGCGGAGTGGTTCTGCTTCGGCTCAAGACCGTCATTGTCTGGGGTCTCGTCGCCCTGGTCGGCTGGCTCTGGCTGCGGTGGCTGGGACCGCAGGAGGAGGCGCCGCCATCGACGGAACCGGTGAGTCACGCATTCCCTGCAGGGAGGCCATAGATGAAGTCGACCCCTGGATTCCGGCATCTGATCCGGCCGTTGTGGGCAGCTCTCGCCGTGGTCGCCATTGCGGGTTGCGCCACGGTGCCCGCCGAGCCGCCAGCGGGTGCCCCCGGCGTGGTACGGGACATCCCGATCCCCGGGACGCCCGAGGCCCGGCGCGAGCCCGCGCTTCCGGCAATACCCGACGTGGACGGACCGTTGCGGCTCGAAGTGGGATACCCGCGCATCGACGCGCCCGTGGCGGCGCGCGACTCGAACTTCATTTTCGGATCCACCGGTTCCGGCCGCGCCCGCCTCACCATCAACGACATTCCCGTAGACGTGGCACGCAATGGCGGATTCCTCGCCTTCATCCCGGTCCCGCCCGACGGCGTCTACCGACTGCGGGCCTCCCGGAACGGCGAGACGGCCACGCTGGACCACGCCGTGCGCGTTCCCGGGCCGCCGGCTGCACCCGCGCCGGCGAGCAGCATCCTGGCACCCTATCCCACTGGCGCCTGGACCGTCGTCCACGGGGAGCACGTGGAGGTGGGCTTCCGGGGGCCGCCCGGCGGACAGGCCGCCGTCGTCCTGCCGGGCGGCATGCGCGTGCCGTTGTTGGAGCAGGGCGCCCACGTCGAAGCCGCAGCGGGTGAGCAATTCCGCACCGACGTCCCCGTGGCCCGTGCCGCGCCGTTGCTGGTCCGGTACGCCGCGATGGTTCCGGTGACGGTCCCGCTGGTTTCCCGCGACACCGCAGTCGGCAGACCCCGGGTCGGACCGGAAACGCCGGTGGGAGCCATGCCGGCGGGTGCGCCCCGTGATGCCGTCCTCGAGCTCGTGATAGGCGCCGATACGGCACGCGCCCCCCTCGCCTTCACCGCGGCGATCCTGCCGCCGGGATCCGGACGGACCGGAGTCGTCACTGCGCCCGCCGACGCGCCCCACGACTGGACGACCCGCGGCCGCAACGACGTGACCGGGCCGTTCCACTACTTCTGGCCGGCGGGCACCCGCCTCGCCGTCACCGGGGAGCGGAACGGGATGTACCGCGTAAGTCTGGCGGACAGCCGCACGGCGTGGGTGCCGGCGGGCGACGTGCGCCTGCTGGCTCATGGGGCGCCCGTCCCGCGCAGCGCCGTCAATTCCGCGCGCTTCGCGCCCCAACCCGGATGGATCGATCTGCGGATCCCTCTCGGCGAACGGCTGCCGTATCAGGTCACCGTCGATGAACGGGCGCTGCAGATCGATGTGTTCGGCGCCACGTCCCGGGCGAACTTCTTCCAGCACGGCCCCCTGGACCCGTTCGTCCTCCACACCGGCTGGCAGCAGGTGGAGGACGGCGTATTCCGCGTGGCCGTGGATCTTGCCGAGCCCGTCTGGGGGTACCACGCGTTCCATGACGAGACCGGTGCCATCGTCCTCCGAATCCGCCGGCCCCCGGCGCTGGTCGCGGATGCGCCCCTGCGCGGTCTGGTGATCGGCGTCGACGCGGGACATGGCGGGGCGGACCGGGCGACCCGCGGACCCACGGGATTCACTGAGGCCGATGCGAACCTGGCCATCGCGCTGCGGCTGCGCGACCGCCTCCAGGCAGCAGGCGCACGGGTCCTCATGATCCGGGATGCGGATCGCTCCGTCGCCCTCGCCGACCGTCCGCGCATCGCTGCCGACTCCAGCGTCCACATCCTGGTGTCCGTACATAACAACGCGTTCCCGGACGGCGTGAACCCGTGGCTCAACAACGGGACCAGCACGTATTACTACCACCCGCACTCCGCCGCCCTCGCCCGGCTCATGCAGCACGAGCTCCTCGACGAACTGGGATTGAGGGACATCGGCTATGGGCGGGCCGACCTGGCGCTCGTCCGGCCGACCTGGATGCCTGCCGTGCTCACCGAGACGATGTTCATGATGATCCCGGAGCACGAAGCTGCGCTGATGGACCCGGCCGTACAGGACCGCATCGCGGCCGCCCACCAGCGCGCGCTCGAGCGGTTCCTGCGCCTGCGGTCCGCAGCACAGGCACCCGGTCCGTGAGTCGCCGGGCGACTCAGCCAACGCACAGCCGCCCCGCCGCTGCCGCGGCGGGGCTTCCTGCATCGCGTGTTCGTTCGCGAACCGTCGCGTGCATCGCGGCCGCCATCGTCGCGGCGGTCTGCGCCGCGACGCCGGCGCGGGCACAGCTGCCGGCGGACGCGCGCTGGCATACGATCGAATCCGCGCACTTCCGTGTGACCTACCACGCGGGCCTGGAGGACCTGGCGCGCCGGGCCGCGGCCAGTGCGGAGCGTGCGAGGGCCGCCCTCTCCGTCCTTCTGGCGGATGCACCAGCGGGAACCATCGACATCGTCGTCACGGACAATCTCGACCTGAGCAACGGCTACGCCTCTCCGTTCCCGACCAACCGGATCGTTGTCTACGCCCGTCCGCCCGTGGACGTGCTGGAATTGCAGTACATGCACGACTGGATCGACCTCGTCGTCACGCACGAGCTCGCCCACGTCTTCCACCTCGACGTTTCGGGCCGCGTGGGCCGGGCGCTGCGAAGCGTATTCGGCCGCGTCCTCGCGCCCTGGCCGTTCTTCCCTGCCGTCCTCACGCCGGCGTGGAGCATCGAGGGGCTGGCGGTGGGTATCGAGTCGGCGCTCTCGGGCCTCGGTCGCGTGCACGGCAGCTATCACGAGATGGTCGTCCGCACCGCGGCACTGGAGGACCGCATCGACGACATCGACCGCCTCGGCTCCGCATCGCCGGTCTGGCCGGGTCCGGCACGGGTCTACATCTACGGCGGCCTGTTCATGGACTACATCGCGCGTCGCTTCGGGCCCGAGGCTGCGGCGCGAATGGTGCGAAGCACGGGCGGGGCGGTCATTCCGCCGCCGCTCTGGTTCGATCGCGTCGGGGCGGACGCCCTCGGTGTCACCTTCCGTCAGGCGTACCGGGACTGGCAGGCCGAACTCGATGAACGGTACGCCGCGCAGGCGGCCTCGCTGCGTGATCGCGGCATCACCGCGTCCGTGTCCCTCACGCGTCACGGCGCCACGGCGCTGCATCCCCGCTATTCGCCCGACGGCCTCAGCATCGCCTACGCCGGCGACGACGGTCGCGCAGTCCCAGCGACGCGCATCATCGACGCTGAGACAGGCCGGGAGGTCCGCCGCGTCCGCCGGAACACCACCGCCACTGTTGCGTGGATGCCCGACGGCCGCCTGCTCACGTCCGACCTGGAGTTCACGGACCGGTTCCGCGCATTCAGCGATCTCGTCATCCTGGAAGGTGGCGACCGGCGCCTGACCCGGGGTGCCCGCCTGCACGACCCGGATGTGTCCCGCGATGGCGACCGGGTCGTTGCCGTCGAGAGCCGCGAGGGTACGAACCGGCTCGTTCTTCTTCAGCCCGATGGCGGGGGCGCTCGCCCCGTGACGGCGTTCGACCCGGATGTGCACTGGGCGCTGCCGCGGTTTTCGCCGGGCGGCGAGTTCATCGCCGCAGGACGCTGGCGCACCGGCGGCGCCTACGACGTGGTCGTGCTCGACACCCTCGGCGTCCTCCGCGGGGAAGTGACGCGCGGTCCCGGCATCAGCGCCGCGCCGGCCTGGTCGCCCGATGGGCGGTGGCTGCTGTTCTGGTCAGACCGGACCGGGATCCCCAACCTGTACGCCGCCGACATGGATGCGCTCCGCGTCGAAGCCGTCACGGGCCAGCGGGACGACGTCGCTGCAGGCCCGCCCCTCCGGCAGGTGACGAACGTGCTCACCGGCGCATTCTTCCCCGACGTGTCCCCGGACGGACGGTGGATCGCCTTCTCCGCGTACCATCACGACGGGTTCCACATCGAGCGCGTCCCGTTCGATGCCGGCGCCTGGCGCGAGCCCGCACCGGCAGAGTTTGGCGGAATGGCGGACGCGCGCGGTGGCCACATCGCCGACGCGCCGGCCGGGCACCTCGATGCCGCGATTGCCGCGGCGGCCGCACGCGCGGACACGGTGGCGGGCGAGCCGCGGGCCTACCGCGCCGCCCGCCACGCCCGCCCCCACGCCTGGATGCCCCTCCTGCAGAGCGGCGCCGGCGGCGGCAGGTCGACGTTGTTCTACGGCGTGATGCTCACCGGCTGGGACCTCGTGGAGCGGCACGCCTGGGATCTCACCATCGCCGTCGAACCGCGGAGCGGCCGCTCCCAGGGACGGTTCTCCTACACGTTCCGCGGCCTTCCCACGCTGCCGGCGCTGGGCCTCCATCCGTCCGTCACACTCGCTGCGGCGCGCTACTGGGACGTCATCGCCAGCAGTACCGCGCAGCAGCGTTTCATCGACGAGCGGGAGGACCAGGTCGCCCTCGGCGTCGGCCTGGTCCGGCCACGGTTCCGGACCAGCCTCGGCGGCAGCCTCGGCGTGGAGCTCGTCCACAGCAGCCGGGAGCTCCATGGCACGGGCTGGCCGGAAGGCGCCCGCCTGAGGAACCCGGACGACGACCTGTTCGGCGTCCGCGGTTCCGCGTTCCTCGCCACATTCTCGATGCCCCGCTTCGCCATCAGCAGGGAGAACGGCGTGTTCCTTCAGGTCGCGGGCAGGCGGCGATACGACCGGAACCCGGAGGACGTGATCATCGAGGACCAGCCCGTTCGCCTCGACGCCGGATACCGGGAGTTCACGACGTGGGATGCGGCCTACCTCGCGCTGCCGCTGCCCGGGTTCGCGCGACACGTGCTGGCCGCAAGGATGAGCGGCCTCGTCCGCGACGGACCGGGCGCATCCACCAGCAGCATCGGCGGCGTCGCGAGCCAGGGTCTCGCACTGCCCGGTCTCGGACAGGCCGTCGGCGGGTCATCCCGCCTCCTGCCCGTTCGCGGCTTCGACTCCGGCGCCCGGCGAGGCTCCCGCGCCTGGACCGCCTCGGGGGAGTACCGGTTCCCGGTCACACTGGTCAGCAGAAGCCTGCACCCGCTCCCCGTATTCTTCGACCGGCTGGCCGGTACCGCCTTCCTGGACGCCGGACACGCCTGGTGCGACCCCGATACCGCCGCCCGCCTCGTGCCCGGCGCCTGCACCACCACCGACTCCGCCATGGCACCACTCCTTGCCGCGGGCGGTGAGATCGTCGCGATCGTGAGCGTCTGGGGCGCGAACACACCCGTCCGCCTCGGCCTGGCCGCGCCAATCCAGGGCGGGGCGGATCGCTCCCCACGCGCATACCTCATGGCCGGCGCCGCATTCTGACGGACGGAACGGCACGCTTCTTTAATGACTGCGTCCCGAACCTGAAAACGGAGGACAGCCATGGGCGGGAAGCGTCCCGATCAGCACAACATCGCGCCGGGCGAAGCCGGCGCCACCGACTACAAGCAGTATCCCCAGGAGCCTCGCGACCTGAAGGCGCAGAAGCACAAGCCGAAGGCCAAGGAGCTGCCGTGGAGTGATCAGCACCTCCCGAAACCCGACGATTCCACCGAGTCCACCGAGGATGGGCGCAGCGACGGCACCAGCGAGAAGTAACACCCCGCCGGCCCGCGGCGGCGGATGCCGTCACCGCCGCGGGCGCCGGACGGTGCCACACCCCGCCCGCGTCCCTGCACTGGTCCGGCCACCCCCCGTCCCCCGCCTCCGGAAGCCCCGCCCCGTACGGTGGAAAACCCGTGGAAAACGGGTGCAAAACCCTGCGGAAAAGGCGCCAACCCGTGGAGAAACGGCCCTGTTCCGGGGTATCAACATCGGTGGATAACTCTTGCCCTTGACCACCACATCTTGGGGTGGTATCGTGGAGGCCCCACGATATATTGCGTGCAGGGCCCGGTCCGCCGGCACCGGGCTGGTGGATAATCGCCCACAGCTTCGTACTGGCTTCGATCCCGCGTACGGGTCCGCCCGTCATTGTTCATACGACACGCAGCACCGAGGAGAAAATGAGCACACACCTCCCCCATGACGTCCTGCCCGAGGACCTGCCGCCGGCCGACCTGTCGGACAACGCCCGCATCGTGCTCGGGCGTCGCTACCTGAAGAAGGATGACAAGGGGCGCCCGGTCGAGGAGCCGGAGCTGATGTTCTGGCGCGTGGCGCGGGTCATCGCGGCGGAGGACGCGAAGTACGGGGCGAGCGAGGGTGCGGTGGAGACGCTGGCGCGGGAGTTCTACCGGCTCATGACGCAGCGTCTGTTCGAGCCCAACTCGCCGACGCTGATGAACGCGGGCCGTCCGCTCGGTCAGCTGAGCGCTTGCTTCGTGCTGCCGGTGGAGGATGCGCTGTCGAATGGACGGGATGGGATCTACGACACGCTGCGATCCATGGCACTGGTCCATCAGTCGGGCGGCGGTACGGGGTTCGCCTTCAGCCGGCTGCGCCCGACGAATGACGTGGTGAAGTCGACCATGGGCGTTGCATCGGGTCCCGTCAGCTTCATGCGGCTGTACGACGCGTCGACGGAGGTGGTCAAGCAGGGCGGCACGCGGCGCGGCGCCAACATGGGGATCCTCCGTGTGGACCACCCTGACGTGCGGGAGTTCGTGACGTGCAAGCGGGATGTGACGCAGATCACGAACTTCAACATCTCCGTCGCCGTGACTGATGCCTTCATGGAGGCAGTGAAGGAAGGCGACACGTATGACCTCATCAGCCCGCGCTCCGGCGAGGTGGTGGGTCAGGAGGACGCCCGGGAGATCTTTGACCTCATCGTGCACGGCGCGTGGGCCACCGGCGAGCCGGGCGTCTTCTTCGTGGACCGTGCGAACGCCTACAACCCGGTACCGGATCTCGGCAGCTACGAGGCCACGAATCCCTGCGGCGAGCAGCCGCTGCTGCCGTACGACGTCTGTAACCTGGGCTCGGTGAACGTGGGTCTCTTCGTGAGGCCGGAGGTTCCCGAGGATGCGCCGTGGCAGGACCGCATCCACTGGGACGACCTGCGACAGGTCGTGCACCTGTCCGTGCACTTCCTGGACAACGTCATCGACGCGAACAATTACCCGCTCCCCGAGATCCAGGACCTGGCGCAGCGGATCCGGCGCATCGGCCTGGGCGTCATGGGTTACGCGGACCTGCTCGTCCGCGTCGGCGTGCAGTACAACAGCGATGAGGGCATCAGCGTCGGCCAGGAGCTCATGCGCTTCATCGACGAGGAGTCGAAGCGCGCCAGCGAGCGCCTCGCGGAGGCCCGCGGCGTGTTCCCCGAGTGGGAGCGCAGCATCTGGGGACCCGACGAGACGTGCGCCCGGGATGGCGCCGGCGAACGCATCCGCCCCATGCGGCGGCTGCGCAACTGCAACGTCAACACGGTGGCGCCCACGGGTACGATCTCCATCTTCGCGGACTGCTCGGGCGGCATCGAGCCGCTTTTCGCCGTGGCGTTCATGCGCAACCAGGCCGGCGTGCTCATGCCGGACGTGAACAAGGACTTCGTGGCCATTGCCCGGAAGCAGGGGTGGTACTCGGAGGACCTCGTCCGTCGCATCGCCGAGGAAGGCCACATCCACTTCGATGAGGTGCCCGCGGACGTACAGCGCGTCTTCGTGACGGCCCACGACGTGTCGCCTGAATGGCACATCCGCACGCAGGCGGCCTTCCAGGAGTTCGTGGACTCCGCCATCTCCAAGACGTGCAACTTCCCGCGGGAGGCCACGGAGGAACACGTCCGGGAGATCTACCTCATGGCCTACGACCTGGACTGCAAGGGCGTCACGGTTTACCGCGATGCGTCCCGGCCGCAGCAGGTCCTGTCCACGGGCAAGACTGCCAGGGAAGTGAGCGGCGCCTCGGCCGGCACCTCGGCCGTGTCCGACCTCGAAGCCCAGCTCGCCGACGCTCGTGAGCGGCTCCACCGCTACGAGCACAGGATCGAAGAGCTGAGGCTGCAGCTCGAGGATGCCGAGGCGCGGCTCCAGACTCGCCGTACCAAGCGGACCCGTCCCGCAGCGCTCAAGGGCGCCACGCGACGCATGCCCAGCCCCCTCGGCGACCTCTACGTCACGGTCAACGAGGATGGCAGCGGGCGACCCTTCGAGGTCTTCGCCACCCTCGGGAAGGCCGGCGGCGCGGCCATGGCGGACGTCGAGGGGATCGGGCGGCTCATCTCCCTCGCCCTCCGCAGCGGCATCCCCATGACCGACGTCATCCAGCAGCTCCGCGGCATCGCCTGCGACCGCGCCGTCGGGCTCGGTCCCAACAAGGTCCTGTCCGTGCCGGACGCCATCGCACAGGCCCTCGCTCAGCACATGCAGGAGAAGCTCGGCGTGCAGCAGGAACTGCTCCCCCTGGGCGGAGCGTCAGCCGCACCCGCCGCCGTCGCTCCCGCAGTGCAGGGGCCGGATGCCGTGCGGCCACAGCCGGCGACCGACTTCGGCTACGACCCGGGCGAGACCTTCATGGGTACGTGCCCCGAGTGCTCGTCCGGCCTGCAATTCATGGAGGGCTGCGTCAAGTGCCTCGCGTGCGGCTACAGCGAGTGCGGATGAATACATGACGTGTGAGCGGGGCGCCGGGAAGCGGCCCCGCCAACGCGTTGCGGTACCAGCAGGGCCGGGCCCGATGCAGGGCTGATAAGGGACGGACGCCGGGCGACGCAGCCCGACGTGCCGTCCCTAATCGGTTGAGGACCCGCCGCTCTAGAAGGCCGAACGCACCAGCCACTCACCCGCCGTGCCCAGCACCGACATCATCAGTGCACCCGCCAGCGCCCAGCCGAAACTGTCGATCGTCAGACGGTCCGTCAGGGCGTCCGTCGCCTTGAGGAGAATGGCGTTGATGATCCAGCGCGTGATGAAGGCCAGCAGCCACGCAATCCCCAGCGTCGCCACCGTGAGTACCGCGAAGATCAGCCAGCCCAGCAGGAAGTTGAGGATGCCGAACACCGCAGCGACCAGGATCGCGCTCCCGAAGCTCTTCACGTGAAAGCCGGGCAGCACGACGGCGGTGATCCAGACGGCCAGGGAAAGTACCAGCCAGGACAGGAGCAGACTCATGCGGGCCTCCGGGCGGTGAAGGGGGATGAGGTGCCCGCAAGATACGCCAGTGCGGCGCCCGGTGAACAGATTACTCCGTGCGCCCGCGCGCGGCCTGCAGGGGCGGGGACCCGTGCATCAGGTCCCACGCCCTGCGCCCATCCGGCGCTACGGCAGCAGCACCGCGTCGATGATGTGGATCACGCCGTTGGACGTGAGAATGTCCGTGGCAATGATCCGGGAATCGTTGAGGTACGCGTCACCCCCGCTCACCCGCACCTTCGTGAAGCCCCCGTTGCTCATGCGGATCTGCCGCGAGCTCACGACGTCGGCAGCCAGCCGGCGGCCCGGCGTCACGTGGTAGCCCAGGATGTTGCGCAGCGCGTCCACCGGAAGCCCCGCCACCGACTTCGCATCCAGGCCCAGCTCCGCAAACGCCGCATCCGTCGGCGCGAATACCGTCCGCTGGCCCACGGAGGACAGCTCCTCCGCCAGACCCGCCGCCAGAACCGCGGCGATGAGCGTCGAGAACTCCCCCGATTCGGCGTTCACCGACAGCGCCACATCCACAATGGTCGGCGGCGCCGCCGGACGCGCAGATGCCACCGGCGACCGGGCCGCCTGCGCCTCGCCCTCGAATGCCGGACCCGCCACGTCCCGCGTTTCCCCGCATGCGGACGCCGCCACGAGTGCCACTACGGGCAGCAGTGCCGCCCTCACGACCTTCCTCATCCCGCTGTTCATCTCCCACGCTCCTGTTGAATGTCCATGACATGACCTGGACATTAACGTGGCCCCCGCTCGCTGTCAAGCCCACCGTGCCCGCCCCGTCGATTGCGGTGCCCGCGACGACCGTTTCAATTCACTCGCCGGCCGGCACATCGCTGGCGGCAGCGCACCCCTGCCGGAAAGGGCACCGATGAGCGATGAGGCCGGCGGCATTGGCTGGCATGACCTGACCGTGGAGGATGCCCCCCGCATCCGGGATTTCTACCAGGCGGTGGTGG
>DATHVO010000216.1:0-8255 GCA_035461265.1 Longimicrobiales bacterium
AAGCGGACGCAGCGCATCCACCTCCTGTCGGGTGGCGAGCGCGCACTCACGGCGCTGGCCCTCCTCTTCGCCATCTACCTGGTGAAGCCCAGCCCGTTCTGCGTGCTGGACGAGGTGGACGCGCCGCTGGACGAATCGAACATCCAGCGTTTCATTGCCATGTTGCAGCGCTTCAAGGAGCGCACGCAGTTTGTCGTGATCACGCACCATCCGCGCACCATGGAGGCCGCGGACTGGCTCTACGGCGTGACCATGGAGGAACCGGGGATCAGCTCCATCGTGGGTGTCAGGATGGACGACGTGCTCAACGGGAGCGGGAGCGGGAACGTAAACGTGGACGGGGACGGGGCGGTGAGGGCCTGATGGCGAATTTTCTGGTTACGGGGGCGGCGGGGTTCATCGGGTCCAACGTCGTCGAGCAACTCGTGCTGCGGGGGGACACCGTCACGGGCGTCGACAACGTGAACGACGCGTACGACGTCCGGCTGAAGGAGTGGCGGCTCGCGAGGCTCCAGCAGCTCGACGGGTTCACCTTCGAGCGGGTGGACATCTGCGACCGTGCGGCACTGGACCGCGTTTTCCGGGATGCCGACGACCTGTTCGACGGCGTCATCAACCTCGCGGCCCGGGCCGGCGTGCGGCCCTCCGTCGACAACCCGTGGATCTACAACGACGCGAACAGCACCGGCACGCTCAACCTCCTCGACCTGTGCGTGAAGCACGATGTGCCGAAGTTCGTGCTGTCGTCCACGTCCAGCCTGTACGGCGGCGACAACCCGCGCCCCTACACGGAAACCGCGAACACGGACCGCCCCCTGTCGCCGTACGCCGCGTCGAAGAAGGCCGCCGAGGTGATGTGCTATACGTACCACTACCTCCACGGCATCGACACCACCGTCCTCCGCTACTTCACGGTGTACGGGCCGGCGGGACGGCCGGACATGTCGCTCTTCCGTTTCGCGCAGTGGATCCGGGAGGGGAAGACCGTCCACGTCTTCGGGGACGGGCGGCAGGAGCGCGACTTCACGTTCGTGGAGGACGTGGCACGGGGCACCATCGCGGCCCTCCGCCACGTGGGCTACGAGATCGTGAATCTCGGGAGCGACCAGCCCCACCTCCTCATCGATGCCATCCGCATCATCGAGGAGCTGACGGGCAGGGAGGCGCGGCTGGAGTACTCGGAGGCGCACAAGGCGGATGTCCGCGCGACGTGGGCGAACATCGACAAGGCCGGCTCTCTCCTGGGCTGGCGGCCGGAGACCGACCTGCGGGAGGGCCTCCGTCGCCTGGTGGAGTGGTACGAGGTGAACCGGGAATGGGCCAGGGAGATCGAGACGGGACTGTGAAGTTGAAGGTCATGGTGGTGGCGGGTGCCCGGCCCAACTTCATGAAGATCGCGCCGGTGCTGGCGGAGCTCGAGCGGCGCAGCCACGACGCCATCCTCGTGCACACCGGACAGCACTACGACGCGAGCATGTCCCAGGCGTTCTTCGACGATCTGGGCATCCGTGCGCCCGACCACTACCTGGACGTGGGCGGCGGCAGCCACGCCGCCCAGACGGCCCGCATCATGGAGCGCTTCGAGCCCGTCCTGCTGGATGCCCGCCCGGACTGGGTCGTCGTGCCCGGTGACGTGAACTCGACGCTGGCGGCCTCGCTGGTCACGGTGAAGCTGCGTGAGGAGACGGGTGCGCGACTCGCCCACCTGGAGGCGGGACTCAGGAGCCATGACTGGCGGATGCCGGAGGAAGTCAACCGCGTCCTCACGGACCGGTGCTCGGACCTGCTGCTGACGCCGAGCCGGGACGCCCACGAGCACCTCCGCGGGGAGGGCATCCCCGACGGGCGGGTCCGCTTCGTGGGCAACATCATGATCGACACGCTGCTGGGCCGGCTGGAGGCGGCCCGCGACCTCGACGTGCCCGGCCGGCTGGGACTCGTCCGTGGCAGGTACGCGGCGGCGACGCTGCACCGGCCATCGAACGTGGACACGCCGGCGGCGCTGGCGGTCTGCCTCGAGGCGCTCGGCAGCATCGCCGAGCGGATGCCCGTCGTCCTGCCGCTCCACCCCCGCACGCGGGAGCGCGCCCGGTCGTTCGGCCTGGACAGGCTGCTCCACCGCGTCACCGTCACGGAGCCCCTGGGCTACACGGAGATGCTGTCCCTGACGGACGGCGCCGCCGTGGTGCTCACGGACTCGGGCGGTCTGCAGGAGGAGACGACGGTGCTGGGCATCCCGTGCGTGACGCTGCGCGAGCAGACGGAACGGCCCATCACACTCAGCGACGGCACGAACCGTCTGGCGCCATGGCCGCTCACGGTGGCCGGCGTGGTCGCGGCCTTCGAGGATGCGCTGGCGGCCGGACGGCGCGAGGGCGGCTGCACCATCGAGGGTTGGGACGGCCGGACGGCGAAGCGGACGGTGGACGCACTGGAGGACCACGTCGCATGAAGAAGGCACTCATCACCGGGATCACCGGACAGGACGGGTCGTACCTGGCCGAGTTCCTGTGCGGCAGGGGTTATGAAGTCCACGGCATCGTCCGGCGGGCGTCGTTGTTCAATACGGACCGCATCGATCACCTGTACCAGGACCCGCACACGCCCGGCGCCCGGATGTTCCTGCACTACGGCGACCTGGCGGATGGCACCGTGCTCCGCCGGATCCTCGAAGCCGTGCAGCCGGACGAGGTCTACAACCTCGGCGCCCAGTCCCACGTCCGGGTGTCCTTCGACGAGCCGGAGTACACGGCGGACATCGACGCCGTGGGCACGCTCCGGCTGCTGGAGTGCGTGCGGGACTACGCCAGGCGCATCGACCAGGACGTGCGATTCTACCAGGCAGGCTCGTCGGAGATGTTCGGCGCCGCGCCGGCCCCCCAGAGCGAGGCGACGCCGTTCTACCCGCGAAGCCCGTACGCCGCGAGCAAGGTGGCCGCGCACTGGTTCGCGGTGAACTACCGGGAGGCCTACGGCCTGTACATCTGCAACGGGATTCTCTTCAACCACGAGTCGCCCCGCCGGGGCGAGACGTTCCTCACCCGGAAGGTCACGCGGGCCGTGGGGCGCATCAAGCTGGGCCTCCAGGAGAAGGTCTACCTCGGCAACCTCGACGCCCGGCGGGACTGGGGCTTCGCGGGCGACTTCGTCGAGGCCATGTGGCTGATGCTGCAGCAGGATCAGCCGGACGACTATGTGGTGGCCACGGGCGAGAGCTACAGCGTCCGTGAGTTCGTGGCGCGGGCCTTCGACCATGCGGGTCTCGACTGGGAGCCGCACGTGGCCTTCGACCCGCGCTACCTCCGGCCCACGGAGGTGGACGTCCTCCAGGGCGATGCCTCGAAGGCTCGCACGCGTCTCGGCTGGCAGCCGAAGGTCGGCTTCGACGAGCTGATCCGCATGATGGTGGACCACGACCTGGAGCTGGCCGCGCAGGAGCGGACGCTGCGGGCGGCGGGACACAACGTGCCGCCCCGGGGCGCGGCGGCGACGTGAACCCCGCGGACCGCGTCTATGTGGCCGGACATGGCGGCCTCGTCGGCTCGGCCCTCGTGCGGCGCCTCCAGGTCGATGGCTTCGCGGATGTCGTCGTGCGCACGCGCGGCGAACTGGACCTCACGGACGCCGAAGCGACGGACCGCTTCTTCGACGACGTCCGCCCCCGCCACGTCTTCCTCGCCGCCGCCCGTGTCGGCGGCATCATGGCCAACGCCACGCGCCCGGCCGAGTTCATCCGTGACAACCTCGCCATCCAGCTGAACGTGCTCGATGCGGCGCGGCGCTACGGTACCGAGCGGCTGCTCTTCCTGGGCAGCTCGTGCGTATACCCGAAGCACGCGCCCCAGCCCATGAAGGAGGAGCATCTCCTCACCGGCGCCCTGGAGCCAACGAACGAGGCGTACGCCGTGGCGAAGATCGCGGGAATCCGGATGTGCGACGCGTACCGGCAGCAGTATGGCGTTCGCTTCACCAGCGTAATGCCCACGAACCTCTACGGCCCGGGCGACAACTTCGACCTGGCGACCAGCCACGTGCTGCCGGCGCTCATCCGCCGCTTCCACGAGGCAAGGGCGGACGGCATGGACCCGGTGGTCCTGTGGGGGACCGGCACGCCCCGGCGGGAGTTCCTCCATGTGGACGACCTGGCCGATGCGTGCGTCTTCCTCATGCGCCGGGACGACGTGCCCGGCCTGGTCAACGTGGGATGGGGCAGGGACATCACCATCCGGGAGCTGGCCGTGCGCATTGCGGACATCGTCGGATACGACGGCGGCATCGAGTGGGACGAGTCGAAGCCGGATGGCGCGCCCCGGAAGCTCCTCGACACCTCCCGTCTGGCGGCCATGGGGTGGAAGCCGCGCATCGACCTGGACGATGGGATCCGCCGGACTTACGCATGGTACGTCCAGTCGGCGGACGGCGACGGAGGCGGGACGTGATTCTGACCTGCATCGGCACGGGCACGGCCGCGCCGGAGAGCGACCGCGTGTGCTCCGGATACCTCCTCGACGGGCACGGCCTCCGCATCCTGTTCGACTGCGGCGGCGGCGTCGTCCACGGCATGGCGCGCCTGGGCGTCGCCTGGCCGGATCTGACGCACCTGGTCCTCACGCACTTCCACAACGACCATATCGGCGACGTGCCGCTGCTGTTCTTCGCCCTGAAGCACGGCCTGCGGCCGCCGCGGGAGGAACCCCTCACGGTGATCGGTCCGCACGGCACGAGGAAGCTCCTCCACAGAATGGCGGAGCTCTTCGGCGAGCACGTGTCCGATCCGGGGTTCCCCGTGGACGTCGTCGAGCTCGCGGACGGCGAGGACCGCCGTCTGGCCGGGGTGGTGAGCATACGGGCCCGGAAGTCGAGGCACACTCCGGAGTCCCTGGCCTTCCGCGTGGAGGCGGACAGCAGCTCGTTCTGCTACACCGGGGACACGGGCGTGAGCGGCGACCTCGCCATTTTCGCCCAGGGCGCGGACATCCTCCTGACGGAGTGCTCCGTTCCCGACGAGGAGGCCATGGAAACGCATCTCTCTCCCGCGGGCGTCGCCGAGATGGCGCGCATCGCCCTCCCGAAGCGCCTCGTCCTGACGCACGTATATCCGCAACTCGACCGGACCGCCGTCCCGGGTCTGGTGCGGACCGCCGGCTGGCCGGGCAGCGTCGCCGTGCCCCGGGACGGCGAAATGTTCGAGCTTTAGCGGCATGACGGACGCCATCCTCGTCACCGGGGGCGCAGGCTTCATCGGTTCCGCGCTGGTCCGTCGCCTTGTGGCGGAAGGTGTTTCCGTGGTGAACGTGGACCGGCTGACCTACGCCGGCAACCTCGCGTCGCTGGGCGATGCGTCATCCTCGCCGCTCCACCACCTCGAGCAGGTGGACATCCGTGATGCCGCCGCGCTCCACAGGGTATTCCGCGCCCGCCGGCCCCGGGCCGTCATCCACCTCGCGGCGGAGTCCCACGTGGACCGGTCCATCGACGGACCCGCGGCCTTCGTGGAGACGAACGTCGTGGGGACCTTCTGGCTGCTGGAGGAGGCGCGCCGCTACCATGCCGAATTGCCCGACACGGACCGGGACGCCTTCCGCTTCGTCCACGTATCCACGGACGAGGTGTTCGGCGCCCTGGGCGATGAGTCCCGCTTCGACGAGAGCAGCGCGTACGACCCACGATCGCCCTACTCCGCCACGAAGGCGGGTTCCGACCACCTCGCCCGCGCCTGGTACCACGCCTACGGGCTCCCGGTCATCGTGACGAACTGCTCGAACAACTACGGGCCCTGCCAGTTCCCCGAGAAGCTCATTCCGCTGATGATCAGGACCGCCGCCCGGGGAGGCCCGCTCCCGATATACGGCGACGGCAGGAACGTCCGTGACTGGATCTACGTGGACGACCACGTGGCGGGGCTCCTGGCCGCGCTCGAGTACGGGACCCCGGGCGAGACGTACCTCTTCGGCGGCGAGGCGGAGCGCAGGAACATCGACGTGGTCCACGCCATCTGCGCGCTCCTCGACGAGCTTCGGCCGTCGCCTGACGGGGCCCACGCCCGGCTCATCGCTTTCGTGGAGGACCGGCCGGGGCATGACTACCGGTATGCCATCGACTCGTCCCGGACCCGGGCCGCCCTGGACTGGCATCCTGCTCTCTCCTTCGAGGAGGGGCTGCGCCGCACCGTGGAGTGGTACCTGGCCAACGAGGCGTGGTGCGAGGCGGTGGAGGGAGGGACGTACAGGGGCGAGCGGCTGGGGCTCGGGGTGAGGCCATGAGGATCGAGAACGCGCCGTTACCGGGCGTGAGGATCGTCCATCCACCGCGGGCGGAGGACGAGCGCGGCTGGTTCGCGGAGCTGTGGAACCACGAGCGTTACAGGGCGGCCGGGCTCGACATCCGGTTCGTGCAGGCGAATGCGTCCTGGTCCAGGCGGGGTGTCCTCCGCGGTCTCCACTACCAGTGGCCGATGGCCCAGGGCAAGCTCGTGACGGCCCTGGAAGGCACCATCTTCGACGTGGTGGTGGATGTGCGACCCGCCTCTGCCACGTTCCGCCACTGGTTCGGCCTCGAGCTGTCGGCGGCCAATCGACGCCAGCTGTGGGTGCCCGAGGGTTTCGCCCACGGGTTCGTGGTACTGTCGGACCATGCACTCGTCCACTACGGCTGCACCGCCGTCTACGAGCCGGCCTCGGATCGGGTCGTGGCCTGGGACGACCCCGAAATCGGGATCGAGTGGCCCCGGGCGCCGGCGGTCGTTTCCGTGAAGGACCGTGCAGCGCCGCGCCTCCGGGATGTCCCGGATGCGAGTCTGCCCATCTGAACGAGCGAAGGGATCGTGAGCACGCCGCACCCGGGACGGACAGAGGTCCCGCTCCTCGACCTGAAGGGCCAGTACCGGGCCCTCAAGGGGGACATCGACGCCGCCGTGGCGCGGGTCGTCGACGCGCAGTGGTTCATCCTGGGACCGGAAGTCGCCGGCCTCGAGGCGGAAATCGCGGCGTACACCGGCGTGGCCCACGGCGTGGGCATGTCCTCCGGAACCGATGCCCTTCTCGCAGCCCTGATGGCCCTGGGTGTGGGACCCGGAGACGAGGTCATCGTGCCCACGTTCACGTTCTTCGCCACGGCGGGCGTCGTGGCGCGCCTGGGCGCTACGCCCGTGTTCGTGGACATTGACCCCGGCACGTACAACGTCCTCCCGGATGCCGTGGCTGCGGCGGTCACGGAACGGACGCGGGCCGTGATCCCGGTGCACCTGTACGGACGAATGGCTGACATGGACGCCGTCATGGCGGCCGTGAGAGGCAGGGACATCGCTGTGATCGAGGACGCGGCCCAGGCCATCGGCGCCTTCGACCACGCGGGGCGGAAGGCGGGGTCCGTGGGCGGGATGGGCTGCTTCTCGTTCTTCCCCAGCAAGAACCTGGGCGGCTTCGGTGACGGCGGGATGACGGTCACGGACGACGAGGGAACGGCGAGCCGCCTGAAAATGCTCCGCATGCACGGCATGGAGCCCAAGTACTTCCACGCCATGGTCGGGGGGAACTTCCGTCTCGACGCGCTGCAGGCCGCGGTGCTCCGCGTGAAGCTCCGCCACCTCGACGACTGGAGTGCGGCGCGGCGGCGGAATGCCGGGCTGTACCGCGACCTTCTCGACGAGGGCGGCGTCCTTGACCGGATCGGTGTGCCCGCAGATGAGCCGGGGCACATCTACAACCAGTTCGTCATACGCACTCCGGACCGCGATGGGCTGCAGGCCGCCCTCCGGGCCGGGGGCGTCGGCACCGAGATATACTACCCGGTGCCCCTGCATCTGCAGGAGTGCTTCGGCGGACTGGGCTACCCGCCGGGCAGCATGCCGAACGCGGAGGCGGCGGCGAGGGAGACTCTGGCCCTGCCCATCTACCCGGAGCTGCGTGAGGAACAGATCGACCACGTCGCCGCGGTGATCATCGCCTTCTGTGATGGTCGGGCTGCCGGCGATGCCACGAACGGCCCCTCGGAGTCGTGACGCAAATGCCGGTGGTCCCTTTACATGCGCCACGCGTCCGGGTAGCTTGCGCAACTGCAACGCAGGCATCTGCGTGCCTGCGCCATCTGCGAACGAACCGCGGACAACCATGCTGGTCGTAATGAACCACGGCGCCACCGAGGACGAGATCGGTCGCGTCGTCAGCGCCATCCGGGAAATGGGGTACCAGGCCGTGGCCATCCCGGGCAGCCAGCGGACGGCCGTCGGCGTGGTGGGGAACGACGGGCGGGTGGAC
>DATHVO010000217.1:0-8063 GCA_035461265.1 Longimicrobiales bacterium
GGCCAGCTGGACGAGCTGCTGGAGGATCTCTCCTCCTTTGCGGCGGGCCGCCCCACAGAGGCGCAGATCCTCAGCGACACCCGCGTCCGCATCAGCCGCATCATCCGCGGCACGGTGGAGCAGGTGTGGCGCGCTCACCACGAGCCGGAGCTCATGCAGCGCTGGCTCCTCGGCCCCGACGGCTGGACGATGCCCGTGTGCCGGGTCGCCCGGACCGTGGGCGACTCGTACCGCTTCGAGTGGGAGAAGGACGGGGGGACGGACCGGTTCGGCTTCGAGGGCGAGCTGCTCGAGTCCGATGCGCCGCATCGTGCCGTCACGACCGAACGGATGATCGGCATGGAGGGTCCGGGCACCGTCAACGAGATGACCCTCACACCGGTGGAGGCCGGCACGCTGCTGTCCCTCGTCATCACCTACCCGAATGCCGAGGTCCGCGACATGGTGCTCGGCACCGGGATGACCGACGGCATGGAGATGAGCTACGCCCGCCTCGAGAGCGGGATGCTCGCGGCGGCCTGACACCGCGGCGTTGACATTACGTGTGACAACACATATATTGGGGGACCTTCGGACGGACAGGGAAGAATGGGATCCTCCACACGCGACATCTACGGCGCCGGCCCGGCGGCCGAGCACGCCACGCCCGGCAGCTACGGCGAGGCGCCGGCGGGATACCGCCTGCCGGCGGCCACGCGGCTGGGGCCGGTGCGGCTCCAGGTAGGCGACCTCGATCGTTCACTGGACTTCTACGAGGGCGTTCTCGGTCTCCGCCTGCTGGAGGGGGCGGGCGCCGTGGCTGCACTGGGCGTGGGTGGCGACGACGCTGCGGCCGGCCGTCCCCTCGTGGTCCTGTCGGAACTGGCAGGCGCACGCCCCGCGGGCCGGCGGGCGCAGCTGGGCCTGTACCACTATGCCATCCTGGTGCCGGACCGTGCGTCCCTGGGCCGGCTGGTGCGGCACCTGTCGGATGCCGGCGTCTCGGCCGGTGCCGGCGACCACCTGGTGAGCGAGGCCTTCTACCTCACCGATCCGGACGGCCTGGGCATCGAGGTGTACGCGGACCGTCCCCGGGAGTCCTGGCGCCGGGTGGGCCGGGAGCTGATGATGGCCACGGACCCGGTGGATGTCGAAGGCGTCATGGCGGCGGGTGGCGACGCCGCATGGACGGGGATGCCGGCGGGAACGGTCATGGGTCACGTCCATCTCCACGTCGGCGACCTCGACGCAGCCCGGGCTTTCTACTCGGAGGCCCTGGGCTTCGATCGTACCGTGTGGAGCTATCCCGGTGCGCTGTTCCTGGGCGCCGGTGGCTATCACCACCATCTGGGGACGAACACCTGGGCCGGGCGCGCGGCGACGCCGCCCGATCCCGACGCAGCGCGGCTGCTGGAGTGGACGCTGCAGCTGCCGGATGCCGGGAGCGTCGCGGAAGCCGCCGGCAGCGTGGCGGCCGGCGGGCACCCAGCGGAGGAGAGCGGCGGCGATGTCGTCGTGTCGGACCCGTGGGGAATCCGGCTCAGGCTGGAGGTCGCCCGTTGAGCATGGTGGACATGCTCGCCATACGGCTCCACGAGCACGGCGGTCCGGAGATGCTGCGGCCGGAGAGGATCCCGGTGCCGACGCCCGGGCCGGGCCAGGCGCTGGTCCGGATCCGGTTCACGGGGCTGAACTTCATCGAGACCTACCAGCGCACCGGCGCGTACGGCGTTCCGCTGCCGGCGACGCTCGGCGGTGAGGCGGCGGGCACGGTGGAGGACGTGGGTCCGGACGTCGCGGCGGTCCGGGCCGGCGACCGTGTCGCGTGGGCGGGCGGGCTGGGCGCCTACGCCGAGTTTGCGGCAGTGCCGGCGGACCGGCTGGTCCCGCTCCCCGACGGCGTGAGTACGCGCGTCGGCGCGGCGGTCATGCTCCAGGGGATGACGGCGCACTACCTCTCGACGTCCGTCCGCCCCCTGGGGGAAGGCGACCGGTGCCTGGTCCACGCCGCTGCCGGCGGCGTCGGCCTCCTGCTCGTCCAGATGGCGAAGCGCCGCGGCGCCTGGGTCGTGGGGACCGCGGGCACGGACGAGAAGGCGGAGCTCGCCCGGGCTGCCGGCGCCGACGAGGTCATCGTCTATACCCGCCAGGACTTCGCCGCCGAGGTGCTCCGCCTGACCGACGGGCAGGGCGTCCACGTGGTGTACGATTCCGTGGGTCGCGCCACCTTCCTGCCCGGACTCGACGTCCTCTCCCCGCGGGGCAGCATGGTGCTCTTCGGCCAGTCCAGCGGCGCCGTGGAGCCGTTCGACCCCCAGCTCCTCAGCCGGAAGGGCTCCCTCTTCCTCACGCGCCCCACCCTCGTGCATTACATCGCGAAGCGGGACGAGCTGCTCCGGCGGGCGGAGGAGCTGTTCGCGTGGATCGAAGCCGGAGAGCTGGCGGTTCGCATCGGCGCGGAGTTCCCCCTGGCCGATGCCGGCGCCGCCCACCGCGCCCTCGAGGGGCGTGAAACCACCGGCAAGGTTCTCCTCCAGGTTTCCGACGACTGACCTCCGGTCCTCGACACGCGTCGCCCGCCTCCTTCACTGGGCACGGATAGGGGTCGGGGCTATATTTCGCCGTGGCTTCGAACATGGAGGGGATGCGATGGCGGCGGATCGGCAGGCGACGGTGACGGCGTGCGGCTGCGGCGTGCCGCACGACGCGGGTGATGGCGGGCGGAAGGCCGTGGGCGTGGACCCCGACATCAAGACGCGCAACGTGAAGCGTCTGCGTCGCATCGAGGGCCAGGTCCGTGGGCTGCAGCGCATGGTGGATGAGGACCGCTACTGTGCGGACATCCTCACGCAGATCGCATCGGTGCACGAGGCGCTCCGGGGCGTGGGGCGCGAGCTCATGCGCAACCACCTCCGGCACTGCGCCGCGGCAGCGTTCCGTGCAGGCGGCGATGAGGCGGACGCGATGTACGACGAGATCATCGACCTCATGTACCGCCACGTCCGGTGACGATGAAGGCGGCGGTGGAATCCGCGCAGACCCACGTCGAACGGCCGGGTCCCGACCTGCCCAGGTCGCTGGTGGACCAGGCGTTCACCCGGGCGTCAGGCGCGGAGCTCATCGAGGGCAACAGCGTCCGGCTCCTGCGCGACGCCGCCGAGAACTATCCCGCCTGGCTCGAAGCGATTGCGTCGGCCCGCCGCTCCATCTACTTCGAGAGCTACATCATCCGGGACGACGCTTCCGGCCGGCAGTTCGCCGACGCGCTCACGGCCCGGGCACGGGACGGTGTTCCGGTGCGCCTCATCTACGACTGGATGGGTGCGCTGGGGAAGACATCGCCCGGCTTCTGGACGGACCTGCGGGAGGGCGGCGTGGACGTGCGCTGCTTCAATCCGTTCCGCTTCTCGAGTCCCCTGGGCTGGGTCCGTCGCAATCACCGGAAGAGCCTCATCGTGGACGGTGAGGTCGGGTTCATCACCGGGCTGTGTGTCGGCGACGCCTGGGTGGGCGACCCGGCGCGCGGGATCGAGCCGTGGCGTGACACGGGGATCGAGGTCCGCGGTCCCGCCGTGGCGGAGATCGAGCAGGCGTTCGTCCGGATGTGGTCGCTCACCGGTACCCCCATCCCGAAGGGTGAACGGCGGGGGCGCCGCCCTGCGCCCGCGGGTGACGTCGCGCTGCGCGTGGTCGCCAGCGAACCCTCCAGGGGGAGCCTGCTCCGGGTGGACGAGCTCGTGGCGGCGGCGGCCCGGTCCACGCTCTGGCTGACGGATGCGTACTTCGCGGGCATCCCTTCCTACGTGCAGGCACTGCGGGCGGCCGCCATGGACGGGGTGGATGTCCGGCTTCTGGTCCCCGGCGGCACCGACATCCCTGTCCTTCGCCCCATCTCGCAGGCCGGCTTCCGGCCGCTCCTGGAAGGCGGCGTGAGGGTGTTCGAGTGGAACGGTCCCATGCTCCACTCCAAGAGCGCCGTGGCGGACGGACGGTGGGCGCGGATCGGGTCTACGAACCTGAACGTTGCGAGCTGGGTCGGGAACTACGAGCTGGACGCCCTCATCGAGGACGAGTCGTTCGCCCGGCTCCTCGAGGCCCAGTTCATCGAGGATCTGTCCAACACAACCGAGATCCTTCTCAGCACGCGCCGCCGACGGGTGTTCCACCGCCGGCGCGAGGGCCGCGGCAGCGACGACCGTCACGGCGACCACCGTCACCGCGCCCGCGACCGCCGAGTGCCCGGACGTGGAAGTGCGGGGCGGGCCGCGGCCGGTGCGATACGCCTGGGCAACACCGTGGCCGCGGCCGTGGGCAACCGCCGGGTACTCGCCGGCACCGAGGCCCGCATCGTCGCCGCCCTCGGTGCCCTGTTCGCCATCGCAGCCGCCGTCGCACTCTTCTGGCCGCGCCTCATCGCCTGGCCCCTCGCCCTTGTCCTCGCCTGGTTCGCCGTCGTGCTCCTCGGCCGAGCGTACCGGCTCCATCGCGGCAGGCGGCGCCCGGTCGAGAAGTGAGCCGCGCCGTCCCGCCCTACACCGGCAGGTAGAAGAACGCGATGGCGAGGATGAGGTAGACGGCAAGCAGCTGGACGCCCTCCATCCAGTGTGACTCACCGTCCTGCGAGACGAGGGCGGCGATGCCCACGGAGAGGCTCACCGCCACCACTTCCAGCGGCGTGAAGAGCAGGTCCATGGGCCGGGGACCCACCAGGTAGCTGAGGAACACGAGCAGCGGCGCGACGAACAGGGCGATCTGCATCGAGCTGCCCACGGCGATGTTGATGGCGATGTCCATCCGGTTCCGTCCCGCCATGAGGATGGCGGTGGAGTGCTCGGCTGCATTGCCGATGACCGCCACGACGATGACGCCCACGAAGACCTCGTTCCAGCCCAGGATCTCCGCCGTAGGCACGACCGCTCCCACGAGCACCTCGCTCATGAGGGCGACGCCCGCCGTCGCCGCCACGAGCAGGCCCACCGGCGCCGCGATGCTGCGGCTGCCGCCATCGCCGAGCTCGTGTTCCGGCCCGGCCGTGTGACCGACGTACAGGTGCCGGTGCGTGCGCAGGGCGAACAGGAGGCTGAGGAGATAGGCGGCCATCAGGACCATGGCGATCTCGAGACTCAGCTCCCGCTCCACCGGCGCGCCGGCGGTGCCGGCGAGGTGGTGGAAGATTGCCGGGACCAGGAGACCGATGGCGCTCAGCACCAGCAGCGTCGCGCCCAGGCCGGCGGCCGTGCGGTTGAACTGCTGCGTCTCGAACTTGATCCCGCCGTAGAGCGTGGCGAGTCCGAAGACGAGGAGGATGTTGCCGATGATGGACCCGGTGATGGACGCCTTCACGAGGTCGTGGAGGCCGGCACGGAGCGCCGTGAATGCGATGATGAGCTCCGCTGCGTTCCCGAACGTCGCGTTCAGGAGTCCGCCCAGACCCTCGCCGACCCGGTCCGCGATGCGTTCCGTCGCCCGACCCATCAGTCCCGCGAGCGGTATGATCGCCACCGCCGATGCCACGAAGACGAGGAGCGGGCCGGAGTGGAGGACATGCTCGAGGAGCAGCGCCACCGGTACGAACACCAGCAGCATGTTCAGGATGTTCTCCGTGCGCAGGATCTTCCTCACGGTCCCTCCTCGTCCAGCCCATCCGGCCGGAGCAGGCGGAGGACGAGGTTAACGATGTCGATCTGGGACGGCCCGTCGCCGACGGCGGTGCGGACGGTCTCGCGGATGGCGGCGCCCGCCATGGAGCGGCGGGTCACGACGAGGGGGATGCGGCTGTCCTGTTGCGACGGGCTGCCGTGCCAGGACCGGTACTCCGTGGAGAAGTAGAAGCGGTCTTCGATGGGCCGGTCCGAGCCGGAGCGGGCCAGGAGCAGGACGTCGCCGGCGCGGTGGCCGAAGGGGCCGGCCGAGAGGTCGTGGAGCCGCCGCTCCAGATCGAGCAGGTCGGGGCGCGGGTGCTGACGGAGGTAGTCCGCGACGGGGACGAGCCGGTCTCCGTCCCAGACCTGGAAGGGCAGGGCGTCCGTGCCGGGCGGGCGCGGCTCCCGCGCCAGGATGAGGTCCAGCGTGTTCATCATCCCCGGCGCGCTGGCGCCGCTCCTGTTCGTCTCGGCGAAAGCCCGGACGACGGCGAGGACGTCGTCGTCCATGCGTGGCGCCCGGCGCCAGTCGCACACCGTGCCGGCGGCGACGCATGTGGACCGGTCGGCCAGGTAGACGTAGGCCATGGCGCCCTGGTAGGCGAGCACCGCCTGGTAGTCCTGCGCGTCGTCGTCCGGCTCGAGCTCGAACGGCCGCACGCGGAATCCGGCGGCCTGCAGGACGGCCGGCGGCTCGCCCGGCCCGTCCGTGCCCAGTGCGTGACGGTCATCCTCCAGGACGGGTGTGTGGCCGTGGTCCGACACGAACAGCACCCAGGTGTCGTCCAGCATGCCCGCCGCCGCGTACACGTCCAGGATGCGGCCCACGCCCGCATCCAGCACCTCGCCCACGTAGGACCGCTGGCTCGGTACCGGCCCCTCCGCCACGTGCGTGTACAGGTCCACGCCCGGGAAGTAGACGACGAGGAGGTCCGGCACGCCGTGCTCCTGCAGCGCCGCTACCGTGTTGTCCACGGCCTCCTCGTCGAGCACGCTGAACTTCTCCCGCTCCATCTCGTCGCCTCCCGCGACACCGCCGGCCACGGCGGTGACCAGGCTCCCCAGCGCGCCGAGGTCCGGGACGATGAGCAGGTCGGCGCCCCGGTGCACCTGGGACAGCGCGACATACGAACGGACGCCGGCCCGCTCGTACAGCGTGGGCACGGCGAGGGTGGCGCCGACCAGGTCGTCGGCATAGACCGCCACCGCGTCGGTGTGGCCGTCCACGCTCACGGGCGCCGGTGCGACGAACCGCATGGACTCCCGCTCGAACCACTCGTTCCCCGGCACCCCCGTCGCGGCAGGCGGCCGGCCGGTGAAGAGCGAGCTCCATGCGGCCACCGTCGTGGACGGCAGCACGCTGAGCACATCCGGGACTGCCCACCCGTGGGCGTACACGCCTTCACCCGCCGGCGCGCCCAGCAGCGCCGCCATGCGACGGGCACGCCCCTCCCGGACCGCGCCCACCAGCTCGTCGTGGCCCACGCCGTCGAGGGCGAAGATGATCACCCGCGGCCCCGTCCCGGCAGGCCGCATGGGTTCGTTCAGCTCGCGGTGCCCGCCACCGGCCGCCAGCCCGATGATGTCGCTGGCCGGCGTGTCGGACACGGCGAGATAGACGGCCACGCCCGCCGCAGCAGCGGCGAGGGCGCCGACCGCCCACAGGACCGGCTTCTTCATGGCAGGCATTCTCCTCATGGGACGGGCACGACCGGACGGCTCAATGCATAACGAGGGCCGGGCCTGCGCGCACGGTCATTGCACCGGCCCGTCGCGAGGAGGTGTCCATGGCCAGGCGACTCACCCGTCCCGAACGCTGCCGCCGGAAGTTCCTGTACTACTTCCCGGGCGGCTTCGCCGATGAGACATATCTGGACTGGGAGCGGGACTACAAGTGGTCCGCCCATGAAAGCTGGCAGGAGGAGCTGCCGCGCCGGGAGTTCAGGCGCCTCCTCGACGCCGGCCGGTTCCGGGAGATCGCCGACCGCGCCGTGCGCATCGAGTCCCGTACCAACCTGCTCTTCTCCTTCGAGAAGATGGCGCTGCGGGATGCCGTCAGGACGACGGCTGGCGCGGAGCGTTTCGCGAACGGCCTCTTCCGGTACGTCCACGGCCGGGGCGCCACGAAAGGGCGGTTCGAGGCATGGGTCGAGGCGGTCGCATCGCTGCCCCGGCGCCAGACCCGGGTGCTGACCTGGCCGCTGGTCACGGTATTCGGCTTCATCGCCGCCCCGGCGGACCACATATTCCTGAAGCCGCGTGTGACGCAGGCCGCCGCCGCCGCCTACGGCTTCGAGTTCGCGTACGAGTCGAGGCCGGGCTGGGCCACCTACCGGAGCCTTCTCGATTTCGCGGAACGCGTCCGTCGCGACGTGCGGGACCTCCGGCCCCGCGACATGATCGACCTCCAGTCGTTCATCTGGGTCCTCGGCTCCGACGAGT
>DATHVO010000218.1:0-19322 GCA_035461265.1 Longimicrobiales bacterium
CGCCGCCCGCGAGCCCGCCGCCAGCCGGGCGGGATATGCGCCGAGGCGCATCGTGCCGCCCAGGTCCGTCACCTGCCGCTGCGAGTCCATCAGACAGATGACCGCCTCCGTGATGTCACCCCGGAACTCCGCGGAGTTGGACTCCCGCAGACCGCATACGTTGCGGGCGTATTCGATGACGGCGCACTGCAGCCCCAGACAGATCCCGAAGAACGGCAGCCCGTTCTCACGCGACCAGCGCACGGCGTCCAGCATTCCCTCCACGCCTCGAACGCCGAATCCGCCCGGAATCAGGAGACCGTCGTAGTCGTTGAGGAGGTCCGGGCCCGTGCCGCGTTCGAAATCCTCGCTCGAGAGCCAGTCGATCCGAACGCCCACGTCGTTCGCAATGCCGCCGTGAATGAGCGCCTCCTGGATCGACTTGTACGAGTCCACCAGCGACGTGTACTTGCCGACGACGGCGATCCGCACCCTGCCGTGCCGCGGCGAACGGATCCGCTGGACCATCGCCTCCCATTTGCCCAGCTCCGGCGCAGGCGTCTGCAGACCCAGCTTCGTGACGATGAGGTCGTCCAGCTTCTGCTGGCGGAACGTCAGCGGCACCTGGTAGATCGTGTCCACGTCCGCGGCCTCGATCACGCCCGCCGGGTCGACGTTCGTGAACAGCGCCGTCTTGCGCTTCAGCTCGTCCGACAGAGGATGCTCAGTGCGGCAGATCAGGACGTCCGGCTGGATCCCGATCTCCATGAGCTCTCGCACGGAGTGCTGCGTCGGCTTCGTCTTCAGCTCGCCCGCAGCCGCGATGTACGGGATCAGCGTGAGATGGATGAACAGCGTGTGCTCGCGGCCCACGTCCTGACGGAACTGCCGGATCGCTTCGAGGAACGGCAGCGACTCGATGTCGCCCACCGTGCCGCCGATCTCAGTTATGACGACGTCCCGGCTCGGTGCGAGCCGTCGGATGGCGTGCTTGATCTCGTCCGTGATGTGCGGCACCACCTGCACGGTCGCGCCCAGGTAGTCGCCCCGGCGTTCCTTCGTGATCACGTCGAGGTAGATCCGGCCCGTCGTGATGTTGTTGGCCTGCGACAGGGACTCGTCGATGAAACGCTCGTAGTGACCCAGATCCAGGTCCGTCTCCGCACCATCGTCCGTCACGAAAACCTCGCCGTGCTGGAATGGCGACAGCGTCCCCGGATCCACGTTGATGTACGGGTCGAACTTCTGGATCGTCACCCGCAGGCCCCGCTCCACCAGCAGCCTGCCGATCGACGCTGCGGCGATGCCCTTGCCCAGGGACGAAACCACGCCACCGGTGATGAAGATGTACTTCGTCGGCTGCTGCTTGTGGTCGCTCATTGCCTGCTGCCCTCAGCTGTGTTGTTCCCGGTCCAGTTCCGCCTCCGCACGTGCCGCGTCTGCTGCGGAGTCGACGCCGCCACCGCTCCACTCGACGATCCCCACCCCGATGGTGAGGCCCGCAGTCAGCGCCCGCAGCTGCTCGAGCCGCTCGATGCGCTCCAATTCCGTCCCCTCCAGCGCCAGCCAGCGGGCCAGCACCGCCGGCCGGTACGCGTAGATCCCGATGTGGCGCAGGTAGGGCGGTGCCCGGAACGCCTCCGCCGGCGGATCGCCCCCCCTCGGGTGCGGAATGGGGCTCCGGGAAAAATAGAGCGCGCCGCCGTCCGTGCGCAGCACGACCTTGACCACGTCGGGGTCACGCCATGCCGCCGCCGTGGCCACCGGCGCGGCCACCGTACCGATGTCGAACGCCGCAGCCTGTGAAACCGCTGCCGCCACCTGCGACTCCGTTACGAACGGCTCGTCGCCCTGGACGTTCACTACGGTGTCATACCCCGCATACTCCGGCATGCCGACGACCTCGGCAATCCGCTCCGTCCCGGATTCGTGGGCCGGGGAGGTCAGCACCGCTTCCGCCCCCATGCCAGCGCACAGGTCCATGACTTCGCCGGAGTCCGTGGCCACGATCACGCGGTCCGGCAGCTGGAAGGAGACGACACGGCGCCATACCCACTCGAGGAGCGGCCTGCCCGCCATGACGTGGAGCGGCTTTCGCGGCAGCCGCTCGGAACCGAGCCGCGCCGGGATGACGCACAGAATCCGTTCGTTGCGCACCATCAGCCGACGAGGGAGGGGGCGCGCCGCGATGCAAATTTCACGCCGAAAAAGTAACCCGGCGGGTCGCCCGTGTCAAAGCCGCATTCAGCGCGCCGGCTCCCACGGGTAGGAACGTCGCGGCGTATTGAATCCCACGACGAATCGGGCCTTGTCCACCGACCGCGTGGGGTCCATTACGAGTCGGAGGTTGATGAGGCTGAACCGGACGCGGATGCCGACGTTCTGTTCGAGGTCGCGGCGCTCCCCCGACGTCCACCCCATGCCTGCCTGGTGGAGGAGCTCGACGTCGGGCACGCCGAGGAACCGGACGCGCATGCGCCGCACCGGCACGGCGTACGTGGTCTCGACGAAGACCACGCGATCGCCGCGGAACCCGGCCATGTCGAACGTGTGGAGTGTGCCCTCCCCTCCCACGAAGCTCCATCGCTGGAGCGGCAGCGAGTCGGTGCCGGGAAGCGGTCCCTGCGCGTGCAGCTGGACCCTGAGCGTGTGGTCCCGGAAGGCGGCCATGGCCCAGTCCGTGTCGGCGACATAGCGGGCGAAGGCGTGCTCGCCGTCGAGCGTACGGCCGGCGACTTCGACGGCGCCGTGCAGGCCCACCACGTGGGCCGGCTGGGTCCACTCCATGGTGCCGCCGGCCACGACGCTGGTGATGCGACCCTCGTCCACCGGCATGTTGTCCTCGCGCGGGGTTCCGAGCACGGTCCAGGGCCTGCCCGCTGCGAGGGCGCGGGCGTCCTCGATCTGGGCGCCGAGGAAGAGGCTCGTGCTGCGGGGGCCGACCTCGATCGTACGGCGTAGGGACGCGTAGGCACGGTCCGCCTCGTAGTAGTCCCGGTAGTCCGTAGCGGTGAAGAAGTAGCTGACGCTGTTGGTCAGGTCGCCGCTGATCCACCGCTCGTTCGTGAGCGTCGTGCGCTCGGCGCCCACGGCCAGCTCGGTGCGCCCCCTGGGCAGTGCCAGCTCGCCACCCCCCGTGATGACGCCGCGCTGCGACCGGTAGTCCAGGTGGCCGCGCAGCATCGGCTCGACGCGCTCGATCCGGGGAAGGAGCAACCCCGCACCGACGGTGAGGGTGACGCCATCGACCCGGTCGTAGACGGGTGCCTGAAGTCCGTAGAACCCGCTGAACACCACCATGCGCTGGCGGGTGATGCCCTGGATGATGAGGAGCCCATCGTCGCGCGGCCGGACGAAGTAGGCCGCGGTGGGATCGGATGTCGTCGTCCCGTCGATGGTGGCGAGGTCGGAGGGGTAGAATCCGCCGGCGATGTTGCGAACGCTGCCATGCACGTGGGCCGTGGGGCGCAGGAACACGTTGGCGTCCACCGCGACGAGGTCGCCGGCAACGACGCCATCGACGCGCATGGTCGCCCCGACGACCAGGACCGTCCCGGGGATCGTGTCGGCATGTCCGACAACCGTGTCCCGGGCAATCACGATGAGGCGCGGATCCCTGAGCGTGCGACGGATGAACGCGTCGTTGTCCGCGTCGCCGCGCCCGCGCAGCTCGACCCGCGGCGACGGTTCGATCTGCTGCCCGGCGGCGACCCCGGCGGTCGCCGCCACGAGGCAGGCCACCGCCCACGGGACCGCGAACCGGCGCGCGGCGCGCCTCGCCCTTCCCCGGTGACCGGCGGAGGCGGCGAGACCGTACGGCATCCTCGTGCGACGGGTGTTGCCCTTCATGTCAGGCCCTGGGGTGAAAGCGTCTGTGAACGTCACGCAGATACTCACGTTCCACATGGGTGTAGATCTGGGTCGTCGAGATGTCGGCATGCCCCAGCATCTCCTGCACGGAGGCGAGGTCCGCTCCGCCCTCCAGCAGGTGCGTGGCGAACGAATGCCGCAGCGTATGGGGCGTGACACGCTTCCGGATCCCCGCACGTTCCACGTGGCGACGGAGGATCTTCCAGACACCCATCCGCGAGAGCGGCGTGCCCCGCGCATTCAGGAAAACGATGCCCTCGGCACGATTGCCGGCGAGTACCGGCCGGATCTCCCGCAGGTAGACGATGAGCGCCTGGAGCGCCGCCCGGCCGATGGGTACCAGGCGTTCCTTCGAGCCCTTCCCCAGCACGAGTGCCAGACCTTCCTGCAGGTCCACGTCCCGCACCTTGAGGGCCATGACCTCGCCCACCCGGGTCCCGGAGGCGTACGCGAACTCCAGCAGGGCCTTGTCCCGCCAGAAGAGCCGGTCACCGGGGTCCGGCGCGTCGAGAATGCTCGCCACCTCCTCGCGGCTGAGGACGCCCGGCAGCCGGCGCCACGCACTGGGCAGCTCCACCCGGTCCGTGGGGTCTGCCACGACCACGCCCTCCGCCAGCAGGTACCCGAAGTACGTGCGGACGGCCGAGACACTTCGCCGAATGGAGCTGGCCTGGAGACCCCGGTCCTTGAGGTGGTAGACGTACTCGCGGAGCTCCGTGGCGCCCACGTCCGCGGGCCGCGCCACGCCGCGTGACTGCATGAAGGCGGCGAGGCGCTCGAGGTCCCGCCGGTATGCATCCACGGTGCGCGGAGACAGGCCGCGTTCCAGCTCCAGGTGCTCGCAGTACGACTCCACTCCGAACATGCCTAACTTTCTCCATGCCGGCTGCGCCACCACCAGGCCGCCACGGCGGCGAGAAGGATGGCTGCTACGAGGACCAGGAGCCGGCTCGCGTCGTCGAAGAATGCGACGAGGACGTCCAGGTTGCGCCCTGCCATGGCTCCGAGGTAGACCAGCGCACCGTACCACAGCGCTGAGGCCAGCGACAGGGGCAGGATGATGCGCCGCAGCGGTGTTCGGGTCACGCCGGCGAAGACCGGGACCAGCGCCCGGAACGCCGGCAGGAAGCGGCTCACGAACACGGCCGGGACGCCCCATCGCCCGTAGAACCGTCCGATCTGGCTCAATTGCCGCGGCTTCAGCAACCAGTGGCCGACCGTCGTGGTGAAGAACCCCTCGCCGAACCGGTAGGCCAGCAGATACACGCCCACGGCCGAAGCCACGTTGGCCACCCACGTGGCGAGGAAGACCAGCCACGGGCTCGCCGAGCCGGAGCCTGCCAGGACTGCCCCCAGCAGCACGAACGTGTCTGCCGGGACCGGCGGAAACACGTTCTCGACGGCCGCGCCCAGCCCGATGACCGTGTAGATGACGACGGGCGGAAGTTCGGCGAGCCACTCGATCACGGCGTCGATTAAGGCCTCCCGGGCAGCGGATCGCGTTCAGCCTTCGACCCGGTCCACGAGGACGACAGCCATGGCCGCGATTCCTTCGCCGCGGCCGACCCAGCCCATCCCCTCGTTCGTCTTGCCCTTCACCGACACGAGCCGTGGCGCGATGCCGAGGGCAGCCGCGAGGCGGCGGCCCATCTCGTCCACGTGCGGCGCGAGGCGTGGGGCCTCGCAGACCACGGTGACATCCACGTTCACGACCTGGTAGTTCTCCTCCTCCGCCAGCTGGGCCGCCCGCCGCAGCAGGTCCAGCGAGTCGGCGTCCTTCCAGCGCTCATCGGTCGGCGGGAAGTGCCGCCCGATGTCGCCGAGGCCCGCAGCGCCGAGTACGGCGTCCGTCACCGCGTGCGCTACCGCGTCCGCGTCCGAGTGACCGAGCAGGCCCGCAGCGTGGTCGATGGTGACTCCGCCGAGCACGAGCGGACGGCCCGCAGCGAAGCGGTGGGAATCGAAGCCCAGACCGACCCTCATCAGCCGCTGCGCTGCAGGCGCAGGATCCGGATCGCGAGGTGCGCCGCATTCCTCGCATTGTCGATCCCCACACACGCCACCGGCACGCCGGGCGGCATCTGCGCCACCGACAGCAGCGCATCGAGCCCGCCCAGTGCGGCGTTCAGCGGCACGCCGATCACGGGGAGCCGGGTGTGCGCCGCCACCACTCCGGGGAGTGCGGCCGACAGCCCGGCGCCGCAGATGAGGACGCCGAATCCCCGCTCCTCCGCAGTGCGGGCAAGCTCCGCGGTCCGCTCGGGGTCGCGGTGCGCGCTCGACACCACTACGTCCGTCTCGATGCCTGCCTCATGCAGAATCGGGAGCGCCTTCTCCATACGCTCCCGATCCGATTCCGATCCCATCAGGACGAGTACCTTGCTCATTGTGCCATCGCCGCTATAGTGGTGGGTGCCTCGCGCCGGCAACACGGACAGCCTCCGTCGCCCGGCGCCTCCAACGTGTAGTCCTGGTACCGCCGTGCCGGGCGGAACCCAGCATCTTCGATGATGCGACGGATCTCGCCCTCCGGCATGATGAAGTCGATGCCCGTCGCACTCACGACATTCTCCTCGATCATGAGCGAGCCGAAGTCATTTGCGCCGAAGCGCAGCGCGACCTGCGCCATCTTCGGCCCCTGCGTGACGTACGACACCTGCACGTTCTCGAAGTTATCGAGGACCAGCCGGGAGAGGGCCGTCAACCGCAGGTAGTCCATGCCCGTACCGAGGCCGATCTCCCAGTCCTGCATCTCCGTGTGGCTCGGCTGGAACGACCACGTGATGAACGCGGTGTAGCGCCCCATCCCGCGGTCGAGGCTGCGGGCCTGCGAGGCGCGCAGCTTCAGCAGGTGCTCGAGCCGGTCCTCCCACGTCTCCCCGACGCCGTACATCATCGTCGCCGTGGTGAGCATGCCGGCCTCGTGTGCCGCCTCGTGGATCTCCAGCCAGCGGGCGGAGTCGATCTTCTTCGGCGCAATGAAATCCCGCACGGCGTCGACCAGAACCTCTGCGCCGGCGCCCGGCATGGAATCGAGCCCCGCCTGGTGGAGCATCCGGAGGACCTCATCCACGGGCAGCTTCGCCACCTTCGCCATCATCTCCACCTCCGACGCGCTGAAGCCGTGGACGTGGATCGGGTGGTGCTCCTTGATGTAGCGAAGCAGCTCGAGGTACCAGTCGAGGGGTAGGTACGGGTTGTGCCCGCCCTGCATCAGGATCTGCACGGCGCCGACGCTCTTCGCCTCGTCGATCTTCCGGCCGATCTCATCGTAGCCGAGGACGTACGCCTCATCGTCTTTCGGCCGGCGGTAGAACGCACAGAAACGGCAGTCGGTCACGCACACGTTTGAGTAGTTGACGTTCCGGTCGACGATGTACGTGACCACGCCGTCCGGATGAAGCCGTGCGCGGAGCGCATCGGCGCGGGCGCCGAGCTCCAGCAGCGGCGTCGCCGACAGGACCTCTCGCCATTCAGCGATCTCCGCCGCATGCGGCCTCGTCGCCAGGGCCGGCGGCACGTAGACCGGTTGCTCCACCCGGTGCCTGGCGCCCACCGACCCGTTCTCGGCAGGCTCACGGCGGCGCGGTGCCGTGGTCTGAAGGATGGGCAGTGCACGCTGTTCGGCTGCGGGCGGACGCGGTCCCGTAACCGGGCCGGGGCCCGACACGAATCCGTTGGCGCGGATCACCACTGCCGGACCTCCTCGTAGCGCACGTTCCTCTCCACCGGCCGCTTGCCGGCGTCCTTCACGAGACGAACGATCTCGGCGAATGTCATACCCTCGGGCGTGGCCGCACCCGCGTCATGGTAGATCCGCTCCCGGCGGACGGTTCCTTCCAGGTCATCCACACCGAAGTGGAGCGCGATCTGGCTGACCTTCGCGGTGTTCATGATCCAGTGCGTCTTGATGTGCCGGATGTTGTCGAGGAACAGCCGGCCGATGGCGAGGTTCTTGAGGTCGTCGAAGCCCGTCGTCGCCGTTCCCGTCCGGCCCAGCTCCTCGCCGAGCTCGTTGTTGTCCGGGTGATAGGCCAGCGGGATGTACGTGAGGAAGCCTCCCGTCTCATCCTGCAGCTCCCGCAGCATGACGAGGTGGTCAACCCGGTCATTCAGGGACTCGACGTGTCCGTAGAGCATCGTGCAATTCGTGCGGATCCCCAGGCCGTGGGCACGGCGGTGGACGTCGATCCATTCCTCTGCCGCCAGCTTCCGCTGGGCGATGGTCGCCCGCACGCCCTTCGCGAAGACCTCCGCGCCGCCTCCGGGCATCGTGTCCATGCCGGCCTCGCGCAGGCGGATGAGCACGTCCTCCACGCTGCTCTTCTCGATGCGGGCCAGGTGGGCGATCTCCACCGCCGTGAGGGCCTTCACCTCCACGCCCGGGTGGCGCTCCCGGAGACCCCGGATGAGGTCCTCGTAGTACGACAGCCGGAGGCGCGGATGGAGTCCGCCGACGATGTGGAACTCACGGACGGGGGTGTCACTCGCCATGGACGCCTCGTGGAAGGCTTCCTCGAGTGTCATGGTGTACGCACCGTCCTCCCGGGGCGTGCGAGCGAACGAGCAGAATGTGCACGTCGCCCGCAGGATGCAGACGTTCGTCGGGTTCAGGTGCTGATTGGCGCAGACGAAGACGCGGTCGCCGTTCTTCTGCCGGTTCGACCAGTCCGCGAGAGCGCCGATGCCCAGCAGGTCGGTGGACTCGAACAGGACGAGCCCATCCTCCGGGGTCAGGCGCTCTCCCGCCAGGACCTTGTCCGCAATGGGGTGGAGTCGGGGGTCCGTTGGTGCGACCCGCAATCCGGTGTCCGTACTGTCGGCCAGCACGGCGAGGGCCGATGTCATGCAGTCATTTCCGGCTGAATGATACCCCGCGCGCCCCTCCCGGAGCGCAGTCGCGCGAACATTGTCGACCGCGCAAGAATAGGGCTCGCGCGCCCCTCCTGCAAGCGAAAGGGCCCCCTCCCGGCACGCCGGTGGGAGCCCTTCCCCGCCCTCGCGGCCGGTCCCGTGATCAGGCCTCGAAGCGCTGCACGGCAAGGCACACGTTGTGCCCGCCGAAACCGAACGAATTCGTGATGGCCACGCGAACCGGGCGCTCCACCCGCCGGTTGTGCGCATAGTCGAGGTCGCAGTCCGGGTCCGGCGTCGAGAAGTTGATGGTCGGCGGGATGACGCCGTCCCGGCAGACCAGTGTCGAGATCACAGCCTCCACGCCGCCGGCGGCGCCGAGGAGATGGCCCGTCATGGACTTCGTCGAACCCATGACCAGCTTGTGCGCGTGGTCTCCGAACACCGCCTTGACTGCGAGCGTCTCGTTGAGGTCGTTGATGGGCGTGGACGTGCCGTGGGCGTTGATGTAGTCCACGTCCTCGACAGCCACTCCCGCATCGTCCAGGGCCGCCCGCATGGCCAGCTGCGCTCCGGCACCCTCCGGCGCCGACGCGGTGAGATGGTGGGCATCCGCACTCTGGCCGAAGCCCACGACCTCCCCCAGGATCTCCGCACCCCGGCGCCGGGCATGATCCAGTTCCTCCAGGACCATGATCCCCGCGCCCTCGCCCAGGACGAAGCCGTCGCGCTCGGCATCGAACGGCCGGCTCGCCGTCTCCGGCGAATCGTTGCGCGTCGACAGCGCCCTCATGTTGGCGAACCCCGCAATGGCCAGCGCCGTCACCGACGCCTCCGTTCCCCCCGTCACCATCACATCCGCGTCCCCCCGCTCGATGAGGCGGAAGGCGTCCCCGACGGCGTGGGCGCTGGACGCGCAGGCCGACACGGTGCAGTAGTTCGGGCCGCGCAGACCGTAGCGCATGGATACGTGGCCCGCGGCAATGTCCGGGATGAACATCGGCACGAAGAACGGACTGATCCGCTTCGGGCCCCGCTCGACGAGCACGCGTGTCTGCTCCTCGAACGTGGTGATCCCGCCGATGCCGCTGCCGATGACCACCCCGACACGGTCGTAGTCCACGCCCGCGGGCCGATCCTCCAGTCCCGCCTGCCCCAGTGCCTGCTGCGCTTCGGTCATGGCGAGCTGCGTGAACCGGTCCATCCGCTTCGCTTCCTTGCGGTCCAGGTAGTCCTCCGCCCTGAACCCCTTCACTTCGGCGGCGAACCGGACGTCGAAGTCCGGCGTGGTCTCGAACAGCGTTATGGGGCCTGCCCCGCTGCGCCCCTCCAGCAGCGCGCGCCAGGTCTCCTCCACGTCGTTGCCCACCGGCGTGAGCATGCCCATGCCGGTGACGACGACCCGACGGCGCCTGGCGGAGCGCGCGTCCGTGATACCCTTGTCGGCTACAGCCATCGAATCAGTCGACACCCTTTTCCTTCAGGTACTTGATGGCATCGCCCACGGTCTGGAGCTGCTCGGCATCCTCATCGGGAATCTCAATGCCGAACTCCTCCTCGAAGGCCATGACCAGCTCCACGGTGTCGAGCGAGTCTGCGCCGAGATCCTCGACGAACGAAGCCTCCGGCGTGACCTTCTCGGGCTCCACGCCCAGCTCGTTGATGATGATCTCCTTGACCTTCGACTCGGTGTTGTCCGCCATCTTGTCCTCTCGGTTGATGTGTCAAATCACCATTCCGCCATCCACGACGATGACCTGCCCGGTAATATACGCTGACCCCGGACCGGCCAGAAACCGCACTACCGAAGCGACCTCGTCCCCACGACCCAGCCGCCCCAGGGCGATCTGGTCCAGCAGGGCCGTACGGGTCGCCTGCGGCAGATCCTGCGTCATCTCCGTCTCGATGAAGCCCGGCGCCACCGCATTGCACAGGATGCTGCGGGAAGCGAGCTCCTTCGCGACGGACTTCGTGAGACCGATGAGCCCGGCCTTCGAGGCGGCGTAGTTCGCCTGCCCCTTGTTGCCGGTGATGCCAACCACGCTCGTTATGTTGATGATCCGGCCGTCCCGCCGGCGCATCATGCCCCGGGACGCTGCCCGGATCGTGTGGAACGCGCCCTTCAGGTTCGTCTCGAGTACGCGGTCCCATTCCGCATCGGACAGGCGGATGAGCAGGTTGTCGCCCGTGACCCCGGCGTTGTTCACCAGGATGTCCAGCGAACCGAAATCCGTCTCTACCACCTTCACCGTGGCGTCCACGGCGTTGCCATCCGCGACGTCGCAGCCGTACCCGCCGTGCCCCTCACCCGGCAGTTCGGCCGCCACCGCCGCCGCCTGCCCGGCGTCCCTGGACACGACCGCGACACGGGCGCCTGCCGCCGCCAGCGCTTCCGCTATCGTACGGCCAATGCCGCGATTGCCGCCCGTCACCAGCGCGACACGCCCCGAAAGCTCCCGCTCCATTCCCACCCCCTCAGCCGCCCAGAGCGGCCACCTCCGCCGCAGTGCCCAGTGCCACCGCACCCGCAGAGCGGTCCACGCGGCGCAGGAGCCCGCTCAGCACGTTACCCGGCCCCACTTCGCAGAACCGTGTGACGCCAGCCGCCAGCATCGCCTGCATGGACGCCGTCCACCGGACCGGCGACGTCAGCTGCTCCACCAGCAGCCGGCGCGCTTCCGCGCCCTCCCGGACGGGTGCCGCCGTGACATTCGAAACTACCGGGAACGACGGCGCCGTGAATGCGGCGGCCTCAAGCTGCGCCATCAGGCCCGCCTGCGCCACCTCCATGAGGGGCGAGTGGAAGGCGCCGGACACGTTGAGCCGGACGGCCCGCCGGGCCCCGGCGGCCCGAGCCAGTTCCAGCGCCCGCTCCACGGCTGGCACGTCACCGCTGATGACGAGCTGACCCGGCGAGTTGTAATTGGCCGGGACGCAGGCGCCACCGTCCGCGGAAGCCTCCCTGCAGACCCGCTCCACGACGTCGTCATCGAGGCCAAGGAGGGCGGCCATGGTGCCGGGCCGCTCGTCGCCGCTCTGCTGCATGAGCTCGCCGCGCCGCCGGACCGTACGGACTCCGTCGGCGAACGTCAATGCGCCGGCGGCGACGTAGGCCGTGAACTCGCCCAGGCTGTGCCCGGCCGCCATGCCCACCGGCCCGAGACGAGCCTCCACCACGCGGTAGGCGGCGATGGAATGGGTGAGGATGGCCGGCTGGGCGTTGCTCGTGGCGGTGAGCGCCTCCTCCGGGCCGTCCCACGCGACACGGGAGAGGGCGAATCCCAGGACATCATCGGCCTCCTCGAAGGTCCGTTTTGCATCCGGGTACGCCTCGGCCAGCTCCCGGCCCATGCCGGGGAACTGGGAGCCCTGGCCGGGAAACAGCAGTCCTACCACCGCAGCACCGTGGCCGCCCAGGTGAAGCCGGCGCCGAAGGCGACCATGAGGACGTTGTTGCCGGGTTGAATCCGCCCCTGCTCCAGCGCCTCATCGAGGGCGATGGGCACGGTTGCCGAACTCATGTTCCCGTAACGGTCGACGTTGACGAACACGCGATCCATGGGGATACCAGCGTAACGCGCGGTGGCGTCGATGATGCGCATGTTCGCCTGGTGGGGGATGAGCAGGTCGATGTCCGCACCCGTGAGACCGGCCCGCATGAGCGCCTGGTCCGCTGCCTCCGCCATGGAGCGGACCGCGGCCTTGAAGACCTCCCGGCCCGCCATCTTCACCAGATGGGTCTTCTGCTCGAGGACTGCGAGGTCCATGGGTACCCTCACGCCGCCTGCCGGCCGCCAGAGGAGCTCCGCGAGGGTGCCGTCCGACCGGATGAAGCTCGACAGCACGCCGCGGCCGTTGACGGCCCGGCGCACCACTGCCGCCCCGGCGCCATCGCCGAAGAGCACGCAGGTGGCGCGGTCGCTCCAGTCGACGATACCGCTCATCTTCTCGGTGGACACGACGAGGGCTATCTCCGCGTTGCCGGACGCAATGTGTCCCTCGGCCACGGACAGGGCGTAGAGGAATCCCGAACACGCCGCGGAAATGTCATAGGCCGCGGCATTCGTGGCGCCCAGCAGCGCCTGCATGTCGCAGGCCGTGGACGGCAGGAGACGGTCCGGCGTGGCAGTGGAGACGACGATCACGTCGATCTCGCCCGGAAGGATGTTGGCCCGCTCCATGGCGATGCGGGCCGCGGCCGCCCCCATTTCCGCAGCCCCGGTATCCGCATCGGCGATGCGCCGTTCACGGATCCCCGTCCGCTCATGGATCCACTCGTCCGTGGTCTCCACCATCCGCTCGAGGTCCGCGTTCGTCAGCACGCGGTCCGGCAGGTAGCGGCCCGTCGCGACGATCTCGATGACGGGGTCCCTGGCTTTCATCACCCCTCCAGCGCAGCGTTGCGGGATGGGCGCCCGGCGGCCGCCGCGGCCACCGCACGCTCGATGTGCCCCACCACCCGCGTCTCCACGGACTGGACGGCCATCCGTATGGCATTGCAGATGGCACGCGGCGGCGAGCCGCCGTGGCACACGATGGTCACGCCGTTCACACCCAGCAGCGGCGCACCGCCATACTCCGTGTAATCGAAGACCCGGAACAGGTGGTCCAGGTCCGGCGGCTCCGGCAGGTCCGCGAACTCCGCCGTGATGAGGCCGTGCATGAAGCTCATGATGGACTCGTAGAACTTGAGCAGCACGTTGCCCACGAAGCCGTCGGCCACGAGCACATCGCAGACGCCGCGGATGACGTCCCTGCCCTCCACGTTGCCCACGAAGTTCAGGTCGGAGGCACCGAGCAGGCGATGCGCCTCGACCGTCAGCTCGTCACCCTTCTCCGGCTCCTCGCCGATGTTGAGCAGACCCACGCGCGGTGACGGCCGCAGCCACACATCCTCCACGTAGATCGAGCCGAGTCGGCCGAACTCGACCAGGTGCTGGGGCTTGCAATCGACGTTCGCCCCCGCGTCGATGAGCAGGCACGGCTGCACCGTCGTGGGCAGGATCGTGCCAATGGCCGGCCGGTCCACACCCGGTATCGCCCGGAAGAGGAAAACGGACGCAGCCATGACGGCGCCGGTGGACCCGGCACTCACGAATGCGTCCGCTTCTCCCTGCTTCTGCAGCTTGAGGCCGACCACGATGGACGACGTGCGCTTGCGCCGCACCGCCGTCACCGCCGGCTCACCAGGCTCGATCCGGTCCGGTGCGTGCACGATGTGCAGGCGGTCCGACGCGAACCCGTGTCGGTCCAGTTCCGCCTCGATGCGCGCCCGGTCCCCGACCAGCACAATCTCGAAATCACCCGGCAGGTCCCGCAGTGCCTGGATGGCACCCGTCACCTCCACCGCCGGGTGGCGGTCGGTGCCCATGGCGTCGAGCGCTATGCGCACCGGACGCCCCCTAGATCTCTTCGACCTCGATGACCTGCTTGCCCCCGTAGGTGCCGCACGATGGGCACACCCGATGCGGAATCCGCGGATCCCCGCACTTCGGACAGCGGTTCACGGTCGGCACCTCCGCCTTCATCGCGCCGCGCCGCTTCCGCCGCCGCTGCTTCGATACCTTTTTCTTCGGTACCGCCATACGTCCTCCTCACTCCGACCTCAGCCGCCGCAGCGCGGCCCACCGAGGATCCTCTTCCTCGACGACACACTCGCACGAGGCCTGGTTCAGGTTCCGGCCGCATCGCGGGCAGAACCCGCGGCACGACTCGCTACAGATGACATACTGCGGCACCGCCAGCTGGATATGCTCCAGCAGCGCCACCGCCAGGTCCAGCTCCTGTCCCCGGGGCGGCAGCGGATACACCTCCTCCGCCTCCGCATCCGCAATGGTCAGACCCGCCCGATACACGAGCGTGAGTTCCTCGTCGAGCTCGTGCCGGACCGGTGCCACGCACCGGCGGCAGGCCAGTACCACGGTACCCCGGAACCGTCCCCGCACCACCACGTCCTCACCCGCCGGCTGGACGTCGAGGCCGACTGAGACGGGACCATCGAACGTGAGCCCGGCGCCGTCCCATAAGGGATCATCGGCCGCGAGCGCCGTATCGATTCGGACCCGGTGCTGACGCGCCAGGCGGCCGAGATCGACTTTCAGCATAGTCGTTCAAGATGCCAGAAATCCGAGGCCGTGTCAATGTCGCGGCGGCCCGCTGCGAGGCGGGCCGGACGGGGTTCCGGACGGGCCTGGCGGCCCCCGCGGCGGCGCCGGCACGCCCGGTCAGCCGGCGGCGAGGACGTCGCTGGCGGCGAAGAAGAATGCGGCTTCGAGGGCGGCGTTGTCATCGGAGTCGGAGGCGTGGATGGCATTGCGCTCCTTCGACTCGGCGAAGAGGGCCCGTACCGTGCCGGCAGCGGCTTCGGCCGGGTCCGTGGCCCCGATGGCCTCCCGGAGTGCAGGAACGGCATTGTCCCGCTCGAGCAGGACGGAGATGCAGGGACCCGACGTCATGAAGCTGACGAGAGACCCGTAGAAGGGACGCTCCCGGTGCACGGCGTAGAATGCGCCGGCCTGTGCGGGCGAGAGCCGGAGCATGCGCAGGGCCAGAACGCGGAAGCCCGCCTCCTCGAGGTGCGCAAGGATGCGGCCGGCATTGCCGGCGGCGACGGCGTCGGGCTTGATGATGGCGAGGGTCTGGCTCATTGGTCCTGACGATTTCGGGTGATCTGGATTCCGGTCGCCGACTGCTCAGCGCCCGAACAGCTTACGGATGACATCGCCCCGGCTGACGAAGCCCGTGAGCCTGCCGTCACTGGTCACTGGGAACTGCTCGACGTCCTTGTTGATCATCATGTTGGCCGCTTCCTCGATGCTGAGGTCCTCCGTAATGCAGAGGACCGAGCGGGTCATGACGTCCTTCACCCGGAGCGTCTCGGGCACGATGGAGGCGGTGCCCTCCTGCCCGGCCCGGGGGATCTGGGGCAGCAGCCCGCGCATGACATCCCGCTCGGATATCACACCCAGGACCTCCTGCTTTTCGCCGACGACGGGCAGCGCGCGCATCCGGTGTCGCACCATGACGTCCACGGCCTCGCGGACGGAGGTGCCGGCCGAGACGCTGCGAACACCCTGCACCATGATGTCACGTACGGTCAGGCGGGGCTGGAGCCGGAGTGCGGCTTCCACCGCAAGCTGCCTGGCCTGTGCGGCGTCGGCGGACGCGAGGCGACGGACGACGTCCCCGTCCCGGAGCCAGCGCGCCAGGACGGAGACGGCCTGCAGGTACAGGCTGGCCGCCTGCGTGGGGGCGAGAATGAGGGCGATGATGCGGGGTTGCCCCTCCATTCCCATGTCGCGCCCGTCGAGGCCCTGCGGGCTGATCCCCAGGGCCACGATGAGCCGGTCGACGGCGTCCGTGCGGAAGTGCGGCAGCACGACGTCCTCACCTGCAGCCACCACGCCCGGGCCCCGGGGGGCGTTGAGGGCGCGTTCCAGCGCGGCGGGATCCAGCAGCGCACCTGCCTCATCGAGCTGTGCGAGCATCTCACCGAGGGCGGCCCGCAGGGTCGTCGCCTCCAGCGGGGCGACGATGTGGTCGGCGGGCAGCAGCTCGTGGAGCTGCATGGTCTGGGCGCTCAACGGCTACAGCACGGCCTGGGTCAGGCCGACCACATCGGACGGCTTGCGGGCGACGCCGATGCCGTTCTCCTCGAAGGCCTGGATCTTCTCGGCCGCCGTCCCCGACGACCCGCTGATGATGGCGCCGGCGTGTCCCATGCGGCGTCCCGGGGGGGCGGTCTGCCCGGCGATGAAGCCGACCACCGGCTTCGTCATCCGCTCCTTGACGAAGCGGGCCGCGTCCTGCTCGTCCGTGCCTCCGATCTCCCCGATCATGACCACCGCCGTCGTCTCGGGGTCGGCCTCGAACGCTTCGAGGCAGTCGATGAAGGACGTGCCGTTGATGGGGTCGCCGCCGATGCCGACGCACGTCGTCTGGCCGATTCCGGCCAGCGTGAGCTGATAGACCACCTCGTACGTGAGCGTACCTGACCGGGAGACGACGCCCACGGGGCCGGGCGTCGCGATCTGCCCAGGCAGGATCCCGACCTTCGACTTGCCCGGCGACAGCAGGCCCGGGCAGTTGGGGCCGAGAAGCCGCACGCCGCGGTCCTGCACGAAGGCGTGCACCCGCGTCATGTCCAGCACGGGCACGCCTTCGGTGATCGCCACGATGAACGGCACGCCGGCGTCAGCCGCCTCCATGATGGCGTCGGCGGCGAACGGGGGCGGCACGTAGATCACGGATGCGTTGGCGCCCGTCGCCCGCACCGCCTGCTCCATGGTGTCGAAGATGGGGACCTTCGTCCCCGGACCGTCGAACGACTGTCCTCCCTTCCCCGGCGTCACGCCGCCGACCACGCGGGTGCCGTACTCCATCATCTGGTATGCGTGGAAGGACCCGTCGCGGCCCGTGATGCCCTGGACCAGCAGCGTCGTATTCCCGTCTATGAATATTGACATCGTCGTCCCCGGTCAGGCCTGTTTGGCGAGTTCGACGGCCTTCTGCACCACGGCGTCCATGGACGTCGTGGCCTCGAAGCCGGCGTCTTTCAGGATGCGGAGCGCCTCCGCCTCATTCGTCCCGGTCAGTCGGATGACCAGTGGAACGTCGATGCTGATCATGCGGGTGGCCTCGACGATCCCGTTGGCCACGTCATCGCAGCGCGTGATGCCGCCGAAGATGTTGAAGCAGATGACCTTCACCTGCGGATCGCTCGTGATGATACGCAGCGCGTTCACCACCTTCTGCGGGTTCGACGACCCGCCGATGTCCAGGAAGTTGGCCGGCTCGCCGCCGTAGTACTTGATGAGGTCCATGGTCGCCATGGCGAGGCCGGCGCCGTTCACGACGTTGCCAATGTCGCCATCCAGCTTGATGAACGTCAGGTCGGCCTCGCGGGCGATCGTCTCCGCCTCCGGCTCGCCCGCGGTGTCGCGGAGCGCCTCGATGGCGGGGCGCCGGAAGAGTTCGTTGTCGTCGATGTTGAATTTCGCGTCGAGCGCCTTCACCTCGCCGGCGGGCGTCGTGACGAGGGGGTTGATCTCGGCGAGGGACGCGCCGCTGGCGATGAACGCAGCGTAGAGCTGCTGCAGGACCCTGGCGGCGGCGCGCTGCTGCTTGATGTCGTCGTACAGGGCCGTCGCCAGGGCGTAGGCCTGGAACGGCAGGAGGCCGTAGCGCGGGTCGATGGCGAACCGGCGGATCGCATCCGGGTCACGCGCCGCCACCTCCTCGATGTCGACGCCGCCCTCGCGGCTCACCATGAAGACCGCGCGCTTGGACGCCCGGTCCACGATGATGCCGACGTAGGCTTCCGAAGCGATGTCCTCCGCCGGCGCGACGAGTACCTTCTCCACCGGCAGGTCCTTGATGGTCATGCCAATGATCCGTCCCGCGTGCTCGCGGGCCTCCGCCGGAGTCCTGGCGAGCTTGACTCCGCCCGCCTTGCCACGCCCGCCGGCATGAACCTGTGCCTTGATGACGACGGTGGCGCCGAGCTCGGTTGCGATGGCCTCGGCCTCCTCGGCGGTCGTGGCGATCCTGCCGGCAGGCACGGGCACACCGTGCTCGCGGAGGATGTCTCTCGCCTGATATTCGTGAATGTTCATGGTCCCCTTACTCGTGTATCAGATCCTGTTCATGGTCACGGCACTATCGTGGTGCCGGCCTCGCCCTGCACTGCCTGGAGGCCCTGGTCCAGCCGCCCCAGGATGGCCCGGCGGCCACCGCCGCGGACGAATGCCACGGCCGCCTCCACCTTCGGACCCATGCTGCCCTCGCCGAACTCGCCTGCGGCCAGCAGCGCGTCGGCCTCGTCGGCGCCCAGCTTCCTGAGCAGCTCCTGCCGCGGCGTGCCGAAGGCGCGATAGGCACCTTCGACGTTCGTCAGAATGAGCAGCGTGCCGGCCCCGATCTCGCGGGCCAGGACCTCGGCCGCCCGGTCCTTGTCCACGACCGCGTCCACGCCCTCCAGGCTCAGGACGGGGTCGCGATAGACCGGGGTGCCTCCGCCACCGGCGGCAATGACGATGGTGCCGGCCTCCACCAGCTGCCGGATCTGTCTGCCCTCCACGGTGCCGGTCGGGACCGGCGACGAGACGAGACGGCGCCAGCCGTTCCCGCTCGGGCCCACGGTCCAGCCCGTCTCCCGGGCCACCGCCTGCGCCTGGGCCTCCGTCATGAAGCGGCCGATGGGCTTCACCGGCCGGCCGTTCGCCTCCGCCGGGTCCACCACGACCTGCGTGATGAGGGTCGCCACGGAGCGCTGCACGCCGGCCTGCTCCAGCGCGTTCTGCAGTGACTGCTGGATCATGTAGCCGATCCAGCCCGCGGTGGACGCCACGAGGACGCCCAGGGGCAGCGGCGGTACTTCCTGGCGGGCCATCTCGTTGCGGAGCAGCTCGTCGCCGATCTGCGGACCGTTGCCGTGGACCACCGCGATCCGCCAGCCCTTTGCGGCAAGGTCCACCACCGCCCCGAGACTCTCCCGGGTGTGTTCGAACTGCTCGGCGATGTCGCCCTGCCCGCCCTGCGGCTGGAGAGCGTTCCCTCCCACCGCAATGACGATGGTGCGAGCCTGCCGCTCGGCAGTCTCAGAGTGCGGAATCATAAGG
>DATHVO010000219.1:0-22999 GCA_035461265.1 Longimicrobiales bacterium
CGCCCGCGTGGGCATCCCGGCGCTGAACGCGACACGCTTTGTGGCCTTCCTGGATTCCGTCGTCGCGGAGCACCGCGTCGTCCACGTGTCTGCCATGCCCCCCCGCGCTCCGCGACCGGATGCGGACCTGTCCCACGCGGAGCAGCTGCTCGCGCGGCTGCAGGACCGCCGGCCGGCGGCAGAGTTCCGTTCCGTGGCCGGCCGCGTGCGACAGCTCCGTGCCCGGAAGTCGGCGGCGGAGCTGGACCGGATCCGGCGCGCCGTCTACATCTCCGCCCTGGCCCACCGTGAGGCCATGCGCGCGACGGCGCCCGCCATGAACGAGTTCGAGATCCGCGCCCTGCACGAATACATATACCTGCGCAACGGGGCTGAAGGACCCGCGTACGGCTCCATCGTTGGGTCGGGCCCGAACGCCACGGTCCTGCACTACGGCGCGGCGGACCGATTCATGGAGGACGGCGAGCTGCTCCTCGTGGATGCCGCAGCGTCGTACGGCGGGTATGCAGCGGACATCACCCGCACCTTCCCGATCAACGGCCGGTTCTCGCCGGAACAGCGTGCGGTGTACGAGGTCGTGCTGGCTGCGCACAAGGCCGCCGCCGGGCTCATACGGCGGGGCGCCACGTGGGCGGAACTGCAGGACGCCGCAAATCACGAGCTCCGGGAGGGCATGGCGCGCATCGGCCTCATCGACGGTCCGGATGCCACGCACGACTGCGGCACTCCGTCCTCGCCGGCGACCTGCCCGCAGTACCGCCTGTTCTACATGCACGGCCTCGGACACGGCGTCGGACTGGCTGTTCACGATCCCGACGTGTCGGAGCTGGAGGGATTCCAGCCCGGCAGCGCCGTGACCATCGAGCCGGGGATCTACGTCCGTGCCGACGCCTTCGACCACCTGCCCGACACACCGGCCAACCGAGCCATGGCCGAGCGACTGCGCCCGGCGTTCCATAGGTTCGCAGGCATCGGTGTGCGGATCGAGGACGTGTACATCTTCGACGATTCGGGCGTGGAACGGGCATCGGCGGGGGCGCCCCGCGAGATCGACGAGATCGAGGCGCTCATGCGGGAAGCGAGCTTCACGGACCGAAGCCGGCGCGCCGACATCGTGGAGTGGTACCGGAACAACCAGGGCAGGTGAGGCGGCGGGGCCCCATCCCCGTGTCGCCACCGGCCGCAACCGCAGCGAAGGAACGCAGTATCATGAAAACAGCGATTCTCCTCCTCAACTTCGGCGAGCCCGAGCATCCGACGCCCGAGGAGGTCGTTCCGTTTCTCGAGCGAATCTTCAACCTGAACACGAGTCTCGAGGCCGGCGCTGCTGCCGAGGCTCGTGAGCGGGCCCGCCGCCTCGCGGAAGCCCGTGCCCCCGGCCTCATTGAGGAGTATGAGCTCATTGGCGGGTCGCCGCTGCACGCGCAGGCGCAGGACCAGGCAGAGCTCCTCGAGGTGGAGCTTCGGCGGCGTGGCCACGACGCCGTCACCATCGTGGGGATGCAGTTCACCGAGCCGTTCATCGCGGATGCCGTGCGGCGGGCGCGGGGTCTGGACGTGGATCGAATAGTGGCCCTGCCCATCTATCCGCTCTGCGGGCCCTCCACTACCGTGGCCGCCCTCGACCGGGTGGAGGCGGACATGCGCCAGCAGCTGTGGAACGTGCCCGTTCACCACGTCTCCGGCTGGCACCGGCACCCGGCCTATCTGAAGCTGAGGGCCGACGCGATCCGCGAGCTCATGGCCGCGAACGAGCTGAGCTTCGGTGATCCCGGGACGCGTCTGGTTTTCTCTGCCCACGGCACTCCCATGAAGTACATCCGGGAAGGCAGCCGCTACGACATATACGTCCGCGACTTCTGTGCGGCCCTGGCCCGGGAGGTGGGCGCCGCGGACTACGCCATCGGTTACCAGAACCACACGAACCGCCCCATCGACTGGACGCAGCCGGATATCGAAACCGTCATCGCCGGCATCGAAGCCGAACGTGTGGTCGTCGACGCGGTGAGCTTCATGCACGAGCAGTCCGAGACCCTCGCGGAGCTGGACCACGAGCTGAGGGGCGAGGCCGAGGAGCGCGGCCTGGCGTTCTTCCGCGTCCCCATACCGCACGCGGCCCCGGCGTTCGTGGCCTTCATGGCCGACCTGGTGGAGCCGTTCATGACCGGGGCGGTTTCCCCCGGCGACTGTCCGGCCGCGAGCATGGCGGAACTGCCATGGGAAGCGTGCAGGTGCAAGCCCGGCGCCTGCTGCCTGAACGCGTCCATCGACGCGTAGCGCCGCCAGGCCGCGGTCCGCGCATCCGCCCGGGCCGCGGTGCGCCGCCCCGGGCATCCACCGCGTCCGGGGCACGCCGCCGCCGGGCTGTCGGGTTTTTCCCCTCAGCCGCCCCTGCCGATTCCTCGACCGTATCCTGAGAGCGCCCGACAGACGGGCGGCACCCGTCCGTTTACGTTGCGCCCATGAAACCACACGGAAAGCACGGCGGCCACCCCGGCGGGAACGGGCTGGGCCCCAGGGACTTCGACCGGGCGCCGTTCCTGGTCATCTGGGAGACGACGCAGGCCTGCGACCTCGCGTGCAAGCACTGCCGGGCGGAGGCCCAGCCGGACAGGCACCCGGACGAACTCACCACGGCGGAGGCGAAGCAGCTGCTCGAGGACGTCCGGCGGTTCGGGCCCATCATCTTCGTGTTCAGCGGCGGCGACGCACTGAAACGCCCGGACATCGTCGAACTCGTCGCCCACGGCGCGAGCCTCGGCCTGCGGATGGCCATCACGCCGGCCACGACGCCGCTGGCGACGCGCGAGCGGCTGCAGGAGCTGAAGGATGCGGGCCTCGCCAGGCTGGCCATCAGCCTCGATGGCTCGCATGCCGGCATCCACGACGAGTTCCGTCAGGTGAGCGGGTCGTTCGAGCACGGGCTGCGCATTCTGCGGACGTCCCAGGAGATCGGGCTCACAACGCAGGTCAACACCGTCGTCGCGAAGCACAACCTGGACGACTTCGATGCCCTGTGCGACCTGATGACGGAGCTGGGCATCGTATTCTGGGAGGTCTTCTTCCTCGTCCCCATGGGCCGCGCGCGGCCGGAGGATGTCGCCAGCGCCGACGAGTTCGAGGCCGTGTTCGAGCGCCTGTACGAACTGTCGAAGACCGCGCCGTTCGACATCAAGGCCACCGCCGCGCCGCAATACTCCCGCGTGGTGCTGCAGAAGAAGGTGGCGGAGCGTCGCAACGGCGGCGATGCCGACAGCGACGTCCTGACGGACGGCGTGGCGTTCTCCATGAGCGATGGCATCGGGCGGGCGCGCAATGTCAACGACGGTGACGGATTCATGTTTGTGAGCCACACGGGCGACATATTCCCGTCGGGTTTCCTCCCCGTCCTCGCGGGCAACATCCGGTCGGACGACCTGGTGGACACGTATCGCGACGCGCCGGTCTTCCGTGCCCTGCGGGATCGGAGCCGCCTGAAGGGGAAGTGCAGCGTCTGTGAGTACCGTCCCGTCTGCGGCGGCAGCCGGGCCCGGGCGTTCGCCGTGACGGGGGACTACCTCGAGGCCGAGCCGTACTGTGCGCACGTCCCCGTGAAGTACGGGAAGATGGTCGAAGCGGGCGAAGCCGAGCCCGTTGAGGCCTATTTCCGGCGGCGGGACCGCTTCCAGCGGGCCCTCCCCGTCCACGACTCCAGAGTGTAGCAGGACGTCCATGTCCGGATCCGCTGCAGCGCCGGCCGCGGGGTCCTGCCACGGGCAGGGCGGCACGCCCCACCGGGCGGCGGATGGCCAGCGGACATCCCGCGTCGCTCTCGTCGGCGCCCCGAACGTCGGCAAGAGCGCACTCTTCAACCGCCTCACATCGAGCTACGCCACGGTCTCGAACTTCCCGGGCACGTCCGTGGAGGTCGCTCACGGCTCCATGAAGGAAGCGGGCGCGACCTGGGACGTCCTCGACACGCCGGGCATCTACTCGCTGCTTCCGACGACGGATGAGGAGCGGGTAACCCAGCGCATCGTGCTGGACGGTTCCTCCGACGTCCTCGTCCACGTCGTCGATGCCAAGAACATCGAGCGGATGCTGCCCCTCACCCTGCAGCTCGCCGAGCTCGGCCGCCCACTCGTCATCGCCCTGAACATGATGGATGAGGCGGACCGGCTGGGTGTTCGGCTGGACGCGCGCCTCCTGGGTGAACGACTCGGTGTCGCGGTGGTTCCTGTGGTGGCCGTGAGCGGGCGGGGAGTGGCCGAGCTCAGGTCCGCCATAGCCGCCGCCCCGGCGCGCGGTGCGCCGGCCCTCCCGGTGTACGGCAACGGCGTGGGTCACGCCATCGAGCGCGTCGGCGAGAGGATCGGTCCCATCGAGATCCTGGACCCCAGGGCGCTCATCGCACTGGCCCTGCAGGGCGACGGCGAATCCGTCGCCCGCCTGCGGGGCGCGTCCCGGAATGTGGATGTCGAGCCGATCCTGAGGGAGGAGGAGGCCGGACTGCGCGGCCCGCCGGTCTACCGGGTGGCCTTCGAGCGGCGGCGCATCGCCCAGGAGCTGCTCGACGGCGTCGTACAGTCCCGGGGCACCGACCGGCCGGCGTGGGTCGACGGCCTGGGGGCGGCCCTCGCCCGTCCCGCCACCGGCCTGCCCGTCCTGGCAGTCGTGCTCTACCTGGGCCTGTACAAGTTCGTCGGCCAGTTCGGTGCCGGGTTCCTGGTGGATGGCATCGAGGAGCACCTCTTCGACGGCGCCATCACCCCCCTCGTCGACCGCCTCTTCGCACCGCTGCAGTGGGAGTGGCTGAGCGCCCTCTTCGTCGGGGACTATGGCCTCATCACGCTCGGTGTCCGGTACGCCGTGGCCATCATCCTGCCCGTGGTAGGCACCTTCTTCCTGTTCTTTTCCGTGCTGGAGGACACCGGGTACTTCCCGCGTCTGGCATTGCTGGTGGACCGCGCGTTCAAGCGCATCGGCCTGAGCGGCCGCGCCGTGATCCCCATGGTCCTGGGCTTCGCGTGCGACACCATGGCGACCATGGTGACGCGCACACTCGAGACCCGGCGCGAACGCGTCCTCGCAACCCTGCTGCTGGCCCTGGCCATCCCGTGCTCGGCCCAGCTCGGCGTCATCATCGCCGTGCTCGCGGGCGCGCCCGCCGCCCTTGCCGTCTGGGCGGGCGTCCTCATCGGTACGTTCCTCCTCGTCGGCCTCATCACCGCCCGGCTCATGCCCGGCGCGCCGGCGAGCTTCCACATGGAGCTGCCGCCCCTGCGCATGCCGCGAGCGGCAAACGTGCTCACGAAGACGTACACCCGGATGCACTGGTACTTCGTGGAGGTCCTGCCGCTGTTCCTCCTTGCCAGCGTCATCCTGTGGCTGGGCGACCTCACCGGCGTGCTGGCGGCGACCATCCGCGGCCTCACGCCCCTCGTACACATGCTCGGCCTGCCCGCCGAAAGCGCCCACGTCTTCCTGCTGGGGTTCTTCCGTCGCGATTACGGGGCTGCCGGCCTCTTCGACCTGAGCCAGCAGGGCCTGCTCGACATCCGCCAGGTGACGGTGGCCGCAGTGACGCTCACGCTCTTCGTGCCATGCGTCGCCCAGTTCCTGATGATGGTGAAGGAGCGTGGTGCGAGGACGGCCCTCGGAATGCTCGCGTTCATCACGCCCTTCGCGTTCGGCGTCGGCTTCGTTCTGAACCAGGTGCTCAAGGCGGCGGGATGGTGACGGACTACGCGTGCGGCTTCTGCGGGCGATCCTTCGCCCCTGATGAGGGTCAGCCCACCTGCCTGTCCTGTCCCCTCAAGGGCGGCTGCCAGCTGGTCCGCTGCCCGCACTGCGGATACGAGAACCCCATGGCGCCGGCCTGGCTCACGCGGATCCGGGACTGGTTCGCAACACCCGCCGCACGACGGGCGGGCTACGATGCGGCGGGGGACTGGGCGGACGTCGAATCGACGGACACCGAGCAGCGGGAGGTGACATGCCCATGAGGGTGCTGAACTGGCTGGGCCTCGGTCGTGCCTGGGGCAGCTCGTGCGCCGCCGGTGCGCCGGTACCGACGCAGGACTTCTGTGCGGCGCTGGACTGCGATTCGATCTGCCTGACGGAACTCGGGCCGGGCGAAACGGGCAGCGTGACCTGCCTGCAGGACCCGGCGAGCGGGCCCGCGTGCAAGCTGGCCGCCATGGGCGTCCTGCCGGGGGTGGACCTGCGGATGGTGCAGCGCTATCCGGCCTTCGTATTCAGGATCGGACACGCCGAGTTCGCCGTGGACGAGGAGATCGCGCGCCACGTCCGGGTCCACCGACTCCACCTGCACGCCCTGGGCAGCTGACGGGGACGCTGCAACACAGCGGGACGCGAACACGCCTCAGGCCGGTGCCAGCCGCTCCGCGAGGCGCCGCGCCATGACCAGCCGGCCCGGGATGCCGGGCCGGGACTCCCAGTTCGCATGGATGTGCAGGCCCGCCGGCAGCGACATCGACTGGATGGCCGCCCACGACCTGTCCCAGGCCGGCATCCGCTCCTGTTCGACGGACAGCACACGGGCGTCGAAGCCCGTCGCCAGGCGGAACTCCTCCACGGCAATTTCCCTCACACGGTCCCCGGGCGCGTCCGCCACCCACGGGTTCTTCGCTCCGCCGAGGTACACCGTGTACACGCCCGTCCGACCGAACAGCGAATCGTTCCAGGTCACGCCCCGCGTGACGAGCGGCTCCGCCAGCGAGACCTGGTAGCCCAGCCCGCGAAGGGAAGTCTCGGCATGAAGGTGCACGACGGTGAGGGGGTTGTACGTCAGCATGCCGACGCGCCGCGCGACATCGGGCGCGACGTCGCCCAGGAGCCGCGATGCCGCGCCGGCGGGGGACGTGACCACGACGTGCTCGGCGGCGATGCGCTCGTCCTCCGTGTGCACGACGTATCCTGCTCCGTCGCGGGAGATTCCGATCACCGGTGACGCCAGGCGGATTGCGTCCCGGTGGCGGTCCAGCAGGGCACGGGGCAGCGTCTCCATCCCGTCCACGAAGGAGCACGCGTCCGGAGGCGCGATGGTACCGCCCCGGCGGAGGAGCGGTACGAGCATGCTGCGCCCTACCTGGAACTCACGGAGCACGTGCCGCAGCGACAGGCCGATGAGCATGTCCTGCGGGTCGGACGCGTATAGCCCGCCGTACAGCGGTCCGGCCAGATTCTCGTACGCCTCCCTGCCGATCTTCCGGGTGAAATAGTCGGCTACGGCCTCGTCGTCGCGGGCGGCAGCCGTGAACGGCTCGAGGAGGATGCGGAACTTCCCCGGCCACGACAGGATGTCCGACCGCAGGAACGCGCCGATGGAGAACGGCACGCGCCGGAGTCGTCCGCGGCGATACACGTAGAGGGGGAGGTCCGCCGGCGCCCGGATGAGTTCGCCGCGGATGCCGAGGTCGTCCACGAGCTCGACGAATTCCCGCGTAAGCCTGCCCCGCTGCGGACCCCACTCCAGCAGGTGCCCCTCGACCCGCCCGCTGCGGATGACGCCGCCCACACGGTCCGTCGCTTCGAGGAGCAGGAAGGGGCTGCCCTTCGCCGCGAGCTGGTGCGCCAGGGCGAGGCCGCTGATGCCGCCGCCGATAATGACGATCATGCAGACGGGGGTGCGGGCGCCATCAAACCGGGGGCTCGCGGTCGGGCTTCGGCACGGCGGCGAGCATCTCCGCCTCGATCTCCGCAGCCGGCCGCATCCGCGTCAGGTCCAGCTCGTAGTCCTGCACATCCCGGGGACGAAGCTTCTCGACGAACTCCCGGACCTCACGCGGCGACAGCCCGTATGCAGCGAGGGACTGCGCATCCAGCGACGCGCCAGCCTTCACCGCGACGCCCGCATCGCCGGGATTCAGGAGGTCGCGCACCGCTGCGAGCTCGCCACGGCTGAAGTGCGCACCGCCCACGTCGTAGTCGATCCACGCCTCGTAGGCCAGCGGTGCGACGCGCTTCACCATGCCGGCCATGACTTCGGCGTACGCACGGATCTCGTACTGCGCATGCCTGTCGGCCCGGAGCGTGAGGAAGTGCATGAGGTTGTGCAGGTCGATCTTCCAGTACCATTGCGTGTAGGTGGACAGCGGCAGCTCGATGCGGGCCAGCTCCCTCGCCACGTCCTCGCCGACCAGCCAGGAATAGCCGTCCACCGTCTCGGCGCGCATGCGCTCCCAGCGGGCCACGGCCTCGGCATGGAGTCGTGCGTCGGCAGCCTGCTCCGAACGGCCCTGGTTGTTCTCCGGGCTCTGCAGGGCGAAGTCGCCGGCCGCCGGCGTGTAGAACAGCATGGGCATGAGGGAGTAGCGCCCGCTGTACTCGTTGACGTTGGCGGTGCGGTGGCGAATCCACTGGCGGGCCACGAACATCGGCATCGCGCAGTGGAACTTCAGCTCCACCATCTCGCTGGGCGTGGTATGGCGGTGTCGCCGCAGGTAGCGGATCAGGCCGCGGGTCTGGCTCGACTTGCGCGTGCCGTAGCCGTAACTCACGCGAGCCGCCCGCTCTATGCTGTCGTCGCCACCCATGTAGTCCACCAGCGACACGAAGCCGTGGTCGAGCACGGGATAATAGAGGCCGAGGATTTCCTCGGCGGCGGGATTCGTCGGTCGCTTCGTATCCATGGTCCTCACGAGCGCGGGCAGTGCTGCGCGTCGCTGCAATAGAAGCTGCCCCCGCGGGAACGGCAAGCCGATCAGGACCGCCGGCCCAGGAGCAGCACACCGGCGATGACGAGTGTGCCGCCGAGGATTCCGGTTCCCCCGGGAATCGTCCCGAACACGATGCCTCCCCAGGCCGCCGCGAAGACGATCTGCACCAGACCCGCCGCCGTGGCCCGGCCCGCCCGCTCGAGGTGGAGGCCCCGGGTCATGAACACCTGGCCCGCGTGCGTACTCGCACCGACGCCTGCGAGGATCAGCAATTCCAGTGGCGAGGGCATCACCGCATGCAGGAGGGCCATGGGCAGGGAAGCGATGACGCTGATGACGGCGAAGTAGAAGATCACCACCATGTAGTGTTCCGTGCCGAGCATCCGCACGACCACGTAGGCCGCGCCGCTGAGCGCCGCACCGAGCAGTCCCACCCCCACCGCCACGGGATCGAGGGCCGAACCCGCCCCGAACAGCAGCGTCGGACGGGCCACCAGGACCACGCCGGCGAGGCTGAGCGCTACCGAGACGACTTCGCGCCGCCGCATCCCCTCGCCCAGGAAGACAATGGCGAGGATGGCGGCGAAGGCGGGGTTCGTGTACTGCAGGACGGTGGCGTCGGCGAGGGGCAGATGGATGAGGGCGTAGTAGAAGCAGCTGAGCGCACCGAAGCCGAGGAGCCCCCGCACGACGAGCAGCCGACGGCGAATGCCCAGCACGGCGATGCCGCGGCGGCGGAGCACGGCGTAGGCGAGGACGGCCATGATGACGGAGCGGGCCAGGACGATCTCCTGGCTGGGCAGCCGCTGGCCCGCCACCTTGACGAGGAGGCTCATGACGCTGAAGAAGAACGCGCCCGTCACCATGTAGCGGAGTCCCGTCGGGAAGCCGGACCCGTCCGCCAACGCCGACGCGCCTCTCTGCATCATCCCGTCGCCGCCTCTGCCGTTGCGGTGGTCGCCATTTGACGTCCGGCCGGCGGCAAGCTAGCCATTCGACAACGGGCGGAGAAGGAGGGGCGGGCAGGCCGCGCCGGGAACTTCCCGACCGTCGCCCCGTACCCAGACATCCAGCGCGCACCCGCTCACCATCGTGGTGTGCGGCCTCGCCGCGCACCCGTCCACCGAGGTTCCGGAGACCGATGAACCTGCTTCTGCTCCTCCTGGCCCTCACGGTCTCCGGCGACACGGCCGGCTTCCGCCAGGCCGTGGACTACACCATCGAGCTGCGCCTGGACGAAGCCACCCACGCCCTCGCGGGACGGCTCCGCCTGGACTACGGCAACAGGTCGCCGGCGACTCTGGACACCGTGTGGTTCCATCTCCACCTGAACGCCTTCCGGCCGGGGAGTGCCTGGGCCCGCCGCGAGCTCGAGCGGGGGTCCGGCGCGTTCCAGCGGCTGGAGCCCGACCAGCATGCCTGGGAACGTGTCGGCGCTGTTGCCGTGGATGGACGGTCCGTCGATCCGGTCTATCCGCTGGCACCGGATTCCACCGTCATGGGCGTGCCGCTTCCACGCCCGCTCCCCCCGGGGGAGTCGATGGTCGTGGACATCGACTGGGGCGCCCGGCTCTCGACGCTGCCGCGGCGGCAGGGGCGCAGGGGACGCCACCACGATTTCGCCCACTGGTATCCCAGGGTTGCGGTATACGATGCGGACGGTTGGCACGTGCAGCCGCTGCTACCGCAGGGCGAGTTCCACGGCGAGTTCGCGAGCTACGACGTCGTCATGGATGTCGCGGCGGACCAGGTCGTAGGCGCAACCGGCGTCCCCGTGCAGGGTGATCCCGGCTGGGAGTCCGCAGCCACGGCCGCGACTCCGCCGCCGCATTACCGGCGTGACGCGTATCCCCCTCGACCGCTGCGGCCTCTCGGCCTCCTGCCCGGAAGCCCCGGCGAGGGGGAGCGCCGTATCCGGTGGCGCGCCGAGGACGTCCACCACTTCGCGTGGAGCGCGAGTCCGGACTTCCGGTACGAGGGCGGCGCGTATGGTGACGTGGCGGTCCACGTCCTGCTGCGGGACGACCCGTCCTGGGCAAGCGGCACGGCCGTCCGCAGGACGGAGGCGGCGCTGGCGTTCTACGACACCATCTTCGGCGCGTACGCGTGGCCCCAGATCACGAACATCCACCGGATCGAGGGAGGCGGGACCGAGTTCCCCATGCTCATGATGAACGGCTCGCCGTCCGTGGGCCTGATCCTCCACGAGGTCGGCCACAACTACGTCCAGGGCATCATGGCCAACAACGAGTGGCGGGAGACGTGGCTTGACGAGGGCTTCGTCACGTTCCTGGTGAACTGGGCGCACGAGCGCTCAGGCCGCCCAGTGAACTGGAGCCGCGATCTCCTCGTCATCCGGCAGTACGACCGCCTGGGCCTGTCCCAGCCCATCGGCCTCGAGGCCGCCGAGTTCCGGGACATGGAGACGTATGGGGCCATGAGCTATACCCGGGCGGCTCTCGTCTTCCGGATGCTGCACTGGCTCATGGGCGGTGAACAGTTCGAGGCCGCGCTGCGCCTGTTCTACGAGCAGAACCGCCTTCGCCACATCTCGGAGGCGGACCTCCGCGCCGCCGTCAACGCCGTGAGCCCCGAGCCACTGGACTGGTTCTTCGACCAGTGGATTCACACGACGGAGACTCTCGACTACCGCATCGGTGAAGTCTCCGCCACGCAGCTGGACGACGGTCGGTGGCGGGCTCGCGTCGAGGTGATCCGGGAGGGCGGGATCCGGATGCCGGTGGACCTCCGTGTGAATGGCTTCACAATGCGGATCGACGACCACTCGCCGCGGCAGGTCGTGGAGCTGGAGCTGGATGCCCGGCCGGAACGCGCGATCCTCGACCCGGACGAGATCCTCATCGACATCAACCCGGCGAACAATGCCGCCCGCTTCCCGGACTGAGGGCATGTCACGCGATCCCTACGCGCCCGCAATGGAGTGCCGCCGGAGCAGCTTCTCGCTCCCCGCCGACGTGCACTACTTCAACTGCGCGTACATGGGGCCGCTCCCGCTGGCCGCCCAGGAGGCGGGCGTGGCAGGAATCCGGAGGAAGGCCGTTCCGGCCGCCATCGCGCCGGCCGACTTCTTCGCGGAGAGCGATCAGGCCCGGGACCTCTTCGCCAGCATCATTGGCGCGGCCGACCCCGGCCGGGTGGCCATACTGCCCTCGGTCTCGTATGGCATGGCGACGGCCGCCCGCAACCTGTCCTGTGAGCCGGGCCGCACCATCGTCATCACGGGCGAGCAGTTCCCGAGCAACGTCTACGCCTGGCGACGCCGTGCTGACGCGACGGGTGGGGAGATCCGCGTCGTGGGTCCGCCGGACCCGCCCCGGGAAGGTCACGACGGGCGGCCCCGGGGCGAACGGTGGTCCGATGCCATCGCTGAGGCCATCGACGAAAACACGGCCATCGTCGCAATCCCGCAGGTGCACTGGACAGACGGCACACGCTTCGACCTCGAGCGAATAGGTGCCCGGGCGCGAGCCGTCGGCGCGGCGTTCATCATCGACGGGACCCAGAGCATCGGGGCCATGCCGTTCGACCTGGCCCGCACCGGCGCGGATGCCGTCATCTGCGCCGCCTACAAATGGCTGCTGGGTCCCTACTCACTGGCGTTCGGCTGGTTCGGGCCGCGGTTCGATGGTGGCGTCCCCATCGAGGAAACGTGGATCGGGCGGGAGGGAAGCGACGACTTCCAGCGCCTCGTCGAGTACCGGGACAGCTACCAGCCCGGGGCAGTCCGCTACGATGTGGGAGAGCGGAGCAACTTCATCCTGCTGCCCATGGCCATCGCATCCATGTCGCTCATCCTGGAATGGGGTGCGGGTGCCATCCAGGTCTACTGCGAGGCGCTCCTGCAGCCGGTGCTCGAGGAGGCGGAGGCCCTGGGATACCGATCGGAACAGCGGAACTGGCGGGGCGCGCATCTGCTGGGACTGCGCATGCCTCCGGGAGTCGACCTCGGCGCGCTGGCCGCCGAGATGGCGGCGCGGAACGTCATGGCGTCCCTGCGGGGGAGCGCCCTGCGGATTGCGCCCCACGTCTACAACGACCACGCCGACGCGGCAGCCCTCCTGGCGGCACTCAGGGCCGCCGCACCCTGAGCCACGAAACCGCGGTGACCTCCGCCCCGTAAGGGTGGAGAGGCCGCGCGAGCCGGCCTGTGAACCCATGCGCTGGAGGCCCCCGTGGAGGCCCTCATTCCCATCTCGATGTTCTTCTGCATCGCGTTCGTCATGGTGCTCAGGCCCATCACGAAGAAGCTCGGCGGCCTCATAGAGGCGGTGACCCGGGACAAGGTTCAGGCACGCACCGATGACGCCGGCAACGCCCGCATCGCCCTGCTCCTCGAGCAGATGAACCGGCGCATGGAGCTCGTCGAGGAGAGGCTGGACTTCACGGAGCGTCTCGTGGGGTCCCGCGCCGGTGCCGACAACCGCAGGCAGTTCGGTCGCAGCCCGGCAGACCGCCGGCTGGACGTCGACCGCATGGCCCTCTGATGCGCGGGCCCCGGCATGCGCCGGGGCTGCGGCCGCATCAACGCAGGGGTATGGCGTCCACGTCCGGTTCCGCGAGGAAGGCCGCCACGGCGGCGCCGGCGCTCGGCGATGAGGTGAGGTGTCCGCGCAGCCTGCGGAACGACGCTCGCAGGCGACGTTCGAGGACGATGTCGTCCAGCTCCACCGAATCCGGCTTCACCCAGCCCGGCGGTGTCTTCTGGGCAGCCTCATCCTCGCCGTCCTGGGCAGGCTCCTCCAGCTCACGTACCCCGATTCCGCACCGCACCAGCAGGAACGCGTAGATGGGCTCGAGCTCCTCCTCGCCCGCCAGCGCGTAGACCTGCTCGGCGTACTCCCGCTCCAGACCAAGGTCGGCCTCGGCCCATTCCATCAGGGCCTCGTGCCGGCGCTCCACCGCCTCACCCGTCAGCACCGCCACCCCGTCCTCGAGACAGCGCCGCGCCACAGCCGACGCCCCGTCTTCCGATGGTTCCATCCCGTACCCCTCCTTGCAGTGAGCGTCCGGACGTGCAAGCCGTGTTCCCGGGTGAGGGCCTGAAGGGGCAGGAGGGAACCTGCCGGCCGCGCACGTGTCTTCAATGGGTGCGATACTTGCACCTCGACAGATGTCCGGCTAGCTTCCTCCTGTTCTAGCGCGACATCACGAGGAACAGCAGAGCTCAGCCGCCGGGCCGGAGGTCCGCCAAGTCGTTGTCAGTGGCGAACTTTCCGGCTTTTGACGGGTTAATAGATCACGCAGTCGCCGCTCACCCGGGGCGGCACAGGGTTCCTTCGGGATGGAGAACCGGAAGATGGCACGATTGTTCAAGCCCAGGCAGTACGCGTTCGGAGTCGCTCTGATGGCGGGAGCGCTGCTCATGTCGAACGCCGCGCCCGTGGAGGCGCAGGCCGCCGGCGGCCGCATGCGCGTGCTGGTCCCCGCCTTCGAGGCGACGGATGCGCGGATGGGCGGACGCCTCGCGGAGCAGGTCCGCCGCCAGATCAACCAGATGCCCACCCACGTCGCCGTGGGCGATCGTGACGTCCGCGATGCCCTCCGCAAGTTCGGCCTGAAGGCTGAGGAGATGGGCTGCATCCAGTGGCGGCAGCTGGCCACGCACGTGGATGCCGCCCTGGTCCTCTGCGGCACCGTGGACCCGGCGACGAGCCAGGTCACCGCCAGCTTCATCAACCCCCACGGCGACTCGTTCGAGGTGCCCGGCTTCGCGATGCAGTCGGTGGATCAGGGGGCCGAGCACGTCGTGCAGGCCTTCGGTACGTACATCCGCCAGCTGTCACTCCTGGTTTTCTGCACGGAGTACCTGCAGAGCGAGAGCTGGCAGCAGGCGCTCGACAACTGCAACCAGGCCATCGAGCTGAACCCCCGCACGGTCTCCGGCCACTACGGCCGTGGCTCCGCGCTGGCGAATCTCGGTCGTTCCGATGAGGCCCTCGAGGCGTTCCAGACCGTGCTTCAGATCGACGAGCTCAACCAGGACGCCATGCTCCACGCAGGCATCCTCGCCGCCGGACTGGGCCGCTCCGACGTCTCGCAGGAGTACTTCCAGCGTTACCTCGAGCTCAACCCCGGCAACGAGCAGGTCCGCCTGAAGATCGCCACGGACCTGGCCAACGCCGGGGATCCGGCCGGCGCCCTCCTCCTGGTGGAGGCGGCCCTCAATTCCGAGGAGGCCACCGGCGTGATGTGGGAGTACGCCGGCCACTTCGCCATGAATGCCGGTCTCAAGACCATGGAAGCCGGACCCGCAAACGGGAACCAGGATGAGGCACGCCGCTTCTTCCAGGTCGCCGTGCGCCACTACGACCAGGCGCTCGCGAAGCGGGGCGACTCCATCGACAACACGGTTTACCGCAACCTCATGCTGGCCCACAGCCGACTCGACAACTCGGCCGAAGCCCTGCGGTACGGCGAGCGCGCCACCACCCTCATGGGCGATGACGCGCAGACGTGGATGGTCTACGCCGACGCACTCGCCAGTGCGAACCGTCTCGACGAGGCACTCCGTGCCTTCGACCGGGCTGCGACCATCAACCCCGAGCTGCCGAACATCAGCGCCCGCAAGGCCATGATGCTCCTCGACGCGAACCGGCTCAATGACGCCCTGGCCGCTGCAAGGGCGGGCATCCAGCGCAACGACATTCAGGCGGACATGGTGGAGTCCATCTCGCAGCGCATGACCCAGCTCGGGTTCCAGCACACGCAGGGTGGTCGCTTCGCACAGGCGCTGCCCCACTTCGCCGCCGCCCGGGAAATCGGCAAGTCCAGCCGCTCCATCGGCATGGCGAATTTCTTCCACGGCTACACACTCATCCAGCAGGGCGCGCCATTGGTCCGGGACAACGCCAACGCCGCCCGCGCACGACAGGCCAAGCCGATGTTCGAGCAGGCCAAGGTGCTTCTGGAAGGGGCCGGCGGGTTTACCGACCAGGCCGCCAACCGGGCCCAGCTGCTGCAGCAGGTGCAGCAGTTCATCGAAGTCGCCGACGCCCTCATCAGGGCCGGCCGCTAGACCAGTCTCTTCATCCCGAAGAGCCCGGCCGGGTCGCCTCCAGCGAGGCGGCCCGGCCACTTTTTTGCCCTCGCCCCAGCCCCCGTCCCGCCTCCCCGAGCACCCGCCGCGCACCCCGCATCCCCGCCTCGCCGACCCCGCTTCGGTACGTCCATCGCAAGCACCGTCATCATGACGTTCAACACCCTTGACCCTGTGGGATGCGATGGGTACCTTGGTGGGGCGCAGTGGGGTGAGGTGGGGAGAAATGGTGGGAAAGGGCGCGGACCGACAGCTCGAGGGTGAATGGCCGGTACACGCTCGCCGGTGAGGGGGGGCAAGTTCCTTGGCAGTTTCCAGCATCAGCTGGACGACAAGGGGCGGCTGAGCCTTCCTGCGCCTTTCCGCCGTGAATCCACGGATCAGCGCTTCATACTGGTTCATGCCTATGCGCCGTCGCTTGCGCTCTATCCCGAGGCGGAGTGGCTGGAAGTGGAGGAGCGCATGCAGGGGATGATGCGCGATCCGGCGGCCCGCATGTGGGTCCTTTCCGTGATATCGAATGCAGTCGAAGTGAGTCCTGACGCCCAGGGCCGGATTCTGATTCCTGCACCGCTGCGGGCGGCTGTGGGGCTGGACGGCCAGGCGCTGCTGGTTGGAGCCATCAACAAGGTCGAGATCTGGAATCCGGCGCGGTTCGCGGACGCGGTTCGGGACGCGTCGTCCGACTTCCAGAAATTTGCTGCAGAAATATTCCGATAGTGGCGGGCGGAGCCGGCTACCACGAGCCAGTGATGGCGGCGGAGGTTCTGGAGTATCTGAAGCCGGAACGTGGCGGGCTCTACTTCGACGGGACGCTGGGTGGTGGTGGACACGCGGCAGCGATACTGGGTGCAGGGCGGGCGGCGAACGTGATCGGAGTGGACCAGGACGCGGAGGCGCTCGACGTGGCGGGACGTCGGCTCGAACGGTTTGGCGAGCGTGTGGAGCTGGCGCTTGCGAATTTCGCGGAGGCTGCGGAGCGGGACGACCGCCAATTGGCGGGGGCATTGCTGGATCTCGGGGTTTCATCGCATCAGATCGACGAGGCGGACCGCGGCTTTTCCTTCAGGCCGGGCGTCGCGCTGGATATGCGCATGGATGCGGCGGCGTCCGTGCCGACTGCGGCGGACCTGCTGAATGGACTCTCCGAGTCGGAGCTGGCGGACGTCTTCTACCACTTCGGCGAGGAGCGCCGGTCGCGGCGTCTGGCGGGCATGGTATCGCGACGTCGCGTGGAGCGGCCGTTTCGCACGAGCGACGATTTCAACGCAGTCCTGGAGGCGTTCTACGGTCCGCGCATCACGATGCAGGATCGTGCCCGGATGTACCAGGCGCTGCGGATCGCGGTGAACGATGAGCTGGGTGTGCTTGGCCGTGCGCTGGAGGCGCTGCGGGAGCGGCTCCAGCCGGAGGGAGTCCTGGTCGTGCTGTCGTATCACTCACTGGAGGACAGGCTGGTGAAGGATGCTTTCCGCGAGTGGAGCCGTAGCTGCGTCTGCCCGCCCGAGCTGCCGGTGTGCCGGTGTCGCGGTCAGGCTCTGGGCGAGTCGCTTACTCGCAAGCCGGTGATGGCGGGTCCGGCGGAGGTCGAGTCGAATCCGCGGTCCCGCAGTGCCCGGCTCCGGGCGTGGCGGAAGGCGGCATGAAGCGGGGCACGGGTGTCATCCGGATGAGCGCGGCGTGTGCGCTTCTCTTCACTTCCCTGAGTCTCGTGGTGTGGCGCCAGAGCCGCGCGCTGGAGGAGCTTCGCGCGCTCGATGCCGCCCGCTCGACGCGTGCGGTTCTGCAGGCGGAGCGGTCGGAGCTGCAGCGTGAGATCCAGGGGCTCGAGAGCCGGTCCCGGATCATCGCGGTGGCGGGCCGCCGGCTGGGCCTCCGGGTCCCGGCGGCGTCCGAGATCATGATACTGAGGGCTCCGGACGAGCCCGGTGCCGTGGATGCCGTGCCGACGCTGGCGCGGCAGAATCTGCTGACGACGGCGGAGCGGCGCTGATGCGGTCGCGCAGGAGTGGACGGAGCCCCGAGACGCGGCGGCGCTTTCTCCTGCTGGGCGTACTGGCAACGGCGCTGGTAACGGCGGGCCGGGCTTTCCAGCTGGGCGTGGTCGAGGGCGAATCGTGGTACGGTCGCGCCATCGACCAGCAGGGCGACACACTCTCCCTGCCGGCCCCGCGGGGTGCCATCTACGACCGCGATGGCGTACCCCTGGCTACGAGCCGCGAGGTGTTCAGCGTCGCCATCGCTCCCCGCGAGATCCGGGACCGTTCCCGCGTGGAGTCGCTGATGCGCGATCACCTGCGTCTCACATCGCGCCAGGTTTCGGCGCACCTCGGCTCGTCGCGCACGTGGATTCCGCTCCCGGGGCGTTACGGGCCGGAGGTCCGGGAGGCCCTCGACGGTGTGTCGGGGATACACTTCGAGCGGGTCCTGCAGCGGTTCTATCCCAACGGCCCGGTCGCCCGGGAGCTGCTGGGCGTCGTGGGGCTGGACGGTGCGGCGCAGGGTGGACTCGAGCTTGAGTTCGACAGCGTACTCCGGGGCCGTCCGGGTGTTGCGGTGGTGCGGCGGGACTCGAGGGGCCGGCCGCTGCCGGGCGCCATGCTCCGCACCCTCGAGCCGGTGCCCGGGCGGGACGTATACCTCACCATCGACCACGATCTCCAGGAGATCGCGGAGCAGGCCCTCAAGGACGCACTGGACCGCACGGGCGCAGCGGGCGGCGAGCTCCTGCTGACGGATCCGGCGAGCGGCGAGATCCTCGCTGCGGTGAGTCGCGGTGCCGGCGGACGCGCGCGCAACTGGCGTGCGGTGACGGAGCCGTACGAGCCGGGTTCCACCATCAAGCCGTTCACAGTAGCCGCACTCCTGCGTGAGGGACGGGCCACACTCGGTGACAGCGTCTACGCGGAGCAAGGCCGTTATCAGCTGCACGGGCGCACCCTCACCGATGTGAGCGGTCATGGCTGGCTCACCCTCGAGGAGGCCCTGCGCCACTCGTCGAACATCGCGCTGGCCAAGGCTGGGTCCCGGCTGACGGCCGGTGAGCACTACGCCGCGCTCCGCGACTTCGGATTCGGCACGCCGACGGGCGTGAGCTATCCCGCCGAGTCCGGTGGGCGGCTCCGCCGGCCGGGACAGTGGTCCCGCCAGTCGGCAGCCAGCCTGGCCATCGGGTACGAGTTGTCGGTGACGCCGCTGCAGATGGCCATGGCTTACGGCGCCCTCGCGAACGGCGGCCGGCTCCTGGAGCCGCAGCTGGTGCGGGAGGTTCGTGCCCGGGACGGCCGCGTCGAGCGGAGTCACCGCGCCCGCATGGTGCGCCGCGTCCTGCCCGCCACCACCGCCAATGACCTGCGCGCCGTACTCGTGTCCGCCGTGCAGGACGGCACGGGACGGGCCGCGGACCTCGGACAGTTCACGGTAGCGGGGAAGACGGGCACGGTACGCATCGCGGTGAATGGCCGCTACAAGCCCGGGGCATACTATGCCTCGTTCGTGGGGTTCTTCCCCGCGGACGACCCGCAGCTCGTCATTGTGGTCAAGCTCGACGAACCGCAGGGTCGGTACTACGGTGGCGCGGTGGCGGCACCCGTTACGCGGGCCACGCTCGAGGCCGCGCTCGCCGCACACAGTACGCCCCTCGACCGTTCCGCCATGGCGAAGCCGTCGAAGGGCGTGACGGCGCTCGGACCGGTCGCCGAGCCGGCGTCGCCACAGGAGTCGGGGCCCCCGCGCGTCGTGATGCTCGGGGACCGGCCGGACGGGGTGACGGCCTGGGTATCCCTGGCTGCGCCGCCCTCCCGTGGCGCGTGGGCCGTCCCGGACGTGAAGGGCATGCCCATGCGCGATGGCGTGCGACGCCTCCACGCGGCGGGTTTCCAGGTCCGGCTCGAGGGCGCCGGCCGGATCCGGCGCACGATCCCGGCCGCGGGTGACACCGTTCCGGCCTCCGCCGTGGTCCGCATCATCGGCGAGCGTTCGTCATGAGCACGATGCAGTCCGTGTCCCTGACGGATCTCGCGGAGCGCCTGCGGGCGGACGACCTGCTGCTCGACGACGGCGGTGCGACGGCGACGCTGTCCGGCATTGCGGACGACAGCCGCCACGTGCAGCCGGGTGACCTGTTCTGCGCCTGGGCCGGCACCACTCTGGATGCGCACGAGTTCGTGCCGGCGGCGGTGGCCGCCGGCGCCGCGGCACTGCTGGTGGAACGGCCGGCGAGGGGCGTGGCGGTGCCACAGCTCCGTGTGCGTGATGGGCGCCGGGCTGCGGCCGTCGCCGCAAGTGCGTTCTTCGATGATCCGCAGCGACGGCTCCGGCTCGTGGGCGTCACGGGGACGAACGGCAAGACCACGTCGGTCTGGATACTCCGCCACATGCTGTCCCACCGTGAAGCGACGGCGTCCCTCGGCACGCTGGGCGCCATCCTCGAGGATGGCAGCACGCTGCAGGGCAGCGAATCCCTCACGACGCCGGGGCCCGTCGATCTGGCCCGCACGCTCCGCCTCCTCGTGGATCGCGGCGTCCGCTATGTCGCGATGGAAGTCTCATCCCACGCCCTCGACCAGGGGCGGGTACACGCCCTGCGCTTCGGAGCGGCGGTGTTCCTGAACCTCACGCGCGACCACCTCGACTACCACGGGACACTCGCGACGTACCTCGCGGCGAAGCGGTCCCTCGTCCGCTATCTCGAGGACGACGGTTCCGCCGTCATCAATGCCGACGACGCATCGTGGGGTGGCCTCGGTGCAGAGGCGCCGCGCACGCTGACCTTCGGCACGGCGCCGGGCGCGGATGTACGCGCCTCCCAGGTCGAGTTGCGTGCGGACGGCGTGCGCTTCGAGCTCCATACGCCGTCCGCGTCGGCGCCTGCGTATTTCCCGCTGCCGGGCCTGTTCAACGTGCAGAACGCCCTTGCCGCGTCGGCCACGTGCCTGGCCCTCGGGTTCACTCTGGACGAGGTCGTGATTGCGCTGGGCGCGGTGCCCCAGGTGCCCGGCCGGCTGGAGCGCATTGCGGATGCGCCCTGCGCGGTCCTCCGGGACTACGCCCACACGCCTGACGCCCTGGAACGCGTGCTCGAGGCGTTGCGTCCCCTCACGGGAGGCCGCCTCATCCTCGTGTTCGGAGCCGGTGGCGACCGCGACCGCGGCAAGCGACCCCTCATGGGGGCCGTGGCCGAGCAGCTCGCGGACATCGTGATCGTGACGTCCGACAATCCCCGCACCGAGGACCCGGACGGCATCATCGACGAAATCGCGGCGGGCATGAGCGGTGCCCGCCACCATCGTGTGACCGACCGCCGGGAGGCCATCGCCAGGGCACTGGACATGGCTGCGCCCGACGACATCGTCCTCCTCGCCGGCAAGGGCCACGAGACGTACCAGATCCTCGGCACCGAGCGATATGACTTCGATGAGCGGGTCATCGTCGCGGATCTCCTCTCGAGCAGAGGGGAGCGGACATGAGGCCGTGGACCGAGGCTGCTCTGACCGCTGCGCTGGGGATCGCCGCCCGGGCCGGTGACGAGGACGTGTCCTTCCCGGCCGTGAATACGGATTCGCGCACGCTCCGGCCGGGGGAGCTGTTCGTCGCGCTGCGCGGCGAGAACCACGACGCGCACGACTACCTGCGGCAGGCCGGGGATGCGGGTGCGGCCGGCGCAGTAGTCGAGCGCGTACCGGACGGCGCGCCGTCGGACATCCGCTACTACGAGGTTGCCGACACGCTGGCGGCGCTGGGGCTGCTGGGCCGTGCCCGCCGCCGGCAGCTCGGCGCCCGCGTGTGCGCCGTGGCCGGCTCGAACGGAAAGACCACGACCAAGGACATGCTGAATGCGGTACTGTCGCCCCGGTACCGCGTCCATGCCACGCAGGGCAACCTCAACAACCTGATCGGCGCGCCGCTCACGCTGCTCCGTGCGCCTGATGACACGGAAGTGATCGTGGCGGAGATCGGCACCAACTCTCCCGGCGAGCTGGCGCGCCTGTCGTCCATCGTCGAGCCGGACGCCGCGGTGATCACTGGCATCTCCGCGGAGCACCTCGAGGGTCTCGGCGACCTGCAGGGCGTGCTCCGGGAGGAGACCTCGGTGCTGCCGTGGGTGCCGCTGGATGGCCCGGTGGTCGTGTCCGACGACCCGCCGATGCTCGCGGAGCGCGCGCGCCGGCTGCACGGCAGCGTCCGCGTGGCGGGCATCAGCGAACACGCCGATGCCGAGCTTCGCGGTGCCGGCGTGTCGCTGGACGACGAGGGGCGTGTCCGGTTCCGCTGGGCGGGTCGTGACGTCCGGCTGGCGCTGCGTGGACGTCACAATGCCCGCAACGCCCTGGTCGCCCTGGGGATCGCCCGGGAGTGGGGGGTGTCCGACGACGACGCCATCGCCGCGCTGGAGGCACTGGAAGCGTCGAAGATGCGCGTGGAGTTCCGCCACGTGGGCGATCTGACTGTGATCGTGGACTGCTACAACGCGAACCCGGCCAGCGTACGTGCAGCGGTCGACCTGCTGGCGTCGGTGCCGCCGCGCGGCGGCCGCGTCGCCGTGCTGGGAAGCATGCTCGAGATGGGACCCCGGAGCGCGGACATCCACGGCGAGGTGGCCGCGGACGTCGCGAGCCGGGAATTCGACCTCATCGTCGCCACCGGCGAGTTCGCGGATGCGTTCGGCCCGCACCGCGCCGCTCTGGGGTCCCGGCTGGTCACTGCTGCAGATGCACTTGAGGCGTGGGAACCGCTGTCGGCGGCGCTGCAGGGGAACGAGGTCGTACTGCTCAAGGGCTCACGCGGCGTGGCGCTCGAGCGCCTGCTGCCGCGTTTCGAGGAAAAATGGGGGTCGCTCCACCCGCACGGGGAGGCCTTAGGGTCGCGGGGAATCGACATGGTGGCCGGGTCGCGTGACGAAGCGCGTCCGGCGGAGCACCCCCAGATACATCGACCCGGCGAATCGCGCGACGGCGCGGCCGCCGGCGAACGAGGAGAGTAAATGCTCTATCACCTGCTCGAGCCTCTCTTCGACCAGCACATCATGTTCAACCTCTTCCGCTACATCACGTTCCGTGCGGCGGCGGGGATGGGGACGGCGCTCCTCATCTCCCTCGTGCTCGGGCCGCCGGTCATCCGTCGCCTGCGGGCGCTGCGGGTGGGGCAGGTGGTGCGGTCGGACGGACCGCAGACCCACCTCATCAAGGCGGGCACGCCCACCATGGGCGGCACGCTCATCATCATGAGCACGGTCATCGCGACGCTGCTGTGGGCCGAGCTCGCGAACGCCTACGTCGTCATC
>DATHVO010000220.1:0-6843 GCA_035461265.1 Longimicrobiales bacterium
CGCCGATGCGGCGCCGTCCACGACAGCAATGAGACCCAGAAGCGCCATCAGAGGGAGGAAGTAGGCGTGCGACAGGAAGATGCCCGACATCATGAACGCAGAGAGTCCAGCCAGCAATTCCGGACGGTGCGCCAAGCCGCCGTTGACGAGACGCACACCCCGCCATAGCCGCCAGCCGCGGAGCAGGCCATAGAGCAACATGGCGACGAAGAGCGTGCCCCCGATGAGGCCCAGTTCCGCATACGCTTGTATGTAGGCGTTGTGTGCGCTGCTCCACTTGCCGCCGCGCAGACCCACGTAGGTGACCCTGAAATACTCGCCTTCCGCAACGGGGAAGTTACCCGCGCCGACGCCGAGCACCGGATTCTCGCGGATGTACTGACGGCCGCGCTCCCACACCGCTTTGCGCCCCACTTCGTCGGTCAGGTTGTAGTCGTCCTCGAGGTTGGTCATCGATTCGACGCGCGCCTGGAATGACGGCGAGAAATTCCAGAGGCCGGCGACCGCCACGGCAATGCCGGAGATGGCTGCCAGGCGGGTGCTGCCCTTCATCCCCATCGCGAACACCACAGCGCCCATCCCGAGCCCGAGAAGGCCGCCTCTCGATCCCGACGCGAGGATCACCGCGACCAGCAGCAGCCCGGCACCCGCCATGAGCGTGCGTAGCTTCCCACGCTGCGTCCGGGCCAGGCCCATGGCGAGTGGGAACGTCAGCGCTAGCATGGCGGCCATGTCGTTCGAGTCGTACATGCCCGCGCCGGGATCGAGCCGACCCGCACCCGTGATGCGGCCAAGGGTCATCACGTACAGACCGTAAGCCGCCACCACGAGTACGATCCCGCTTTGCAGGATCAAGGCTGAGCGGTGATCACGGGCGCACATCAGCATGGCCAGCACGAATGCGACGCCCGGCAGAAATGATCGCACGATCCCGAAGGCGAGTCCGGGCCACAATGCGAAGGGGACCGTGAGAACGATGACCACCCAGTACGCGGTCACCAGCCAGGCGAGAGGGTGCCGAATGGTCGCGGCGCGCGCACGGGCGGTGGACCGGAAGAGGACGATGCCTCCGCCAGCGAACGTTGCCAAAAGTGCCGGCTGGAGCAACGCTGCGCCGGGAATGAACTCGTGGAGCCGGACGGCCGCCACGGCGATCATCGCAAGCGCCACATACGGCGCGCCGGCCCAGCCACCCGCCGCATGAACGACCGCCCGGCCGTTCGGCCTCGCCGGCTGTGCGTGCCTGTTCATTCCCAAACCTTCCAGCGGCCCCGGATTCCGTTTACCCCTGCCATGACGACCGCCGCCTGCAACAGCGCCGCCTCGGCGATGACGTCGCGCACCTGCTGCGCCGTTCGGGTACTGCTTCGCAAGGTCCACGCCCCGGCGAAGAACAGAAGGAGCGCGGCCGGTGCGATGTATTCCCGCGGGACGGCCCGAAGCTCCCACATTGCACGGAAGGCAACCACCAGCAGGGCCAGCGGCGTCAGCATCCGGGCAAGCTTGTGCAGGACGAACTGGGCCCAGACGGGGTTCCGCAGGGGGGACAGAACGGCCGGGAGCCACGCGGCGACCTGGATTACTCCCGTCAATGTTCTGACCTTCCGCCGGTACTCCCGGTCGGGTGAACTCGAGCGCGTCTCCAGGGCGCGCGCATCATCGACGAATCCCACACGCAGTCCCGTCAGCACGACCCGCATGGGTGTGTACACATCGTCGAGGAGCAGGCCCGCAGGCAGCGGCTGCCACAGTTCGCGGCGGACGGCGTACACGGCGCCCGTAGCTCCGATGGTGGAGTGGACCATGGCTTCGCGGCGCCGGAGCCACCTCTCGTAGGCCCAGTACGTCCGGGCCAGGCGTGCACGGCCGGGTGGCAGTTCGAGGCGGCCGCTCACGGCCCCGGTGCGCCCGTCACCCAGCGCATCCACGAGGAGGCGGATTGTGACCGGCTCGTACATCTGGTACGTATCCGCAAAGACGATGATTTCCCCGCGCGCGGCACGGACGCCGGCGTTGAGGGCGGAGGCCTTGCCGCCGGGAGGGTCGGCCGCCACGGTGCGAACCCGGTCTTCACGGCCCCCGCCGATGCGGGTGTCCGCCGGTTCGGACGATCGATCAAGCGCCACGACGACCTCGAGACGGTCGGCAGCGTACGAACTGGCCAGGCAGTTATCGACGCGCCTCGCCACGTCGCCCGCGCCGTCCCGCGACGCGATCACCACCGAAACGGACGGCAGGCCGCGCTCCGGGGTGCCGCCGGCGATGCGGAACGGACGGGGGCGGAGGGTCGCGAGCATGCCGATGGCGAGGGGGTACACGACCCACGTGACCGCCAGTGTGGTCACGGCCACGAGGGCGAGGATATCCAGGGCCGTCGTCACTGGGCCGCCTCTTATCAGCGTGTCGCCCGGAGGACGACCCGGGCGCTGCGAGCTGCCTCTGCTGCGGCCTCCCGGTGGCTGCGCAGCGCGGCGCACGCCGGCTCGCGGCCTGCATCCGCCGTACGCCAGCGGAACGCGAGCAGGTTCCAGCGCTCCGGCAGCGCCACCCGCTCCATCGACGATTCGATGTAGTCCGCCGTCCCCGGCGGCACGCCCCACGCGTTCCGCCAGCCGCGCACGCCGGCGATCACGAGACCGCTGGGGATGCAGGACTGGACCAGTCTCACCGATTCCGCCCGGCTGATCACGGGCACGCCTTCCTTGCCGGCCACGGAGAACTCCGCTGTACTCTCGCCCCGCTGCACCTCCGTGGCGGACAGACCCAGGTCAAGGCGGTCGAGGTAGTACAGCGTGGCGACCATGGCGAAGCCCATGACCACATCCGCCTCGGCGGCCTCCGCCTGCAGGACGGGGAGCGCGCTCTGCCACACCGGCTCGCCGCGGTACGCGCTGCTCAGTTTCCAGTCCTCGTCGCTCACCGTGAGCATGCGGTAGGTGAACATGGCCGAGCTGTTGCCCGCCGCTGCGAACACCACGGCAGCGGCGAGGGTGGCGGTCGCCAGCACCCCGGCGGTCCGCCGGTGCAGCGGCGCCGCATACCGGATCGCAGCCTCGACCCGTCCTCGCAGCCACGGCAGCGCCACCGCCGTCGCCATGCCCCACACCGCAAAGAAGAACGGCACCGCGTAGAACAGGTAGCGCTCGTGCTTCCACGCCGCGATGGAATGCACGATGAATGGCAGGCCGAACATCGCCACGCAGAACAGTGCCGGCCGTGGATACCGGGACGCCGCCAGCAGCACGGCCACGGGGAATAGCGTCCACAGCGTCGGGTACTGGCTGAGGAAGCGGTCGTGATAGTAGCGCACGTAGTCCCGGTCGGCTTCCGCCCACACGTCCACCATGGAGAACTTGCGGACCAGCTCGGCGCCAGCAGCGCCTGCCGCGAGGACGGCAGCCAGGGCGACGACGACGGCGACGATGCCCACGACGGTCCGGACGCGGCGCGGGCCGCCCGCCGCCGTCCACCGAGCGACATCGGCGCCACGGTACAGCGCTAGCCAGGTTGCGAGTGCGGCGACGCTGACCAGCGTGGATACCTGCAGGTGGTATGCGATGGCCAGGCATGCCGCCGCGGCGCCGGCGAGGATGATGGTGCGCGTGCGGTCGCGCGATCCGGTCGCTGCGGCATACGCTGCGGCCGCGGCGACCCAGAGGAACAGTGCGTGCACGGTGTAGAAGCGGATCTGCTGCGAGTGGTACAGGGCAACGGGGGCGAAGCACACCAGCAGCGCGGCCGTCCAGCCGGCGGTCCGGCCGGCGACGGCGTTCAGCCACAGAAACACTGCGATCACGAGACCGGTGCCCGCGAGGAGTGCCGGCAGGCGACCCACGACCAGGCTGTCACCGAAGAGTGCCATGAGGCCGGCGACGACGTAGGTGAAGGCCCATGCCCGGGTGTACGGTTCGGTCCCGTTGATGAGCAGCGTACCGTCCTCGAGCAGGGAGCGGGCGGCGAGGGCGTGGTAGAGCTCGTCGATGTGCGGCGCGTGGTCGAGCTGGACGAGGCGGAGCGCGAGGGCGATGCCGGCGAGGAGGAGCACATCCGGCAGGATGCCGCGCCGGGGTGAGCCGCCCCGGGGCGGTTCGTGGTTCCGTACCGTCTCCGCTTCCGGCGCTGGAGCCAGGGTCCCGGTCGCTCCGGCCGTGTGGCCGCCGTTCGTCATTCGTCGTCGGGATACCGGGCGAGCCGGTAGTTCGTGGCGTGCCGGGCGGACGCGTGTACGATGATTTCGCCGACGAGTCCGAGGGCGATGGCCTGCAGGCCGATGACGGTGAGGAGCACGGCCAGGAGCAGGAGGGGGCGTTCGGCGAGCCCCTGTCCCATGAGGCGCTGCACGAACATCACGGCCAGCAGCACGGCTCCGACGAGGGCCAGACTGCCGCCGAAGAGTCCGAAGAAGCGCAGCGGCTTCTCGCGGAATCGCACGAGGAAGAAGACGCCTGCCAGGTCGATGAGTCGCCGGAGGTAGATGCCCGGCGAGTAGATGCGCGCGTGCCGGTCGGCCGGATGCTGCGGCACCACCACTTCCTCCGTAATGAACCCCTCCCGTGCGGCGAGGAGCGGGAGGAAACGCAGGAACTCGCCGTACATGGGGACCTCGCGGATCACCTCCCCGCGCATGACGCGAACGCCGGACCCCAGGTCGTGGAAGTTGCCGCCCACGGCGCGCCTGACGAGGCCGTGGACCAGCCGGCGCTGAACCCTGTTCGACCAGGGGTCCGCCTCCTGGGAGCGGCAGGCGACGACCAGGTCGGCCCCCCGCTCCTCGATGCGCCTGATCAGGAGTGGCAGCCCGGAGGCCTCGATCCGGCGGTATGCGGGAACGACGGCGACGATGCCGCCGGTGCAGTGTCCGAACGCGGACCGGAGCAGCGTCGCGTCGCCCACGCTGTGGGCCGACTCGAGCAAGCGTATGGGCTCGCCCTCGCGGGCGAGCCGGCGGAGGGGCCGGACGAGTCGGCGGTCGTCGCGGCCGGCAACCACGATGAACTCCAGGTCGGTGTACCCCGCCGCGCGGAGGGCGGACACGTATTCCTCATAGAGCAGGTCGAGGGGCTCGGGCCGCTCGGAGACGATCATGATGACCGAGATCATCTCGCGGGTCGACGTCTGGCCGGGTCCCGCCTCCAACCGGTCCGGCATGATCACGCTCACGGGGCCACCGGCCGGATGATGACGCGGCCGAGGGCACGGGTGTCGTGGTCCGCGCGCAGCATGCTCTCGGCGATGAGGCCGAGCATGAAGAGGAAGGACGCAAGGCCCACCAGGCAGAGGGCTACTCCGGAAAGGACCACCAGGCTCGCCGACTCGAGGTAGCCGGCCACCTTCGCGACGAACGCCGCCGCAGGCAGCACGGCGAGCGTCAGGGCCGTCGCAGCGGCGAGGCCGAACAGCGTGAGCGGCTGCTCCCGGAACCAGCGGATCATGATGATCGTGAGGAGATCGCCGAGAACCGCGGCGATCCGGGACAGGCCGTACTTGCTCTTGCCGTATTGTCTGGCGTGGTGCCGCACGGGGATCTCGGCAATGCTCGCCCCGGCGAGGGTGGCGGCGAGGGCCGGGATGAAGCGGTGCATGTCGGAGTACAGGCGTACCCGGTCGAGGACCTCCCGGCGATACACCTTCAGTGAGCAGCCGACGTCCCGAACCGGCACGCCCGTGACGGCCCGGATCAGCCGGTTTGCCACCCACGACGGTACCTTGCGGGTGAATACCCGGTCCTGGCGCCGCTCGCGGTACCCCGTGACCAGGTCGTGCCCGCCCGCCTCGAGAGCTGCCACGAGGCGGGGGATGTCACGCGGATCGTTCTGCAGGTCCCCGTCCATCGTCACCACCAGGTCGCCACGGGCGTGGTCGAAGCCGGCCTGCATGGCCGTGGACTGCCCGTAGTTGCGGGCGAGGCGGACCAGGCGGACGCGGGAATCCCGGGCAGCCTCGGCTGCGGCCAGGCGGGCAGTCCCGTCGCGGCTCCCGTCATCGACCAGGATCAGCTCCCAGTCACGCGACCAGGGCTCCATCGCCTCGCGGACGGCAGTCGCGAGCGGAACGACGGAGTCCTCTTCGTTGTGCAGCGGCACGGCTATAGATAGCATTCTTTTCGACTCATCCCACCCGAGCAGGACGACAGAAGCCCCCGAACGGGGCAATGCGCGTGCCGGCGGCGGCGCACCCAGGATGACGTCCCGTGGTGCCTGCGCTCCGGCGACGGTCGGTAATGATGCCCGTACTGGTACAATCGACGACCGAAATGGTGCCCCGTAACGAGACGGATGATCAAGGGGCGGGCGCGGCTCGCGAGGCGGTGGGTGGCGGCTGAGCGGTTCCGCGGCACGGGCCATGCTTGTCATATGAGGCTGGACCTTCGACTGGGAGTGCGGGCCGGGATGTCGGATCGATTCGGGAGGACGACCACAGGCATGGTTCCGGGACTCGTCTTCGGAGTAACCGCCCCGGTGCCGGGCGAAGGCAACGCCATCCTCACGGCGTCCCTCGCCTGGCTCCTCGTGCCGCTCATCGTGCTGGCCCTCGGGACGGCTGCCTTCATGGCGTACCGTCGCTTCGTACATCCGGCCCACAGCGTCGATCCAGCGGATGACCTGCCCCCCCTCGTGTTCCCGATGACGGCGCGAACGCCTGTCGCCCCTGCGAGATCTGCCATCGCCGCGGGCGCGACCGCAGGGGCGCCGGCCGGCCCCGCGCCGGCGGGTCACGCGCCGCCGGGTGCCGCAACGCAGGATGCCGTTCCGACCGGCACCGGGGCGAAGGCCGCACCCCGCGCTGGTGGGCGCGGCGGGACGGCGGGCACGCGGGGGGAGGCCAGGACGCCGCGTCGGAACG
>DATHVO010000221.1:0-12554 GCA_035461265.1 Longimicrobiales bacterium
CGGCGCTTCAGTGGTACGGTGAACACGCGGTGAAGATGGGACGGGCAGACGAGGCCGAGCGCCTGCTGCGCCGCGCCGTCGAACTCGATCCGCTCTCCGTCATCGCACACAACAACCTCGGTCTGGTGCTTTGGCTCGGCGGAAGGATTCCCGAGGCCAGGGCACGGTTCGAACACACCACGCGCATCGACCCCGGGTTCGTCATCGCCTACCTGTTGCTGTTTCGCGTGCACACGGCTGCGGGCGACCTGGGAGGTGCGCTCGAGGCGGGCCGCACCTGGGCAGCGCTCAGCGGCCAGGCAGACCCCGCCGACGTAGACGTGCTCGTGAGCGCCACGCTGGGCAGCGCACCGCGCCCCGACGCCGTCGCCGTGCTCGATCGGTGGGACCGTTCACCCCCGCGGATGGTGGACGTCGTGATGTTCGCGGGACTGCTCGGGGAGAAGGATCGGGCGCTCACCGCGCTCGAGCGTGCGTTTGACGCACGCAACCCGCTTCTGACCTCCATCCGGACCGGTTTCTGGACAGCGGGCCTGCGGGCGGAGCCGCGCTACCAGCGGCTGGTCGCCCGAATGGGGTTCCCCGCGCTCGACTGAGCCCACGTCGGCTGATCGCCGCCCGCGGCGTTCGGCACCCTACGCCCGCAGCGTGAACGGCGGGTACTCGTCCCGCAGGAGGAGCATGTAGGCCTCCACCCGGGCGGTCCACGCGAGCACGCCGATGGCGAAGCCGTAAAGCGTCTCCGGGTAGCGTCCCGTGACGAGGATCATCACCCATGCGACGGTCGTCGTGAACGCCCACACCAGGCTCAGCCCCCAGAGTACGAAGAGGTGGGGCAGCGCGAGGATGATGCGGAAGAGCACGGTGAGGCGGTCCCGCCCGCCCTCGGCTGCGGGCAGCGTGATCGACGCCGGGTACGCGTCATCGCCGAAGGGCGGGTACTCGTCCCGGAGCAGCATCAGGTAGGACACGGAGCGCACGCGCCACCGCAGGTAGTACGACGCGAACCTCCGCATCGCGTCCGGCTGCCGTCCCAGGAGGAGGATCGCGAACCACGATATGATCGCCGCGCACCCGACGAAGAAGCCGAGGATGCCGCCGGAGCCCCAGCCGAACTGCACGCCCGTGTCCGTGCTCATGCTCAGCGACCCGAACACCGCTACCGGCCCGCCCACGAGGATCACGTGCGGCAGGGCCAGGAAGAAGCGGAAGGCCGACGTCAGCCGGTTCCGTTCCTCGATGGCCGGCCGTACCTCGATGTACACCGGGTAGTCCATTCCCCGCTCCACCACTTCGGCCCGCCCCTCCATCGCTTCCTCCCTCTGCGGTTGCCCCTTCTTCGCCTAATGCGCCTACAGCGCCTATGACGCCTATCGCCCCTCCGCCGTCGCCCTCCCCATCACATACGTGCGAAAGAACTCGATGTTTCGCCGTCCGGCGTCGATGACGTGCCTCGGCTCCTGCAGGCCGTGGGGCTGACGCGGGTATACGACCATCTCCACGTTGACGCCCTGGCGGCGCAGCGCGTTGTAGAGCTCCTGCCCCTGGGACAGCGGGACGCGGACGTCGCGTTCGCCGTGCTGGATGAGCGTCGGCGTCGTCACGCCCTTCACGTTGAACATCGCGGAATGGCGGATGTAGGGTTCGGGGTCGTCCCAGAACTCGCCGCCGAGGTAGTCGGGGATGAACCCGGGGATGTCCGCGGTGCCGGTGAAGCTCATGAGGTTGGTGACGGCCGCGCCGACGGACGCTGCGCGGAAGCGCTGCGTCTGCGTGATGACCCTGGAGGTCATGTAGCCTCCGTAGCTCCAGCCCATGAATCCCATGCGCTCGGAATCCGCGATACCGCGTTCCACGAGGTGGTCCACGCCGGACATGATGTCCTGGTAGTCGCCGACGCCCCAGTCGCCGTAGTTCGCGTAGCGCAGCGTCCGGCCGTAGCCCGACGAGCCGCGGAAATTGGGACGGAAGACGGCAAAGCCCTCCGCGGCGAAGGCCGCAACCGGGTAGACACCGCGATTCGCGGCGAAGGTCTGCGTCATGACGCCGGTGGGACCGCCGTGGGCGATGACGAGTAGCGGAACGCGCTGCCCGGACTCGTAGCCCACCGGGTAAGTGATGAGCCCCTCGATCTCCATGCCGTCCGGCGCGGTCCAGCGGACCGCTTCCGTGCGGGGCAGCGGGTGCGTCGGCAGGTCCGCGTTGGCGCTGCTGACCTGTACGGGCTGCCACCGCCCCACCCGGGAGACGTAGGCCTCCGGCGGGCGGTCCGAGCTCTGCCCGCTGATGCCGAACGCCGTGCGCGTGTGATTCAGCGTCACGCCGAACACGGCCGGCGAGCCCTCCCCGACCGTGACGGCCGCGCCTCCCGCGACGGGCAGCGCCGACAGGCGCGTCGTCGTCCCGTGAGTCTCGGTGAAGTAGATGACGCGGGAATCCGCGGACCATCCCACCAGCGACGGCTGCTCGTCATGGGTATCCGCGAGGCGACGCGCCTCGCCGCCCTCCGCCGGCATGACGTACGCGTGGCGGGTGAATGCCCACGTCGGCGGGTCGTCGCTTACCGTGAACGCGATCCACCGGCCGTCCGGCGAGAAGAGAGGCTGCGACTCCGCGGCAGCGCTTTTCGCGAGGGGCCTCACCGTTGCCGTCGCCACGTCCACGACGGAGAGGTCCGCACGCGGCCAGTCGTCCGCCACCGGCGTCGGCTGATGACTGAAGGCGATGCGCCGGCCGTCCGGCGACCAGTCGAATCCGCCGGCGACGGTGTAGTCGCCTTCCGTGAGCCGGCGTGGCTGACGTTTCCCGTCGGCATCCTTCTCCGCGGCCACGACCCAGAGGTGCGTCATGCGGTGATCGCCATCGACGACCCGGGCATCGTCCCGCCGCTTCTCCGCCTTCTCCTTCTCCTCCGCGGGCGGGTCCTGCATGAGGAACGCGATGGATCGGCCGTCCGGCGCCCACGCAAATGCGCCGGTGCCCGTCTTCACGTCCGTGAGCTGCTCCGCCTCGCCGCCGCGGCTGTGGATGCGCCAGAGGTTGCTCTTCCCCGACCGACTGCTCGTGAACGCGATCCACTCGCCGTCCGGCGACCAGGCCGGGCTGGTGGCGGACTTGTCGCCGTGGGTGAACTGTAAGGCCCGCGAGCCATCCGCCTCCGCCACCCAGATCCGCGTGACGTACTCGCTCCGCTCGTCGTCCATGAGTGGCTCGCTCACACCAAAGACAACGCGGCGCCCGTCCGGCGAGGGCAGTACGCCGCCCACCGCCCGCACCTTCATCTGCTCCTCCGGTGTCCAGCCGCTGGCGGCGGGCGCCTGTGCCGCGGCCAGGGACGGGAGAATCGCGACGAGGAAGAGACCGGCGAGGATCCGATTCGCCCGTGCCGGCCGGGCGGGAACGGTACGGGCGCGGGACGGTTCTGCGCAGACGGGCATGGCGGACATCGACCACCTCCGGGGCAGGGACGGGAGACCGGTCCATAGTGGCGACGCGGCCCCCGCCGGTCCAGACCCTCGCCTCCGTGCCGACCCCGCCACGGCGCTTGCGCCCGCCTCTCGCGGGGCGGTATACCTTCCGGCCAGTCCGCACTCCCACCCCAACCGGGGCGCTTGCATGCTGAACTACATCTGGGCGGGCCTCATCATCTCCAGTCTCGTTTTCGCCCTCGGCTCCGACGTGGGCGACATCACCCGGGACCGGTACCGCAACGAGCAGCCACTGCCGGTACAGCTCCACTTCACCGAGGGCTACGACCGGACGGTCCGCCAGCTGCCGGTGGAGATTCGCATCGATCCGGGGGGATACGCCCGCTTCTACGGGACCGACGTGCAGCCGGCCGAGAGCTACTCCGGCTACATCCTCCAGACCCGGGAGGGCGTGCAGCTCCGGTTCGATGCCGGCACGACGCTGCCGGAACCGCTGGCCACCATCGGGACGGTGTCGCGCTCCCGGGACGGCGAGCTGCAGGGCGCACTCGTCGAATTCACTCCCCCGGCAGCCGTGCCGGCCCCGGACATCGACGAGCCCGTGGTGCCGATGACGACGGCGGCGGTTGAGTTCGAGCCCGTGCGCTTCGTGAAGATGAACGCCATGTCGTCCGCAGCGCTGGACTTCGCCGGGACTGCGGCGGAGATCGCTCTGGGACTCATCGGCGTCCTGGCGCTCTTCCTCGGACTGCTGAAGATCGCCGAGCACGCAGGGATCATCTACGGCCTCGTGAAGATGGTCCGGCCCATCCTTCGGCCCCTCTTCCCCAACATTCCGGCGGACCACCCGGCCCTCGGCATGATCGCCCTCAACCTGACGGCGAACGTGTTCGGCCTCGGGAACGCTGCAACGCCCTTCGGCATCAAGGCCATGGAGGAGCTGCAGAAGCTCAACCCCAGCGACGACACGGCCACGGACTCCATGGTCATGCTCCTCGCCATCAACACGGCAAGCGTGCAGCTCGTGCCGCCGGTGCTGCTCCTGGCCCTCATGGGCCTGCAGATCAATCAGCTCATATTCGCCATAATCATCACGACGGGGCTCTCCCTCATCATCGCCATCACCGCTGCGAAGCTGTACGGACGGCTGCCCGGCGCACGGGCGTCGGACCCCGAACGGAACCTGCCACCGGACGGGCCCGCCGCCGCGTCCACCACCGCGTGAGGCCATCATGGAAACCACGCGCAACATCATCAGCCTGCTGTCCTTCTTCGTGCTCCCCCTCATTGTGGTGGGGTTCCCCCTCTACGGCCTCATCAAGAAGGTGCCCGTCTACGAGAGCTTCGTGGACGGCGCGAAGGAAGGGTTCGAGGTGGCCGTCCGCATCATCCCCTACCTGGTGGCGATCCTCTTCGCCATCGGGATGTTCCGGGCCAGCGGCGCCATGGACTTCCTCATCCGCGGCCTCAACCCGCTCCTCTCCCTCATCGGCTTCCCGGCGGAGGTCCTGCCCATGGCCATCATCCGGCCGCTGACGGGGTCGGGTTCGGCGGGCATCGTGGTGGACATGATCCGGCAATACGGCGAGGACTCCATCTTCGTAAAGATGGCGGCGGTGATGTTCGGCTCCACGGAGACGACGTTCTACGTCATCGCGGTGTACTTCGGGGCCGTGAACATCAAGAAGACGCGGCACGCGGTGCCCGCCGGCCTCACGGCCGACTTCGCGGCCATGATCATCGCAGTCTGGGTGGTGCGGCTGCTGTTCGCGTAACGGAAGATCGACGCGTCGGGGGCGGACGTTCGCACCCCCGGGTCGCGTCACCAGCCGGTGAACAGGGCTGGGACGTCGATGCCCACGGCGGTAGTTCCAGGGTCGGGCTGCCATTCGAGGACGTCGATCAGGACGACCGGGGACTCCCTGCCGCCCGGGGGCACGAAGACGTCGCCGACGCGGGTCCCGGGGTCGGCCAGCCAGTACTCCGGCACGCCCGGTTCCGCATAGCGAGGCGGCTTCAGCACCCGGTCGATCCGCTCGGATCCCGGTGACAGCACCTCCACCACCAGCGCCGGCGCCACCTCCACGCCCCGGGTCGTGATTCCCGCCAGCCGTCCTGCCGGCACGTAGACCAGGTCCGGCCGCAGGAACACCCCCGTGGCGAACAGCGCATCGACTTCCTGCAGCTGCTCGCTGAGTCATGGCCGTCCTCATGAGGTCAGGGTAGGGCGAGCGGCAGGGCGCTGGCATGACCGGGCGCGATCGTCATCCTCCCCGAGCCAGGCCCGCCGGCGGCGACTCCTCGAGACGGCCGCCATGACGCCGCTCGAGCTAAGAGCCTTCCCCGAGAAAAGTTTCCGCCCGAATTCACGGCGGATTGACGGTGGCGGTCGAGCATTAGAGGCACGACGCGCAGGGAGCCGCCGGCCGCGGCTCCCGTCGGGCCCTGATGGGCAGGGCCGGGCGCAGGACCGCTGCAGGAGGTGATGAGATGTCGACACGCAGGTGTTCCGCCCTCGCCGCCGTGGGGGTAGCCGCGATCGGACTGGCGGCTGCCGAACCCGCCGCCGCGACGGGCTCGTCCGGCTTCGTCCTGGCGGGTGCGACCCGCGCCTGGGTACCCGGCGAGCGTATCACATTCGCGGCGGCTCCGCCGTCTATAGAGAAGGTCGAGCAGAACGTTGGCGGTATGCGGGTAAGGCTGAGCCGGCCGCAGCTTCCAAGGCTCGCCATCCGCCGGATCTGGGTGACCGGTCCGTGGCTCGACTACGCGTCCTCCGTGACGTCGGCGGGTGGCGTGTCGGGCCGCATCGCGAACAAGCGGACGCTCCTGGGACGTGGCGAGGTCGAAATCGTCGTCGAGTCTTCGTCGAGCGCCACACGAGGGCAGAAGGGTCTGCGGATCAACATAAAGTGCCCGCCGATTCCATTCACCGACTGCAATGAGAACGGAGTGCCGCTGCCCGTCTTCGTGCTGGCGACGGGCCCCATCTCGTCCATCTCGCCGAACGGCGTCGTGCCGTCCGGTCAGACCATGGACTTCACCCTCACCGGCCAGAACATGAACGTGGCACGTGTCGTGGATCCGACGGTCCAGGTGATCAGCCGGACCGCGACGACGATCCGGCTGCGGCGCACCACTCCCTCCTGCGGGAACATCCTGTTCCAGCTCTACGACGAGGCGTCCGGTTCCAGATGGGACCAGGACGAGCAGTATGCCCTGACGCCCGGCTTCGTCCATGCCCACGTCGGCACGGTGTGCGTGCGGAACCAGCCTCCGCCGCCCACGACCGGCCCGATCAGGCGCTGCCCACCGGACTGCCGGCGATAGGCCGCTGTCCGCTGCAGCATGACGGCGGTGCAGGCTCGACTGGCCCGCACCGCCGTCTATGCTTCCTGTGCTGCGATGTCCAGGCTCAGGGTCGCACGAGCGTCCGCCATTCGCTTCGCGCCATGGTCGCACCGGCGGCGTCGGTGGCGATAACGCGCCAGCGCACAGTGCCAGCCCCCCGATCCCCCAGCCACGGCGGCGACCGGTAGACAGTCAGCGATGCGGGGACGATGGCGGCCAGCAGGGACTCGCCATCATCGCGTCCCACGACCTCGAGACGGTAGTATGCCGCGCTCTCGACGGGGGACCAGGCGAACTCCACTGCTGCGCCCGGCAGGAGTGCCGCCTCATCGGCGGGCAGGAGAGGCTGCAGGCCGGCTGGTGAGGGGGCACCCCCCTCACCGCTCACGTAATAGCGGACGGTAGGCATGGGGAACCCGGCAACGCCGCCGGAGTGGACCGTGCCAGTGCCGACGTCCACCGCGGCCAGGCTGCTGTCGCCTTCCTTGTCGTCACTGGCTTCCACGCGCAACAGCACGATGTACATCCCGTCGGCGTCGGTGGGCATCCGGTGTGGCGACGGGCCCGGCAGGACAAGGCGCCCGGTCGGTGGCAGGAATACATTGAACCGTTCGATTTCGAGGTACCGCCTCTGTGTGCCGCGCTCCTCGATGGGCAGCGTCGCCTCGGTGAGCAGGTCCCGCGGTTCCGGCAGGTCCTCGCCCGGGCGGACCACCTCCCACCTCCCGATCAGCCGACCCGTGCCGTTGTAGCTGATATGGGCGGAGAGGGGCGGGGGTGTCTCGCCGGCGGCGAGGAAGAGGACGGGGGAAGCCTCGTCGAACGACACGGTCACGTCGGTAAGCGACAACGGCACGCGTGCTCCACCCCCGGCCATTCTGCACGTGACGGCGACGTACTGGTCGGGCGACCCGGGCGGGCCGACGAAACGGCGCACGTAGAAGAAGGCGGAGTTTTCCCCGGCCGCTGCAGCCTGGTAGGCGCGACGCGCCACACTCGGCGGGATGGACATGATGTCCGTGAATCCGCCCGCGCCGCTCAGCCGGGACTGGTCGAGCCTCGCGGGTAGCAGGCCGAATATTGTGGCCGGGTCGCACCTGTTCCCCAGATCGGGCGCCGCAGACATCAGCTCGCCGCACCACGTGGCTTCCGCCGGCGCGTAGCCTGCCAGCCCGCCGAACGTGAGGAAGACCGTCGTCGCGCCCTGCGCGTTCACGTTCACGCCCGTCGGGTGCACGCGGACCTGGGCAGCGATATCGGTGTGGGCGCATGCCACGAGGAGCAGCACGCCGGCGATCGTTCGCATTCGCATCAGAACACGCTCAGGTTGGCGCCCGTGTTGATCGACCAGTTCGTTCGCCGGAACAGAGGCAGATCGAACCCCGAAGCTTCTGCCCTGCTGCCGGAAAACCGGATGAACAGCTGGCCGCGCGTCGCACTGCCGCGCCTCCGCAGCATGGTGATTCTCTGGGACAGTTGTGCCTGCGCCGTGGTGGCAGACTGTGTCATGCCCGTGACCGCTTCACGGGAGCGGCTGACCGATCCCTGAACCGAGAGTGCCGTTGTCGCTGTCGCCCGCAGGTCCAGGGATGCGCCCGCGCGCCTGCCCCGCGTTATCTCCCCGCTCTCCCTGCTCTCGGCCCGCTCGAGGGCGCCGTCGAGGTGGAGCGAGATGCTGCGCCAGCTCATCAGCGCCACGGTCGCCGAGTGGTTGCGTGCGTTGAAGTCGGCGTTCTCCCGGCCCGGCTGCCGGTTGTCTTGTATGGACGTGTCGAACTGATAGCCGATGGCGAACATCCCGAACTGCCACCCGAGGCGGGCGACGTGGTTGTCGCTGACCTGGTCGGGGACGTGGCCGGGCTCGAAGCCGCTGTTGGGCGGCACACCCGCACCGAACTGGTGCACGCGCGAGTAGCTGTATGCGAATTCCGGCAGCAGCGCGGTCGTCGCGCCGAGGAGCGCGGCCATGGGCACGCTCAGGCCGGCCCGTGTGTCCCGCGTCAGCGTCTCGAGGATGGACTCGATGCGGTCGAGGTTGTCCCGCCCGCGGCCGTGACCGACCTGGATGGAGACGGGCCCGACGGAGGCCGTCGCTTCCAGTGCATTCTGTTCCGTGTCCGCCGGCGCGTAAACGGCGACGCTGCGGTAGAGCGGGTCGACACGTTCGTGCCGGAAGGCCAGATGAAGGTTTGCAGGCAGTCCCGCCAGCGGCGAGCCCCGCAGGAGGTGGACGCCCGCATCGACGTAGCGCGCGTTGTTCGCCGTCGGACGGACAGGCACCAGTTCGATGCCGCGGGAGAGCAGATCATCCGACGGGCTCCGGAACCGGGACCGCGCGAACCCGGCCTCCAGCGAGACCCGTTGGGACGGATCGCTGGCGATGAGGCGGACGGCGCCGCCGCGGTTGGACTCCACGTCCGTGACTGCACCCTGTGTGAAGCCAGGCGACGCACGTACCTCGCCGTCCATGACCGTGCCTTCGACACGCAGCAGGCCCGGCCGGCCCGGTACGGCTTCGATGCCGAGCGTAGCCGACAGGATACGGCTGCCGGGCTCGCCGATTCCCGCCAGCCGCTGCCAGCCCACGATGCTGCGGCCGGCCATGGCGGCCAGGCCGAACTCGGCCCCTCTGCCGAGCTGCGCGGACGCGCTCAGGCCGCGGGTCGAATAGCTGTTCAGGAGGTGGCGGCTCGCCCCGAAGGCGACGTTGCCGGCCGACAGCTGCAGGCCCGGCGCCCTGGCCGTGAGGAGGTAGTCCGCCAGGTCGTATCGTGAGGCGCGACCCTGGCGTTCGCCGAACCGGAGCGCACGTTCGCGTTCCGTCACCCCTACCGCATTCACCCGCGTGCTGAGGATCAGGCCGCCTCGCGCATGCACCGTCTCGATCCCCGTGTTGACGGTGCCGTACTGGTACGTGCCGCGACCCGCCGCAGCTTCAGCGGGAGATTGGCCCTCGGCGAGCTGGCCCTCGTTCGAGATGTCGAGCCGGGGATCGAGGCGGGCCTCCCGGAAGCCGTGCGGTGTCAGGACGCGAATGCCGACGCGCGAGAGCTCCCGCCACTCCCCGCCAGGGTCGATGTGATAGACGACGATGTCCGTCTCGCCGGACGGCAGCGGCATGACCACCGGCCGGTAGCGCAGTCCGACCCGATCGATCTCGGTGAGGGCCGTAACGTCGGTACCGCCGATGAACAGCGCGAGGGCACCGGCATCGGGGGCCAGCGGTGCCGACAGGTGCAGCGTAATGGCAGCGTCCGCCGCCAACCACGCGCCCGCCTCGAAGCCGGGCTCGACGACCGGCAACTCCTGTGCGCCCAGCGTGGCCACTCCCGTGCTGGCCAGGGCGAGCGCGGCAGCGATGGAACGCAGCGTACTCATCATCCGGTCAGCCGCCTACGTCCACGAAGATGAGCAGACGGCTGACGGACGTCCGGCCTTCCGTCGCAGTAATGACCACGCAGTCCGCACGGCCCCTGATGGAGGCCGTGAACTCCACGCTCGTGGCGGCGGGCCCTGCGGTGACTGAGCGGGGCACGGTCACTGCCGAAGTGTTGCTCCGGAGGGCGAAGGTCCTGCCGGCGACGCCGGAGCCGGAGATCAAACCCTTGAAGCTCGACGCGCCGTACACGAACGAGTCATACTCGGGCCTGCCCCACGGCATGTCATGCGCCAGCTTGAGCTGCACGGGACCCGCGACGCGTGGCGGGCGCTGGTGCGTGTAGATCTTCGCCGTCACCGTGTTGTCCGGGTCCGTGGCGCTGATGGTTGCGCAACCGCCGGCGCCGTTCACCGCCGTGATGTCGAAGCCCTGCGACGTCGCCCCGCGCTGGAGCCACACGTGCGTGGGGACCGTCGCCACGGCCGTATTGGAGCTCCTCAGCGCGACCTGGGTCATGTTCCCCGTGCGGCGGCTCACGGTCCCCCTCGACGTCGTGCCCACGAGCGCGATGTTGGGACTCACCGATACGGCGCTGAGCGTCGCCGTCGGCTCGCCGGTCCCTGTGGGGATCTCCGTCCCGGCGGTGCCCGTGGTCGCGATGACCGCAGCTGTCACGAGCGCCAGCCCGGCGATCGCACCGGCCGGGCGGGTGCGCAGCAGCCATGCCTGTCGAAACATCATGTTGCCTCCTGGAGTGTGTGCGGGTCCGATCCGGGACGGGGCGGGATCGAATTGCATTGCGGACCGCAGCCCGATGCGCCATTTTCGACTACCGCGCCCCTCCGGATCCCGGATCGACGTCCTGCTGCGTGCAGGATCGCGCGTCGTTCTTCCGGCCCCGGCCCAGTGCCCTCCGAGCGTGTCAGCCAGGATGGCGGGACGCCGTGAATCGGCCGTTAACGGGCGCGGAACTCATTGTCCTCAACCTCGTTGGACCGCATGCACGTCCGGCTCTCAGCCCTGGGCGAGTTTCGGCTCGACGGCGCGACGGGTGCGAGACTGCCCACCCGCGGCAAGCTCGTCGTGCTGCTGACGTGCCTGGCCCGTCGCAGCCCGTCCGCGGTGCGGCGCGAGGAACTGGCGGCCCTCCTCTGGGGTGACCGACCCGAGGCGCTGGCCCGGCAGTCGCTGCGTCATGCGCTGCTCCGCCTGCGCCGGGCACTGGGCGATGATGTCCTTCGCGTCACCGCCGACGATGCATGCCTGGCCTCCGGTCGGTTCGAGCTGGACGTCGCCCTCTTCGAAGCCGCCGTCCAGGCCGGACGGGCGGCGGACGCGGTCGCCCTCTGGCGGGGCGATTTCCTGGAAGGTCTGGAGCACGCGGGCGGCGAGGCGCTCGGCGTGTGGCTGGACGCGGAGCGTGAAGGCCTGCGGCGGAAGCTGGCCTTTGCGCTGGAACAGCTCGTGGCGGACGCCGAGACACACGCGGACTGGGAGTCGGGGGTTCGGCTGACAGAGCGGTGGGTCCAGGTGCGGCCGCTCGACGAGTCCGCGCACGTTCGGAGGCTGCAGCTTCTCGCGCTGGCGGGCCGGCTTCCGGACGCGCTGGCCGAACATGCGCGGCTGCTTCACTGGTTCCGGGAGGAACTGGGAATCGAGCCGGGCTCAGCCCTCGTGCGTATCGGCGCGGAACTCGAGCGGCGCGCCCTCCCGGACGCGGGCGCAGCGCCGCTCACACCCGTGATGATTGGCCGCGGCGCCGCGTTCGACGCCCTCGTCGCCGGCTGGCGCGCCGCGCAGGGCGGGACGGGCGCCGCCCTGCTCGTGGAGGGAGCGGAGGGTACCGGTCGGACCCGGCTCCTCCAGGAATTCCAGGCATGGCACCGCACCGATGCCCCGGGCGCCGTCTCCCTCCACACCGGCGCCACCGGATCCGATGAACCGGAATCAACGGCCCGCGATCTCTTCGCCGGCCTGCGGTCGGCCGGCGGGCTATCCGGGGCGGCCGACGCGGCCCTCGCCGAGGTCTCTGCCCTCGTCCCCGGCATACGGGACCGGTTCCCGCATCTGCCCGAGGCCGACGGCAGTGCCGAGGCCCGTCAGCCCGCCATCGTGGATGTTCTCCGCGACGTCGCCGCCGAGCAGCCCGTTCTCGTGGCCGTGGATGACCTGCACCTCGCCGACCCGATGTCGTCGCGGCTGCTCCTCGGGCTTGCGGCCAGGGTGCCGCCCGGCGTTCTGCTGCTGCTGACCGCAACGCCGGCCGACCTGGACGCCCTCGGCATCGAGCTTCCCGTCGCGCCGCTGCGCCGTGTGCCGTTGCGGCCACTCGACGTCGCAGACCTGGAGGCGTTCCTCGACTCGATGGTGCCGGTAGCGGCACTGCACCGGCGCGA
>DATHVO010000222.1:0-6932 GCA_035461265.1 Longimicrobiales bacterium
CGTGGCGGGAGCGATAGCCCCCGCCCTCCTCCCGAACAACCACATCCTTGTAGCCGTTCAGGCCGCCGGACATATTGTGCCGGGCGTCACGACGGCGTCCCTCACTCCCCGCCGGACCGGTCGGGCGAACCGCATCTCAGGTCGTTTCAACCGATCCGTTCGGTACTGAAAGGAGCCCGGTGTGGTCGCGAAGCTCTCCGCGGAATTCGTCGGCACGTTCTGGCTCGTCCTGGGCGGCTGCGGCAGTGCCCTCCTGGCGGCTGGCTTTCCCGACGTCGGCATCGGTCTCGTCGGCGTGTCCCTGGCCTTCGGTCTCACCGTTCTCTCGGGGGCCTACGCGCTGGGACCGATATCGGGGGGGCACTTCAACCCCGCGGTGTCCATCGGCCTGTGGGCCGGAGGGCGCTTCCCCGCATCCCGCCTGCTGCCCTACATCGGCGTCCAGGTCGCGGGGGCCATCGTGGCCGCGGTCGTGCTGTACGTCATCGCCAGCGGCCAGCCCGGATTCTCGACGGCGGACGGCTTCGCGGCGAACGGCTACGGGGAACACTCCCCCGGCGGATACTCCCTCCTCGCCGGCATGACGACGGAGTTCGTCATGACCTTCATGTTCCTCATCGTCATCCTCGGGGCGACGCACCAGCGGGCGCCCGTGGGCTTCGCCGGCCTCGCCATTGGCCTGGCGCTGACCCTGATCCACCTCGTCAGCATTCCGGTCACGAACACGTCGGTGAATCCGGCGCGGAGCACGGGCACGGCGCTGTTCGCCGGCGGCTGGGCGGTGCAGCAGCTGTGGATGTTCTGGGTAATGCCGATCATCGGCGCACTCGTGGCCGGCCTGGTCTACAAGGCCGTCTTCGAGGAGGACACCGCACCTCCGGACGTCACGGGCAGGTAGGACGCAGCATGCAGACGATACTCGGGGCCGGCGGCGTCATTGGCCGGGAGCTGCAGCAGGCTCTGGCGGGTGGCCCGGATCGCGTCCGGCTCGCGAGCCGGACGCCTCGCCACCCGGGTGCCGGGGAGGAAGCAGTGGTGGCGGACCTGCTCGACCTGGCTGCCACGGACCGCGCAGTCGCGGGCGCGGACATCGCCTACCTGGTGGCCGGCCTGCGGTACAGCGCGGCGGTGTGGGAGAAGGAGTGGCCGCGCATCATGGCGAACGTCATCGACGCGTGCTCGCGCCACGGCGCCCGCCTCGTCTTCTTCGACAACGTGTATGCGTACGGCCGGGTGGACGGCGCCATGACGGAGGACACGCCGTTCAATCCCTGCAGCCGGAAGGGCGAGATCCGGGCGGTCATCGCCACGATGCTGCTGGAAGCCATCGCGGCGGGGCACGTCACGGGGATGATCGTCCGGGCGGCGGACTTCTACGGCCCCGGCGCGTCGCAGAGCTTCCCGCACGCGACCGTGTTCGAGCGGCTCCGGGCGGGGAAGCGGCCCCAATGGATCGGCAACCCGAAGGCGGTGCATTCGTTCACGTACACACCGGACGCCGGACGGGCCGTGGCAGTGCTGGGACGCACGCCGGACGCGTACGGGCAGACGTGGCACCTCCCGACCAGTGACGAGCCCATTACGGGCGAGACCTTCATCCGCATGGCGTGCGACGTTGCGGGCAGGGAGTGCAGGATCCAGGTGGCGCCGCGCTGGCTGCTCCGCGCTGCCGGCCTGGTGAATCCCGTCCTCCGGGAAAACGACGAGATGATGTACCAGTTCGAGCACGACTACCGGTTCGATTCCAGCCGCATCGGATCCGCATGGGACCTCGCCCCGACGCCCTACCGCGACGGCATCGCCCAAACGATATCCGCGTGATCCTGTAGGGAAGTCCCCGACACGGCTGCTCCCGCCGCGGCTCGCTTTTCCGCCGGAACCGGACAGACGGCGGGCCGCGGCGGGGCTATCCATGACGCGTGGGACTGCCGGCGGCGGTGACGCAGGCGCTGCCGAGCGGTCCGCCGTCCGGGTCCCGGAGTCGATATGCACGAGCTGCCGGCCACGAAAGGGATGCTCGACGCCGCGCTGGAGGCAGCGCAGGCGGCCGGCGCGACGCGCGTAACGGCCATCGACGTGGTCATCGGCGACCTCAGCAGCATCGTGGGCGACTCGGTCCAGTTCTACTTCGACCTCCTGAGCCGGGACACGGCGGCTTCGGGCGCCCAGCTCCGGGTCCGCCGCGTGGCGGCCCGGGCGGAGTGCGCCGCATGCGGCGGCGACTACGCCGTGACCCTCCCCCTCGACCCCGCGTGTAACCGCTGCGGCGCCGTCGCCGTGACCGTCACGGGCGGGCGAGAGTTCTACGTTGACAGCATTGAGGTGGACGAATGAAGGTCCCCGTGGTCACGCAGATCCTGAAGGCGAACGACCAGGTGGCGCTGGAGGTCCGGGCGCGGCTGGACGAGCACGCCATCACGGCATTCAACATCATGGCGTCTCCCGGGGCGGGTAAGACGTCCGTCATCCTGCGCACCGTGGAGGCGCTGCCCGGGGGCATGGTGCCCGCCGTCATCGAGGGGGACATAGCATCGAGCATTGACGCCGACACCATTGCCGCCCGCGGCGTGGACGTCGTGCAGGTGAACACCGGCGGGAACTGCCACCTGGACGCGCCCATGGTCCGCACGGCCCTGGAGCACCTGGACCTGGGGCGGGCCGATGTCCTCTTCATCGAGAACGTGGGCAACCTCATCTGCCCGGCGAACTACCGGCTGGGCGCCGACCGCGGAGTGGTCGTCGCCAGCGTGCCGGAGGGCCACGACAAGCCGTACAAGTACCCGGGCATCTTCGCCGGAGCGGATGTCGTCGTCCTGAACAAGTGCGACCTCATCGACGTGCTCGACTTCGATGTGGCGGCATTCGAGCGCGGTGTCCGGATGGTGAACCCGGGCGTGCCCATTGTGCACCTGTCCTGCCGGACGGGCGACGGCGTACCGGAGTGGATGACGTGGCTGCTGGAACAGATGCCCGCGCGGGTGTGATCGCGCCGGCACGTCCGGTGGAGCGGCTCCGCCTGGAGGTGGGCGGCGCCGTCCAGGGCGTGGGGTTCCGTCCCTTCGTCTACCGCCTCGCCCATCGCCTGGGGCTCGCCGGCTGGATCACGAACGACCCCGCCGGCGTCACCATCGAGGTGGAGGGTGATGGCGACGCCGTGGCGGGCTTCGCCGACGCCCTTCGGTCGCAGGCGCCGCCGCTGGCGCGGATCCACGAGGTCGTGACGGGGCCGGCGCCGGCCGAGGGTGCCACGTCCTTCGTCATCCGCACGAGCCGGCTCGACGGGGCGCGGACGGCGGTGCTGCTTCCCGACGTCGCGACGTGCGAGGAGTGCATGGCCGACGTCCGGGGAGGCGATCCCCGCCGTGCCGACTACGCGTTCACCAACTGCACGAACTGCGGGCCGCGCTTCAGCATCATCGAATCGCTGCCCTACGACCGGCCGGGCACCACCATGGCCGCCTTCGCCATGTGTCCGGCTTGCGCCGGGGAGTACCACGACCCCGCCGACCGCCGCTTCCATGCTCAGCCCACGGCGTGCACGGTGTGCGGGCCCCGGCTGGCCCTGCGGGATGCCCACGGCGTGACCGTGCCTGCGGACGACCCCATCGCGGCCGTCGCGGCGGCATTGCGGCGGGGCGCCATCGTGGCAGTGAAGGGGATCGGCGGCTTCCACCTCATGGCGGATGCGACGGACGCGGTTGCCATCGCCCGCCTCCGTGAGCGGAAGGGCCGGCCCACGAAGCCGCTGGCGGTGATGGCCGCGTCCGTGGCTGAGGCCCGTCGGTTCGTCACCGTGACGGACGCCGCCGCCCAGCTGCTGGAGTCGCCGGAGTCACCCATAGTGCTGCTGCCCCGCGCAGTCGCAGGAGAGGGCGCGGCACCGCTGCCGGACGGAATCGCGCCGGGGAACCCCACCGTGGGCGTGATGCTGCCGGCCACGCCGCTGCACCACCTCCTGCTGGCGGCCTTCGGCGGACCGGTGGTGGCGACGAGCGGCAACCTGTCGGAGGAGCCCATCTGCATCGACGACGGCGAGGCGGTGAAGCGCCTGGCGGGGATCGCAGACCTGTTCCTCGTCCACGACCGTCCCATTGCCCGCCACGTGGATGACAGCGTGGCCGACATCCACGATGGTGGTCCGCGACTTCTGCGCCGCGCCCGTGGCTACGCGCCGCTGCCCGTGCGCCACCGGGAGTCGCTGCCGCCCATCCTGGCTGCGGGCGCCCACATGAAGAACGCCGTGGGGCTGTCCCGCGGCGCGAGTCTCTTTCTGAGCCAGCACATCGGCGACCTGGACGCCGCGGAGTCGCGTCATGCATTCGAGCGCGTGGCGGCGGACTTCCTCCGCCTGTACGACGTCCAGCCCGTCGCCATCGCCCACGACGCCCACCCGGACTACGCGTCCACGGTGTGGGCGCTGGAGACGGCGCGTCGCATGGGCATCCCCGCCATCCCCGTGCAGCACCACCATGCGCACCTCGCCTCGTGCCTGGCGGAACACGGCGAGGTCGGCCCGGCGCTGGGCATCATCTGGGACGGTACGGGATACGGCGGCGATGGCACCATCTGGGGCGGCGAGTTCCTGCTGGGGGACGCGACGGGCTTCGTGCGCAGCGCGCACCTGCTGCCCTTCCGCCTGCCCGGCGGCGACGCCGCGAGCAGGGACCCGCTGCGGTCCGCCGCTGCACTCCTCCACACCACCTTCGGATCCGACGCCCTGGCGCCCGGCTTCCACCCGGCACTCGGCGCTCTCGCAGGCCACCGGGGCCGGAACCTGGCCCGGATGCTGGAGACGGGGCTGAACGCGCCGTTCACAACCAGCGCCGGCCGCCTGTTCGACGGGATCGCCGCGCTGCTCGGCGTGTGCCGGGCCGCCACGTTCGAGGGCGAACCGGCCGTCGCGCTCGAGCACGCGGCGGCGTCGGGGTACCACGGCGCCTATCCGCTCCCCGTCATGCCCGCCGCGGGCGGTCCCGCGCTCCTGGACTGGCGGCCCCTCATCGAGGCGGCACTGGCCGACCACGGCAGCGGCACGCCTGCCGCCATCGTGTCGGCGCGAGTGCACGGCGCGATGGTGATGGCCATGGCGGAGCAGGCGGAGGCCGCTGGATGCGGCACGGTGGTCCTGAGCGGCGGCTGCTTCCAGAGCCGGCGACTGGGGGAGGATTCCGCGGCGGAGCTCCGGCGCAGGGGCTTCCGCGTGCTCGTCCACAGGCAGGTGCCGCCCAGCGACGGCGGCATCGCCCTGGGCCAGCTCGTAATCGCCGCCGCACGCATCGCGGAGTCCGCGCCCGCGATGGCCGCACACGTCGACCGGTTCGGGAGGTAGCCATGTGCCTGGGGGTGCCCGGCAGGATCGTGAGTCTGGCCCCCGATGCGACGGGCATGATCATGGGCCGCGTCGATTTCGGCGGGATTTCCCGGGAAGTATGCATGGCCTGCGTGCCCGACGCGGAAGTCGGTGAGTACGTCGTCGTCCACGTCGGCTTCGCCATCTCGAAGATCGACGAGGCGCAGGCCCTCCAGGTGTTCGACTACCTCGACCGCATCGGCGAGCTGGACGAGCTCGACGTCCCGCAGCCGGAGTGATGGAGGTCGGCCGTGAAGTACGTCGATGAATACCGCACCGAGGATGGGGCCCGCGCGCTCATCGCGGAGGTCCGCCGCCGGGCCAGCCAACGCTGGACCGTCATGGAGCTGTGCGGCGGCCAGACCCATACGCTCATCCGGTCCGGCATCGACCGCCTCCTGGCGGACGAGGTGGAGCTGGTCCACGGTCCCGGCTGCCCCGTCTGCGTGACGCCCCTGGAGCTCGTCGACCGCGCCATCGCCATCGCGTCGCGGCCCGAGGTCATCTTCACGTCGTTCGGCGACATGCTCCGCGTGCCGGGCAGCCATCTGGACCTGCTGGCCGTGAAGGCACAGGGCGGCGACGTGCGCATCGTCTACTCGCCGCTGGACGCCGTGACCCTCGCGCAGAAGAACCCGGACCGGCAGGTCGTGTTCTTCGGCGTGGGGTTCGAGACGACGGCGCCGGCCAACGCCATGGCCGTGCACCGTGCGAAGCAGCTCGGCGTCGCAAACTTCTCCATGCTCGTGAGCCACGTCCTCGTGCCGCCCGCCATGGAGGCGATCCTCGGCGCCGCGGACAGCCGCGTCCAGGGATTCCTCGCCGCCGGCCACGTCTGCGCCGTCATGGGATTCCGGGAATACGAGAACATAGCACAGAAGTACGGCGTCCCCATCGTGGTGACCGGCTTCGAGCCCATCGACCTGCTCCACGGCATCCTCATGGTCGTGGACATGCTCGAGGACGGCCGCACCGGAGTGGAGAACCAGTACATCCGCGCCGTAACGCGGGACGGCAACCTCCTCGCCCAGGACCTCATCGCCCGGGTGTTCGAGACCACGGACCGGAAGTGGCGCGGCATGGGCGGCATCCCCCGGAGCGGCCTGCGCCTCCGGGCGGAGTATGCAGACCACGACGCCGAGGCGCGGTTCGGCGTGGGCGGCGTCACCGCGGAGGAGCCGTCCGAGTGCATCGCCGGCGCGATCCTGCAGGGGCTCAGCCGCCCCCACGACTGCCCGGCCTTCGGCTCGCGCTGCACGCCGGAGCGGCCGCTGGGCGCACCCATGGTCTCCTCCGAGGGGGCATGCGCGGCTTACTACCACTACGCGCGGGTGACAACATGACCGTCATGACCGTCACGCAGCCGGGTGCGTGTCCGATCCCCATCGCCGACTACCCCACCGTCGTCCTCGCCCACGGCGGTGGCGGCAGGCTGTCGAAGCAGCTCATCGATACGCTCTTCCTCGGCGCATACGGGAACGACATCCTCGCCGCGCTCCACGATGGCGCCGTGATCGATGTCCCTGCCGGACGGATCGCCTTCTCCACGGACTCCTACATCATCGACCCGGTCTTCTTCCCC
>DATHVO010000223.1:0-3421 GCA_035461265.1 Longimicrobiales bacterium
ATCCTCGGCCTTGCCGGCTCCGGCACCCTCGCCTTCAACGCCCTCCGCCTCCCACGCTGGGCAAGCGAGCGCGAACGGCAGATGGAGTACATCGCCGAACGCGCCCGGGAGATCATCAAACCGTAGCCGGTACGCGCTCCCCGCGATCGTGGCATGGTGCCTCATGCCTGAACGGGAGGGGGCGGCCGCCGCGACGCGCGAGTTCCGCAGGTCGCCCAGTAACTCAGGGGAGCAGGACGACGCGCCACGCGTCGCGCGAGTTCCGCAGGTCGGCGAGCACTCCTGTGCGAGCCGTCCGAGGACTGTCTGAGCCCGACGCGTAGCGCGTCGTCCTGCTCCGCACGACCGAGCCGTCCGAGGACTGTCTGAGCCCGACGCGGTGGGTCACCTTCCCGCTCCCGCGCCATGATGTCCTGCTCCCGCGGGTTACACCGTCTCGAAGAGCAGCTCCAGGTAGTTCCGGAAATGCCGGATCTGCATCCCGACAAGCTCCGGCTCGTTCAGCGTCCTCGATATGATGAACGCGCCCTCGATGACGACGGTGAGGGCGTCCGCGATTTCCCCCGCATCCACGGGCAGGCGTGTCGGGTAACGGTCCAGCGCTGCCTGCACCTTCGCGCCCAGCACCTCCCGCCAGTGGCTGAAGCTGCCGCTCACGATGTCATGAACCTCCGCGTCGAACAGCCCCGCCTGGTACGCATACGAAGCGAACAGGCAGCCCGGCGGTGGTCCCGTCACGTTCCCGAGGGCCTCCTCGTAGAGTCCCACGAGGATGAGCAGCTGCTGCAGCGGATCGCGGCTAAGTCGTTCCGCCCGCTCCACCCCCGCGGCCAGGTTCTCCCGGTCCAGCACCGCGTAGCGGGCGATGAGCGCCCGCGCCAGCTCGTGCTTTGACTCGAAGTGATGGAAGAACGCACCCTTGGTCAGCCCCGTCCGGGCCAGAATGGCGTCCACGGACGTCCCGCCGTAGCCCTGGTCCATGAAGAGGCTCTGCGCCGCGTCCAGGAGGGCCGTCCTCGTTTCCGTCGCATCTCTTGGCATGACCGCAATTTAACGTACCATTCGGTATGTCGCAAGATCTTCTCTCCAAAAAGAAACCTTGACATCCCACCCGTCGTGGACAATACATACCAACCAGTCGGTTCTGTTCTCGCGATGGGCGGCCCTGCCGTCCGGTCCGACTCCACATAGAGCTGAAGAGGTCATCATGCGTCGAGCAATTCTGCTCCTGGCGCTGCCCACGGCGCTGTCGCCGTCGGCGGCTCTTTCCCAGTCGAGCCCCGTCCCGTTGTACGACAACCTGGGCAGCCACCATTACACCGTGACGACGACGGTGCCCCTCGCCCAGAAGTACTTCGACCAGGGGCTGCGGCTGTACTACGCGTTCAATCACTCCGAGTCGATTCGCGCCTTCGAGGAAGCCACGCGGCTGGACCCCTCCTGCGCGATGTGCCACTGGGGCATCGCGCTGGCGTACGGCCCGAACATCAACCTGCCCATGGACCCCGAGACGGGAGCTGCGGCGTGGGCGGCGCTGGAGGCGGCCCGCCGTGCGGCGCCGGGTGCCACGGCGAAGGAGCGCGCGCTGATCGACGCCCTGGGCCGGCGGTACGCGCCGGACGCGCCCGCGGATCGGGCGGCGCTGGACTCGGCGTACGCGGCGGCGATGAAGGTCGTGTCGGCGCGGTACCCGGACGACATGGAGATCCGGACGCTCCATGCCGAGGCCATCATGGACCTGAGCCCGTGGGAGTACTGGAACCGGGACGGTTCGCCCCGCCCGGACACGCCGGAGCTGCTGGCGCAGCTCGAGGCCGCCCTGGCCGTGCAGCCTGACCATCCGGGTGCGAACCACTTCTTCATCCACGCGGTGGAGGCGGTGGACCCGCGGCGCGCCGTGCCCATGGCGGAGCGGCTTGCGGGACTCATGCCGGGGGCGGGCCACCTGGTTCACATGCCCGGTCACATCTACATCCGGGTGGGACGATACGCCGATGCCATCCGGGCGAACGAGCACGCGGTGCACGCGGACGAGACGTACATCCAGGACCAGAACCCCGCATTCGGCGTCTACACAGCGGGCTACTACCCGCACAACTACGACTTCCTGGCCTTCGCGGCGAGCATGATCGGCCGGCGGGAGCAGGCGGTGGAAGCGGCGGAGCGGATGATCACGCTGGCGCCCGACGAGGTCGTGCGCATGCCGGGGATGACCTTCGTCCAGCACCACCAGACGCGTCACCTCCAGCTCAAGGCGCGCTTCGGCATGTGGGACGACATCCTGTCCGCGCCTGCGCCGGCGGAGGACCTGCCTCACGCGCGCGGCATGTGGCACTACGCCCGGGGACGCGCCCTGACCGCCCGCGGCGAGCTCGCGGCCGCTGAGACGGAACTGGCGAAGGTGCAAGCGGCGCTGCGCAACCCGGAGCTGGCCGAAGCGCGTCTCGAGTTCAACGCCGCACTCGATGTCCTCGGCATCGCGGCCGATGTGCTCGCCGGTCACATCAGCGCCGCACGGGGTGACCACGCTGGCGCCGTTCGCCACCTCCGCGTCGCGGCGCAGGCGGAGGACGAGCTGGTGTACGGCGAGCCGCCGGAGTGGACGGTGCCGGTCCGCCAGGAGCTGGGCGAAGTGCTCCTCGCCGCGAACGCTGCGGCCGACGCGGAGCGCGCGTTCCGCGAGGACCTGGACCGCTTCCCCGACAATCCGTGGTCCCTCCGCGGTCTTGCCCGTGCCCTCGAGGCCCAGGGCCGCAGTCACGAGGCGCACACCGCGATGGCGACGTTCCAGCGCATGTGGGAGGGCGGCGAGGTGGCGGCGGGGACGCACGCGCACTGACCGACGCCGATGGTGAAAGATGGGGCGGATTCCGGCAAAGTCTTCCGGGTCCGCCCCGTCGTCGTCAGGGGCCCCGACCGTGCCCGTCCTTTCCAAGCCCCGGCGGGGTGGGGACATGACATCCAGCTGACGCCAATCGGCATGCACCTTGCCGCCCCGACGCGCGGCATTCCATGCCACATCGCTGCTCAGAGCAAACTCGTCGAAAGCCGGGGACGCAGAGTCACGGGGCTACCGCGGTAATCCGCCATGCCAGCCGGGCCGCCAGCGATCAGACTTCGGTCGATCGTGGCGGCCCTTTCATCATCGGGCCATTCGAATGCCATCGCGATATTTCGTCCTCAACCAGAGGAGGCGTCTGCATGGCCCGTTCGAAGACCTGTCTTACCCTCACGGCAGTACTCGTCGCCCTGGGTTGCGAGTCCGGCGTCACGGATCCCGCCGCCCGCGAAGCGGGTAGCCCGCCGCCGACCTTCGCCCACGGAAGCTTCACCACCTCCGACGGGATCTACAGAATCCCCTACGAGAACGGCAGTCTGGTCCGCATCACGCGCGACCACCACACGCACACTCCGGTGACTC
>DATHVO010000224.1:0-3784 GCA_035461265.1 Longimicrobiales bacterium
GTCGTTGATCAGGCCCAGCAGGTGGCGGCCCGCCCCGTGCACCTTCTGCAGGTCCGGCACGTACTGATCGTCCCCCGCGTCCGTCGCCTCCTCCTGCAGCATCTCGCTGTAGCCGATGATCGCATTCAGCGGCGTCCGCAGCTCGTGGCTCATGTTCGCCAGGAACTGGCTCTTCGCCTGGTTCGCCGTCTCCGCATCACGCCGCGCCTGCAGCAGCTCCGTGATGTCATGGTACAGGCCCATGATGCCGACCTGCCGGCCGTCCACCCTGACGGAAACGCCCGCGAGCTCGACGTCCACCATGCTGCCGTCCTTGCGGCGGCGCCTGGCCACGCCCATGGCCACCGTGCCCTGCCGCGCCGTGGCGGTGTAGCCCTCCGCCTCCGCCAGCGTCTCCGGCGTGTTCAGCAGCTCGTCGAGGTTGCGGCCCAGCACCTCGTCTCGCGTATAGCCGAACATGCGCTCGAAGGCCGGGTTGCAGGACGTGATCCCGAATTCGAGGTCCAGCGTGACGATGGCGACCGGGTTCGTCCGCACCAGGTCCTCGAAGAACTGCTTCTGCTGCTGTGTCTCCGTGTACAGGCGTGCGTTCTCGATGGCGATGGCGGCCTGCGGTGCGAAGAGCTGCAGCAGGCGCAGGTCCTCCGGCCCGAACATCCGGCCGGGATCGGAATGCACGCTGGCGATGACGCCCACGAGCCGCGGACCGATGAGCAGCGGTGCCGCGATCACTGTCTGCACCGTGTTCTGGGTGTACTGTGCGGAGCGGCCCAGCCATTCCTGGTAGGACGGGATGATGAGGGGCTCGTGTGACTGCGCGACATGGCCCATGGCACCCTCGCCCAGAGCCATGCGCGAGCCCACGGCGTCGGTGCCCATGTTGTGGCTGGCCAGGATGACGAGGTCGTTGCGGGACTCGTCGAAGATGGCTAGCTCGCCGCCCGTGACATTGAGCAGGGACGCGGCCCGCCGCAGGACCGCCTGGAGCACGCTGGACAGCTCGAGCTGGCCGGCCAGGTCCGTCATGGTGTCGAGGAGCGCCTGCTGTTCCTCGGCGCGGCGGTGCTCGGCCGTGAACAGGCGCGCGTTCTCGATGGCGATGGCCGCCTGGGGGGCGAACAGATTCAGCCGGCGCAGGTCCTCGGCGCCGAATGCGCGGCCCGGGTCCGCGTGCACGGCCGCTATTGCGCCGACCAGGCGGTCGCCGATGAGGAGCGGCGCGGCCATGACCGTCTGCACGGTCTGCTGCGTGTACTGCTCTGACCGGCTCGCCCACTCCTGGTACCGCGGGATGATGAGCGGCTCGCGGGTCTGCGCGACCTGGCCCATGGCGCCCTCGCCCAGGCGCATGCGCGTTCCGGCGGCGTCCGTGCCCATGTTGTGGCTCGCTGCGATGACCAGCTCGTTGCGACCCTCGTCGAACACCGCCAGCTCCCCGCCCGTCACACCCAGCAGGCTGACCGCACGCCCGAGCAGCGCCTGCAGCAGGCCGGACAGCTCCAGCTCTCCGGCCAGGTCGGCCAGCGTCTCCAGCAGCGCCGCCTGCTCGTCCGCGCGTGCCCGCTCGGAGCGGAGCAGCCGCGCCCGGCCGATGGCGATGCTCGCCTGCTGCGCGGCAGCATTCAGGATCTCGAAGTCCTCCTTCCCGAACGCGTCCGGCACGGCACTCTCGACCACGAGCACGCCCACCTGTAACCCGTCCACGACGAGAGGGACATCGACCTCGCAGCCGTCCGTGGCGCCGTGGTAGTGACCGGACTCGCGCTGCACCTGCGGCGCGTAGTGCAACCTGCCGTCGAGGAGCGGCCTCTCGCTGAGGCCCTGGCCTGGCGGGATGCGCAGGCCGTCCGGGGCGTCGTCCCATCCGACGCTCGCCGTCAGGACACGGTCACCCGACGCCGGGTCCACGAGCAGCACGCCCACGAAGTCGTAGCCGAGGGCCTCGTCCCGCAACCCGTCCACCACGCAGCGGCACACGCCCTCCTCGTCCTGCGCCGCGGCGATGCTCGTGCTGAGGCGCAGCAGGGCCGACTGCCGGTGCGACTGCGCCTCCGTTCCCCTCACGTGCTCCCGCATCACCCGGTCCCCCCGGCCGGCGGACCATCATGCTCCGGCGATTGCGCCGGCGCGTTGGCGTCCCCGGGCCGTGCCCGCAGCGCCGCATCCACGTCCAGCGGCAGCCGCACCGTGAACGTCGAGCCGCTGCCGGGTACGCTGTCCACCACGACGTCGCCGCCCATCATCCGGCAGAAGTGGCGGGAGATGGCGAGGCCGAGGCCGGTGCCGCCGTAGCGGCGGGTGGTGGATGCGTCGGCCTGGGCGAACGCTTCGAAGAGCCGGCCGATCTGCTCCGCCGTCATGCCTATCCCGGAATCCCGGACCGCGATGTCGACCCATTCCTCGCCAGCCGCCGCCCGCGGCGCGGCCGACACGGTGATGGTGCCGTGATCGGTGAACTTGCTGGCATTCGACAGGAGGTTGAGCATCACCTGACGGACCTTGATGGGGTCGGCGTGCATGATCCGGACGCGGTCATCCACCAGGATCTCGAGACGGTTGCCGTTGCGGTTCACGAGCGGAGCGACCGTAGCCGCCACCTCGTCGATGGCCTCGCGCAGGTCGAACCGCTCGACGAACAGCTCCATCCGTCCCGCTTCGATCTTGGACAGGTCCAGCACGTCGTTGATGAGCGAAAGGAGGTGCCGTCCGGACGACCGGATCCGGCCGAGGTCCGGCACGAACGCCTCGACCCCGAGCTCCTCCGCCTCCTCCTGCAGCATCTCGCTGTAGCCGATGATCGCGTTGAGGGGCGTCCTCAACTCGTGGCTCATGTTCGCGAGGAACTGGCTCTTCGCGCGGTTGGCGGCCTCCGCATCGCGTCGGGCCTCCAGCAGCTCCGTCACGTCGTGGTACAGGGCAAGGATACCGACCCGCTCGCCCGCGACCTCCACCGGAACGCCTGCCAGTTCGACGTCCAGGAAACTGCCGTCCTTCCGGCGGCGCTTCCCGATGCCGTGGGCGGGACGGCCCGAGGCTGCGTCGTCCGTGTAGCCAACGGCTTCCGACAGCGTCTCCGCCGTGTTGATGAGCTCGTCGAGGTTGCGGCCGATGGACTCGTCGGGCGTGTAGCCGAAGAGCCGCTCGAACGCCGGGTTCAGCGACGATACGTTCCCGGCGAGGTCGAGGGTGACGATGGCGACGGGGCTGTTCTGTACGACGGTCTCGAAGTAGCGCCGCTGCCGCTGCGCCTCGGTGTAGAGACGGGCATTCTCGATGGCGATGGCCGCCTGTGGCGCGAACAGGTTGAGCAGCCGCAGGTCTTCGGGTCCGAAGGTCCGGTCCGACTCGGTGTGGACGCTGGCGAGGGTGCCCACGAGGCGCTGGCCGATGAGCAGCGGCACCACCATCACGCCCCGCGCCGTCGTGTCCTCGTACTTGTCCAGCCGGCCGGGCCAGTCCAGGTAGTTCGGGATGACCAGCGGCTCGAGCGTCGCGCCCACCTGGCCCATGGCGCCCTCGCCGAGGCGGATGCGGAGGCCCGCCGAGTCCGCGCCGATGTTCAGGCTCGATACGATCACGAGTTCCCGTGCCGCCTCGTCGTAGATGGCGAGCTCGCCGCCGGTCACTCCCAGGAGTCCGATGGCGCGGCTCAGCACGGACTGCAGCAGCCTGCCCAGCTCGAGCTCCGCCGACAGGTCCTGCATTGTCGCGAGGAGCGCCTGCTGCTCGCCGGTGCGCTGCCGCTCCGCGGTGAACAGGCGCGCATTCTCGATGGCGATGGCCG
>DATHVO010000225.1:0-2723 GCA_035461265.1 Longimicrobiales bacterium
CGCCGATTCAACTACCTGTACGGCGATGTCTTCGCCGAGCCGGAAGCCCTCGTGAGCGAGACGCCGTCGCTCCCGGGAGTGAACGGGATGCAGAAGATGTCGAAGTCGCTCGGCAACGCGATCCTCCTCAGCGACGACACCGAGACGGTCCGCCGGCGGGTGATGCAGATGTACACGGACCCGAACCGCACACGTGCGGACATCCCGGGCACGGTGGAGGGGAACCCGGTCTTCATCTATCACGACGCGTTCAATCCCGACGCCGACGAGGTCGAGGATCTGAAGGTGCGGTACAGGGAGGGACGCGTCGGCGATGTCGAGGTAAAGAAGAAGCTGTTCGCGGCCCTCGAGGCGTTCCTGTCCCCGCTCCGGGAACGGCGGGCGGAACTGGAGGCGGACGCCGGGCGCATCGACGAGATTCTGCTGGACGGCAACGCGGTGATGCGGAAGGTCGCGGCGGACACGCTGGCGCGGGTGCGGGAGGCCATGGGCATGACGTACTTCCGCCAATAGACGGGACCCTTCACGCCGTGCGGGCGGTAGAACTGCCTGCGTGAGAACGGGACAACGGGGTCCGGAGCGGAATGACGGTACTGGTGCGATACCTGGTTCCCGCGCTGCTGTGCGGCATGGCCGTGCAGCCGGCGTGGGGCCGTGATCTGAATGCAACCGCGGACAGCGCGGTCGTCGAGGGCATCGTCTACGACGCGGTGACCTCCCACCCGCTGCCGGGAGCGATCGTCCGGGTGGTCGGGCTGGCCCGGCAGGACATCACCCACGAGAACGGCGAGTTCCATCTCCTGAACCTGCCGGCGGGCCGGCATACGGTCCTGTTCGAGCGGCCGGGCTACCGTCGGGAGACGCGCGTGGTCGAGCTGGAGCGCCGGCAGACGGTGGAGCTGCAGGTGGAGATGCGGCCGTCCGTCATCGCGCTGCCGGGCATCATGGTGACGGGCGCCGCACGGGCGGGGCTCGGCGACCAGGCGGTCCGTCCGGCCAACGTGGTCTCGGGCCAGGAACTGACGCGCAAGCTCGACGTCACCATCGCATCCACGCTGCAGCACGAGCCGGGTCTGGCCGTGACGTCCATCGGGCCGGCCACGGGACGGCCGGTGATCCGCGGCCTGGGCGGCGACAGGGTCCTGGTCCTGGAGGACGGCACGCGGACCGGCGACCTCTCCGCCGCGAGCCCCGACCACGCCCTCACAGTGGACCCGGTCAACGCCCAGCGCGTCGAGGTCGTGCGTGGTCCCGCGGCGCTCCTCTACGGAAGCAACGCCATCGGCGGCGTCATCAACGTGATCCGGGAGGAAGTGCCGGCCACGCTTCCGGAGCGGGCGTCCGGCATCCTGAGCGCCCAGGGCCAGTCGGTGAACGCCGGCGGTACGGCGGGCGGTTCCATTCTGTTCGGCGCCGGGAGCCTCGCCCTTCGGGGCGACGCCAGCTACCGCAATGCCGGCGACCTGCGAACGCCGGAGGGGACCCTCGCCAACACCGGGCTCCGTACGTACTCCGTCTCCGCCGGCGCGTCCCGTGTCGGCCCGCGGGGCCACCTCGGTGCGTCGTACCGATACTACGACAACAGCTACGGCATCCCCGGCGGTTTCGTCGGATCCCACCCCGAGGGCGTGGACGTCGAGGTGCGACGCCACTCCGTCCTTGCCCAGGCGCACATCGTCCGCCCGGTGGGTCCGTTCAGCGGAATCGAGCTGGACGGCCGGTACACGAACTACTACCACCGCGAGCTCGAGGCCGCCGACATCGTCGGCACGGAATTCGGGATGCTCACGGCCAGCGCCGATCTCCTGGCGCGGCATACCCGGTGGGGACCGTTCTCCGGCGGCGCCCTGGGCGGCCGCCTGGGCTGGCAGGACTACGCGGCGGGCGGCGGCACGGAGACGCCGCCGTCGCAGGAGTGGAGCGCGGCCGTGTTCCTGCTGGAGGAACTGGACGTGGGTCGCGCCCGCATACAGGGCGGCGTCCGCCTGGACTGGAGCCGGATCGTGCCGGGCGATACGACCACGGAGCTGGACATCGGCGTCGTGCGGACGCGGACGTTCGGTTCCTTCTCGGCCTCGCTGGGTGCGCTGTACGCGCTGACGCCGTACCTCAGCGCCGGTGCGAGCATCGGCCGGGCGTTCCGGACACCGGACACCGGCGAGCTCTTCTCCCAGGGCCCACACCTCGCCGCGTATTCCTTCGAGGTGGGCAATCCCGACCTGTCCCCGGAGACGGGTATGGGGCTGGACGCCTTCCTGCGCCTGCATGGCGACCGCTACAGCGGCGAGCTGGCGGTCTTCCGCAATGATATCGACAACTTCATTTACTACCGCGAGACGGGCGGCACCGATCCGGTCTCGGGCCTGCCCATCTACCAGGCCGCCAGCTCGGACGCCGTCCTCGATGGCTTCGAGTTGAGCGGGAGCGTGGAGCCCCTTCGGAACCTCGGCCTGACAACCGTCGTGTCCTATGTCCGGGGCTCCGAGACCGGCAACGGTCGGCCCCTCCCAATGATCCCGCCGCTCCACGGTCTGGTGACGGCCCGCTACGAGCGGCCGGGCTATTTCGTGGGCGGGACGTGGCGGGCGGTGGCGGCCCAGAATCGTGTCGCGGCCCACGACTTCGAGCCGACCACACCCGGCCACCACCTGCTCGACGCGGAGGCCGGCATCCGGTGGGTCGCACTCGGGCGGGTGCAGTCGCTCACGTTCCGCCCCGAGAAC
>DATHVO010000226.1:0-19095 GCA_035461265.1 Longimicrobiales bacterium
GCCGCTCGCCTGCGGGAAGACCTTGAAGCCCGGGACGCTCTGCTCCGGGCGCGTGAGCGGGAATCCGAGCGGCGGGCCCGCCGGCAGGCACGCGACCTCCTGCTCGCCGCCCGCGAGGAGGTCGAGGCTGCGATCCGTGGCGTGCGCGAAGTCGTGGAGGCCCGGGCCGGCGACGCTGCGGCGCAGGACGCCGCCCTGCAGGAGGCGGCCCGGGCTGCCCGCCGGCGGGTGGAGTCGGCAGCCCGGCAGCAGGCGGATCGCTCGCCCGCGGAACCGGCTGGCGCGGGTGCGGGCGGGGAAGTTGTCGAGGGCGCGCACGTCCGCATTGTTGCAAGCGGCTTGCTGGGCGTGGTCGTCGAGCTCCGGGACGACCGCGCCACCGTGGAGGTGGGGGGCATGCGGGTGCAGGTGCCCGCCAGCGGGCTTGCCATGGGAGACCCACCCCCGGACTCGGCGCGCCGACGCCGGCCGCCCGCCGCGTGGAGCCTGCCCGACATCGACGCATCCACCGAGATCGACCTGCGGGGCACGCGGGCAGAGGAAGTGTCCGGACTCCTGCTGCCCGCCCTGGACGCCGCGGTCCAGGCGGACCTCGGGTCGCTGCGGATCATTCACGGCAAGGGCACCGGCGCCCTCCGGGAAGTCGTCTCCGAGATTCTCAGGGCAGACAGTCGCGTGCGGTCCTCCCGGCCCGGCGGCCTCGGTGAGGGCGGGACCGGCGTCACTGTGGCGGAACTGAGATGATCCCCGAGTCCATCATCGACGAGATACGCGCCCGCGCCGACATCGTGGAGATCGTCGGGGAGCACGTGGCCCTGAAGCGGGCGGGGAAGGATTTCCGGGCCCTCTGCCCGTTCCACCACGAGAAGACGCCGTCGTTCTACGTGGTGCCGTCGAAGGGATTCTACAAGTGCTTCGGCTGCGGCGAATCGGGCGACGTATTCACGTTCCTCATGCAGCGTGGCGGCCTCACGTTTCAGGACGCGGTGCGGGACATGGCGCAGCGGGTGGGCGTCGATCTCCCCGACCCCCGTGACGACCGGGACGCCGACGAGCCCCACAGGGAACTCTATGAGGCCGTGGCCTTCGCCGCCGACTTCTTCAGCCGAACGCTGGCGGATTCGGATCGGGGGGAGAAGGCCCGTGGCTACCTGACCGCCCGCGGCGTTCCGGACGCCACCGTCGAGCGGTTTGGTCTCGGCTGCGCCCCCGAAGGGTGGCGGACGCTCCGGGAGGCCGCCCACCGGCACGGCATCGACGACGACGTGCTGCTGGCCGCGGGACTCGTCAAGGAAAGCGAGCGGGGGGATGACCCGTACGACAGGTTCCGGGACCGGCTCATCTTCCCCATCGCCGAACTCGGCGGCCGCGTCGTCGCTTTCGGCGGTCGCCTGCTGACCCGGTCGGACAACGCGCCGAAGTACCTGAACTCGCCCGAAACACCGATCTACCGGAAGGGCGAGATGCTCTACGGCCTGAACTGGTCCCGCGGGGCCATCCGCCGGGAAGGCGTCGGGCTGCTCGTGGAGGGCTTCATGGACTACGTGTCCCTGGCGGGTCAGGGCATCGAGAACGTCGTTGCCGGGCTTGGGACGGCGCTGACGCCCGCCCAGGCAAACCTCCTGGCGCGGTACGCCGGCAAGGCCCTCCTCCTCTACGACAGCGACATGGCCGGGCTGCGCGCCACGTTCCGGACTGCGGACGCGCTCCTTCATGCCGGCGTACACCCCCTCGTCGTCACACTGCCCGACGGCGAGGACCCGGATTCGGTGGTGCGCACCGGCGGGGCGGCGGCGCTGGCGCCGCACCTCGACGCGGCCATGGACGTCCTCGAACGCAAGATCGCAATGCTCGAGGAGCGCGGCTTCTTCGCCGACATCGAAGGCACGCGCCGGGCGCTGGACCGCCTGCTGCCCACGCTGCGGTCGACCGTCGACCCCGCGCTCCGGGACATCTACACGGACCGCGTCGCCCAGCGGACTGGCGTCCGGCGGGAAACGCTCGAGCGGGAGCTGGATCGCGAACCCACCGGCTGGCGGAGCGCGGCCGGACCAGGGGATCCGGCGCAGCCGGCGGACCGGCGAATCCCGCAGGACCGCCGCCGCTCGGTGACGGATCGGTTCGGAGCGGAACGCATGCTCCTGAAGGTGCTCATTGCAGACCGGGCCAGGGCGCCGCTGGCCGCGGCGGACGTGGACGAGACGCTCCTTGGCGATCCGCGGCACCGTGAGATCTTCGTGGCCCTGACGGGCGGTGGGGACGGCACACCCGACCTCAGCCCGGCGGCCCGGGAGGTGTGGGACCGTCTGGTCCACGATCTGGCGGAGGTCCAGGACAACGCGCAGCGGATGTACGCCGAGGTGGTAGCATTGCTCCACCTGTCGGAGCTCGACCTGGAGGAGAGCCATCTCGAGGCCGAGCTCGCGGCTTGCGATGAGGCCGGAAAGACGGCCATTGTTCAGCGCAAACACGAGATCATGCTGAGGCGCAGGGAGCTCAGCGAGACGCTCAAGCTCGGAATGAAGCCGGGCAGGAAATTCCGCAGGATGCGGGAGGACCCCGTCAATCCTCGAAACCGGGACTAGGCATGCAAGAGCTGCACGCGGCGCTGCTCGCGCTGCAGGAGCTGGACGACGCGATCATACAGGCGCAGGCACGGGTGGACGAATTCGGTCCGGAGCTCGACGCGCTCGAGGCCCCCCTCGCCGGGGTGCTGAAGGAATACGAGGCCACGCAGGCCAGGCTTGCGGAGCTGCGACAGGAGGTCCACCGTCTGCAGCGGAACTCAGCCCAGAAACGCGAGCGCCTGCAGGCGAGCGAGGAGCGTCTCGGCCGGGTTCGCAACGTACGTGAGGAGACGGCCGTCCGGGCAGAGATCGACCTGGTAGCTCGAGCGCTGGATGCAGACGACGCGGACCTCCGGCAGCAGTCCGAGCAGGCCACTCGCGCGGACCTGAAGCTCGATGACCTGCAGCGACAGGCGGACCGTGTCAAGGCGGAGATCGCCGCGCGACGCGACGAACTCATCGCGGGCCGGACCGAGGCCGAAACCGAACTCGCTGTGTTGCGGGAACGGCGCGAGAACCAGGCCCTCCGCGTGGATCCGCAGAGCCGGCGCCTCTACGAGCGCGTGCGCGGCGGCCGTTCGCGCCTCTCCCTGGCACCCCTCACGTCGGAAGGCGCGTGCGGGAACTGCTTCAATGTCCTCCCGGTGCAGGAGCAGACGGAAATCCGGCGCGGCGAGACGCTGCACCGGTGCGAGGGCTGCGGCGTGATCCTCTACGCGCCGTGAGCGGGACCGGTCCGGCCCGCGCGGCGCCCGCGCCGGACGCACGGATCACCGACCGTCGGTGGGTGTCCCGGTCGGACACGACTGCGGAGCCCGCAACGGTGGATGCGCTGCGTTCCGCCCTGGGCCTGCCCGAGGCTCTATGCAGGCTCCTCGTCGTGCGGGGCCACGCCGATGCGGAGTCGGTCCGCAGCTTCATGCGACCCGGCCTCGACGCCCTCCACGATCCGCTCCTCCTCGCCGACATGGACCGCGCCGTCGCCCGCCTCGTCCGGGCCATCGAGGGCGGTGAGCGCATCCTCGCCCACGGCGACTACGATGTCGACGGAATCTGTTCCGCCGTGCTCTTCACACGAGTCCTCCGCTCCCTCGGCGCCGACATCGAGCCCTTCGTCCCGCATCGCGTGACGGACGGCTACGACCTGGGCTCCGCCGGTGTCGGCAAGGCGGCGGGCGCGGGGGCGGGCCTCATCCTCACGGGCGACTGCGGGACCGTGGCGTTCGATGCCATCGCGCAGGCCGCCGCAGCGGGGATTGACGTCATCGTCACGGACCACCACACGCCCGGCGCCGTGCTGCCGCCCGCCGTGGCGGTCGTCAACCCGGGACGTCCCGACTGCGCATACCCCTTCAAGGGCCTCGCCGGCGCCGGCGTGGCATTCAAGCTGTGCGAGGCCATGGTCGCGGCCCTGGGCGGCGACCGCGATGCCCTCCTCTGGCACCTCGATCTGGTCGCGCTGGCCACCATTGCAGACCTGGCGCCGCTCCGGGGCGAGAACCGCGTCATGGCCCATTTCGGACTCCGCGTGCTGAGGGAGACGCGCAACCCCGGGCTCAGGGCGCTCATGGACGGCGCCGGCGTCGACACTGCGGAGCCGCTCACGGCCGGCCAGGTGAGCCACGTCCTCGCCCCCCGCCTGAATGCCGTGGGCCGGATGGGCGCCGCGAGCCGGGGTGTCCGCCTCCTCCTCTCCGACGACGCTGCCGAGGCCGCATCCCTCGCCGCGGAGATGGAGTCGGAGAACCGGAGCCGGCAGGCCGTGGACCGGCAGATCCTTGACGAGGCGCTCGCAATGCTCGAGGCCGGATTCGAGCCGGAACGGGACTATGCCGTCGTCCTTTCCTCAACCGGCTGGCATCCCGGCGTCATCGGGATCGTGGCGTCCCGCGTCGTCGAACGCATCCATCGCCCCGTCGTCCTCATCGCCGAGGACCGCACGGCCGGCCGCGGTCGGGGAAGCGCGCGCTCCATACCGGCCTTCCATCTCTACGACGGGATTCACGCATGCGCGCCGCTCCTCGAGCGGTATGGCGGCCACCGACAGGCCGCCGGGCTCGAACTGCGCCTGGATCGCCTGGACGCATTCCGCGCGGCACTGAACGCCCACGCCCGGACCGTCCTCCAGCCGGCCGACCTGGTCCCCGAGGTGTATGTCGACCTGGAGATCCGTCTCGCGGAGGCCGACGGCGAGCTCTTCCGCCTCACCCGCCACTGCGGTCCATTCGGACTCGGCAATCCACAGCCCGTCTTCATGGTGCGGGACGTGGGGATCCGGGGGTATCCGCGGGAGGTGGGTGCCGGCCAGCACCTCAAGCTGGTCCTCGCCCAGGATGACGTCGCGCTGCCCGCCATAGGCTTCCGGCTGGCCGACCGCCTCAGGCGCATCGATGTCGGGCGCACCCGGCTCGACGTGGCGTTCCACCTCCACGAGGACCGCTGGAACGGACGCTCCGAGCTGCAGGCCCGCCTCGTGGACCTGCGGTCAGCGTCATGAGGATCATCGCCGGCCGCTGGCGCGGCCGCACGATCAGGACGCCGCCCGGCCACCGCACGCGGCCCACCACGGACAGGGTCCGGGAGGCCTGGCTGAGTGCGCTCCAGCACGACGTACCCGGCGCCACCGTCCTGGACCTCTTCGCCGGCTCCGGCGCCCTGGGTCTCGAGGCGCTGTCCCGCGGGGCGGCCCACGTGACCTTTGTCGAGACGGGAGGCGCACCCCTCCGGGCCCTCGAGGCGAACATCCACACGCTCGAGGCGGGCGCCCTGACCACCGTCGTGAAGGCCGATGCCCTCCGGTACGTTGATGGGCTGGCGGAGGCCGCCTTCGATCTCGCCCTGGCGGACCCGCCCTACGAAGGCGGCGCGGCGGATCGCCTGGTCGCGGCTTTCGAGCGGGTGCCGTTCGCCCGCATCCTGTGCATCGAACACAGCGCGCGGACCGACCTGCCCGCCGGGCCCGGTGCCCGGACGCGCCGCTACGGCGAGACCGCCCTCACCTTCATCACGGCGACGCCATGAGCGACCGAATTGCGGTCTATCCCGGTTCCTTCGACCCCATCACCCGCGGTCACGAGGACATCGTCCGCCGTGCCCTCCTCTTCTGCGACCGCGTCCTGGTCGCCGTGGCCCACCGCCGCACCCAGCCGAAGAGCGGCCTGTTCGACATCCCGGAGCGCGTCGCCCTCATCCGCAGCGTTTTCGCGGATGAGCCGCGGGTCGACGTCGTCGACTTCTCCGGCCTGCTGGTCGGTTTCGCCCGTGACCACGGCGTCCGCATCATCATCCGCGGCCTGAGGGCCGTCTCCGACTTCGAATACGAGTTCCAGATGGCCCTGATGAACCGGCACCTGTGGCCGAACATCGAGACGGTTTTCCTGGCACCCGACGAACACTACTCCTACCTGTCCGCGTCGCTGGTCCGGGAGATTGCCTCCCTCGGCGGCGACATCAGCGAATTCGTCACGCCCCATGTACTGGCGGCGCTGCGCGATAAACTCGGAGAACGACCGTGATTCCCTTCCGTGATGAGTTCCAGGCGCGAGCCCGCGAGCGGCAGCGCACCATCGTGTTCCCGGAGGGCGATGACGAGAGGACCCTGGATGCCGTGGCACGCCTCCAGGTCGCCGGTCTCGTCCGCCCCGTGGTCATCGGCAATCCCGCTGCAGTCCGGTCGCGGATCAGCGCCTTCGGTGGCGAGCCGGACGGTATCGAAGTGATCGCCCACGAGGCGGACTCCCGCTTCGACGCCTTCGCCGACGAGCTCCACGCACTCCGTTCGGCCAAGGGATGGACGGCGGAGGACGCGCGCGAACGGATGCGCGACCCCCTCGTCTTCGGCGCCGCCCTCGTCCGGAGCGGGGAGGTGCACGGTTCCGTCGCCGGCGCATCCCGGACCACGGGCGACGTCCTCAGGGCCGCCCTCTGGCTGGTGGGGACGGCTCCCGGCATCCGCACCGTCTCATCCTCATTCTACATGGTCGTGCCCGCGTTCCGAGGCACCGACGCGCCGGAAGTCCTGACCTTCACCGACTCCGCCGTGGTCACGGATCCCGATGCCCGCCAGCTCGCGGACATCGCTGTGGCCGCCGCCGTCCAGCGACGCCAGATCGTCGGCGACGAGCCCCGGGTCGCATTCCTGTCCTACTCCACGCGAGGCAGCGCCGACGGGCCCAGCGTGCAGAAGGTCAGGGAGGCGCTGGACCTCTTCCGTCAGTCCCTCCCCGACGTCGCCGCCGATGGTGAGCTCCAGCTCGACGCCGCCGTCCTCACCGACATCGCCGCGCGGAAGGCACCCGACTCGCCGCTGGGCGGCCGCGCCAATGTCCTCGTCTTTCCCGATCTGGACGCGGGCAACATCAGCTACAAGCTCGTCCAGCGACTGGCGCACGCCGACGCCGTGGGGCCGATCCTGCAGGGCCTGGCCCGCCCCTGCAACGACCTGTCCCGCGGGGCGAGCCCGAACGACATCGTGGACGTGGCCTGCATCACGGCGCTGCAGGACTAGGGGGACCGGCACCGAACTTGCCACAGCGGGCGTGCCAACCGAACACCACTGGAGGAGCGATGAGCTTCGATGTGAAGAAGCAGGACGATATCACGATCATCGACGTCGAGGGTCAGCTGATCGTGGGCAACCGGCAGGAACTCAAGCAGAAAGTGCTGGAGGAGCTGGAGGGTGGGGCGCGCAAGTTCCTTATCGACTTCTCGAGTACGGGCTACATCGACTCCTCGGGTCTCGGCGTCCTCGTGAGCCTGTCGAAGAAGATCCGCGAACAGGGCGGGGAGCTCCGCCTGGCGAATCTGAACGAGGATCTGCGGACGCTGTTCGAGCTGACGAAGCTCGATACGCTGTTCCACATCGCGTCCGACCGCCAGGAAGCGCTCGCGTCCTTCTGACCCCGCGCGCCGGGGCGCGGTGCTTCCAGAGCGGGGGACCGACCCTTATCATTCGGGGATGCAGCTCGACTACGTCCTGGAACTGCCCAATGACCTGAAGGCCATCGAGCGCTCGGTCGATTACCTGATGGACAAGGGGCGGGAAGTCGGGTTCGACTGCGATCGCCTCCGCCTGAACTTCCGGGTAGGCCTGACCGAGGCCCTGGCGAACGCCATGCTGTATGGCAACTGCCGGGACCCGCACAAGCGGGTGCGCATCGAGGCCCACCTCACTCCCAACGAGATCACCGTCCGCGTGACGGACGAAGGCCGCGGCTTCGATCCCGGCACCGTGCTCGACCCGACGCTTCCGGACAACCGTGACCGGACGGGCGGGCGCGGCATCTTCCTCATCCGGAAGCTCATGGACCGGGTCGAGTTCAACGACCAGGGCAACTCCATCACCATGATCCTGCTCGGGTCCGACGGCTCCGTGCGGAAGGCGGTGCGGTCCTCATGAAGGCCGCGGCCGGCCCCGAGCTCTCGCCGTTGCCCGCGGCGGTCGTCGCGCTCCTGGATTCGTTCCGGCGGGACGACCCCGAGGCGGAGCTGCGCCTCTGGCTCGACGAGGACGGCGATCGCATCTGTCTCTATCCCGAAGGCGGCGGCGACCGGCCGTGGTCGCCTTCCGCGCGGCATGAGGTCCCCCTGCGTGGCGCGCCTCCGCTGTGCCTGGAGATACAGGGCGGCCGGAACGGGTCTTCGGTACACCAGGCCTTCCTGGCGCAGACGCTCGCGCACATGCTGCACCACGAGCGGGAAGCTCGCTCGGCCGCGCGGGAGCTGACGGAGCGCTACGAGGAAATCAACCTGCTCTACTTCATCAGCGAGACGCTGGCATCCGTCCTGTCCGTGCCGGACGCCGCGGCCCGCATCCTGGACGAAGTGGCGGACGTCCTCGGCGCTCGCCGCGCCTCGCTCTGGGTATACGATCCCGACGACGATCGACTCCACATTGCCGCCGAAGTGGGAGAGGCCGAGCTGCGCGAGCCCATCCAGGTGAACGACCGCGCCTCCGCGACGGCATGGGTGTTTCGCGAACGCCAGCCGCTGAACCTCGAGCGCGGCGCCCTGCTTCCAATGCTGCCCCGCCTGGAGCCGCGACCGATGGAGAGGGAGGCATTCCTGTCGGTGCCCATCAACTACACGCCGCCCGACGGCGGGACGCGGACGGTGGGCGTCATCACGCTCGTCGGCCGGCGTACGAACATGCGCTTCAGTGCCGGTGACGCGCGCATGCTGTCCGCCATCGCGAGCCAGGTGGGCGCGGCGCTTGAAACACAGCGCCTCGTGCGTGACAGCCTTCGCCAGGAACGCCTCATGCGCGAGCTGGAACTCGCACACGACCTCCAGCTCAAGCTGCTGCCTGACCCGGCGGGGTTCGAGGAGCCGCCCCAGGTTGCCGCCCGCTGTCTGCCCGCCGACTCAGTCGGCGGCGACTTCTATCACCTGTTCCGCCTGCCCGGTGACCGGTTCGGCATCATGATCGGCGACGTGTCGAGCCACGGCTTCTCGGCGGCGCTCATCATGGCCCTCACGATGAGTGCCGTGGCCATCTACGCCCAGGAATCGGGACCGCCGGCGGAGGTCCTTCGACGAGTGCATCGCGCGCTGATCAAGGAGTTGGAATCCACGGAGATGTATCTGACGCTGTTCTACGGCGTGCTCGACCCGAACGCGGGCCACCTCGTCTACGCCAACGCGGGGCATCCCCACGCATTCCACGTGGGCAGGAACGGCCGGAGCCGGCGCCTGGGTGCCACGGCGCCGCCCCTGGGTATCGCCCCGATGGACGCGTACGGGGAGGACATCGTCACGTGGGGGGGTGGCGGCAACCTCGTCTGCCTGTTCACCGACGGCCTGACCGATGTGTACCCGGACCACGGCGCCGGTCCCGGCGAGGCGAGTCTCATCGCGGATGTGGCCGCGATGAGAGACCTTCCGCTCGATCAGATCCTCGACCACATCTTTGCCGCGACCGGCGAGACCGTCATCGACATCCCGCCCGACGACCGGACCGCCCTCCTCGTGCGGGGATGAGTGCGCACCGTCCCGCCAAGAAGTCCCTCGGCCAGAATTTTCTCATTGACCCCAATCAGCAGCGTCGCATCGTGGCCGCCCTTGAGCCCGAGCCGGGGGACACGATTCTGGAGATCGGTCCGGGCCGCGGCGCCCTCACCCGTCACCTCGTCGACTCCGTCGAGCACCTCGTCCTCGTGGAGCTGGATGACGACCTCGCGGCGGATCTCGCCCGCGAGTTCCGCGACCGGCGCAACGTCACGATCCTGCACGCGGATGTCCTCGCCATCGATCTCGGCGACATCATTGACGACCCCGCCCGTCTCAGGGTCGTCGGCAACATCCCCTACAACATCACGACGCCCATCATCTTCAGGCTTCTACAGCAGGGCAGCCGCCCCCGCCGGGTCGTGCTCATGATCCAGCGGGAAGTCGCCGAGCGCATCCTCGCCCCAGCCGGCTCCGGCGAGTACGGCGCTCTCTCCGTCGGCGTGCGGGCCGTGGCCGATGTGGTCCGCCTCTTCCATGTCGGCCGCCAGTCCTTCCGGCCCGTGCCGCGCGTCGATTCCACGGTGATCCGGATCGATCCCATCGATCCGCCGCCCCTCTCCGTCGCCGAGGAGGCGGACCTGAGGGAGCTTACGCGCGCCACGTTCTCATGGCGCAGGAAGCAACTTCAGAAGACGCTGCGGGAGGCGCCGGGTTACCGCCTGGATGCAGGTGCCGTCGCCCGGGTCGCCGACGTCACCGGCATCGCCATGGACCAGCGACCCGAGCAGCTCGAGCCGGAGCGGTTCATCCGCCTCAGCAGGGCGCTCCGCCGTCTGGGCCTGCCACAGGTGGTGCACGAGGCGCCGACATGAACCTCGTCGCCGGGCTCGTGGCGGGTGCAATGGTCGCCGTGAGCGCCGTCCTGGCCGGCCGCCTGCGCACGGGCTCCAGGGAACGGATGTACCTGCAGGGGGAGCTCGACGGCCTGCGTCGTGCGCGACCCGACGACGGGTCGCCGCCGCGCCTCGAGGGGAGCGCCGAGTGGCGCGCCGTCCTCGCCCATGAGCTGCGCTCGTCCGTCGCGGCGATCCTCGGATACACCGAGCTGCTCGCCGATGGAACCTTCGGCCCGCTTGATGACCGGGCCGGCCTCGCCGTCCGCCGCATCGGCCACGCGGCGGACCAGCTCCTCGGCATCGTCGAAGCGCTCGAGGATCCGGCCACGGCCGGGCTGACCGCCGGGGAATTCGCCGCCGACGTGACGGGGCGCGAGCTCATCGTCGAAGCGGTACGCCCTCTTCTCAGCGACGCGGAGGCCCGCGGCGTTACCCTCCATTTCGAGGACGGCGACACCGAGCTCCGAACCCGCCGCAACGCTGCCGTCCGCACCGTCCGCATCGTTCTAGGCGCAGCCATCAGGACCAGCCCGGGGGCGACGCTCCGTCTCGGTACGACGGCGACGCCAGCGCCGGCCATCACCATCCACGGGACGCACCTCGATCCCGTCGGCGATGAGCCCGACCACGCAGAGGCCCCCCTGACCGGGGCCGGACTGCGCGTCAGCCTCGCCCGCAGGACCGCCCGCGCCGTCGGCGGCCGCGTCGTCATGGAACGCGTCGCGGACGGCACCCGCGTATCCGTCATCCTGCCCCACGTCCCGTTTGACGACGCCGAACAGAGACCGTAGGTTCCGGTGTCCGCCCGTTCGCGTCCCGCCGGGTGTGAAAGCGCCGAACAGGAAGTATCGAGCATGAGAAAAGTCTCCGGGTCCACGGTGGCCCGGCTGTCCCTCTACCTGCGTCGCCTGGCGGAGCTGGCTGCCGCGGGCGTGGAGACGTTCTCGAGCGAGGAACTCGCCGCCCGCTGCCAGACAACGGCCGCGCAGGTCCGCAAGGACCTGTCGTTCTTTGGTGCGTTCGGCACGCGCGGCCGCGGGTATGTGGTGACGGACCTGCTCGTGGAGCTGCGGCGGATACTGGGACTGGAGCGGCGCTGGCGGGTCGGACTGGTGGGCGCCGGGAAGATCGGAGCCGCCCTCTTCGAGCATCGCGATCTCGCGCTCCAGGGGTTCGACATCGAGGCGGTTTACGATTCCGACCCGGCGAAGGTGGGCACGGTCTGGAACGGTGTGGTGGTGCAGACGTCGGCCGAGCTGGACGGGCTGCGTGGTACGGGCATCGAGATCGTGATCGTTGCGGTGCCCGCCGGGTCGGCGCAGGAAGTGGTGGACAGGGTGGTCGCCGGGGGAATCCGGGCGATACTCAATTTCGCGCCCACGCCGCTCGACGTCCCGCCGGACGTGACGGTCCGGACGGTGAACATGGCGCTGGAGCTGGAGAGTCTCTCCTACGCCCTGGCGAATGAGGCGCGCGGCGCGCGGACGGTCCGGTCGCGCCCGGCCGCGTCACGGGGATGATTTGACATGACGGGCAGCAAGGTGCGGGTGACATCGGAGATCGGCGCGCTGGAGGCAGTGATCTGCCACACGCCGGGTCCCGAGCTCACGGCGGTCACGCCGACGAACCGTGAGGACTTCCTCTACGACGACATCATCGACCTCGATCAGGCTCGCCGGGAGCACCATCGCTTCAAGGCGCTCCTGTCGCGCTTCGCCGAGGTATACGAGGTCCGAGACCTGCTGGCGGAGGTGTTCGAGCAGCCGGAAGTACGGCCGTTCCTCATCGAGCGCGTGATGGATGTCGCGCGGTCGGAGCCCCTGGCCCACCACCTGATGGACATCCCCTCCGAGGACCTGGTCTCCCTCTTCATCGAGGGGAAGGCGGTGGAGGGCGGTGCGCTCCAGGACCTGCTGAACGTGGAGAGTTACGAGCTGCCGCCGCTGCCGAACCTGTTCTTCACCCGCGACGCGGGCATGGTGGTGGGTGACGGCGTGATCATCGGGGCCATGCGCTACAACGTGCGGTGGACGGAGGAGATCCTCATGAAGACTCTCTTCCAGTACCATCCCGAGCTGCGCAACGGCGGGCTCATCTATGACGGCAGCGAGGAACGCCGGGCCGGCTACACCGTGGAGGGAGGCGACGTCCACGTGTTGCGGCACGACCTCGTGGTGATGGGCATGTCGGAGCGGTCGAGTCCCGGCGCCTTCGACGTCCTGGCCGAGCAGATCGTCAGGCAGCAGGGGATACGGGACATCCTCGTCCTTGTCCTGCCCACGGACCGGGCGATGATCCACCTCGATATGATCTTCACGATGATCGACCATGAACACTGCGTCATCTTCCCGCCCAACTTCGTGGGTCCGACGCGCGTGCCGGTGCTGCACTACCGCGCGGGGAAGAAGGGAATGCGGGAGATGCCGAACATGTTCGCGGCGCTGCGCAACCTCGACATGCCACTGGAGCCGGTGTTCTGCGGGGGCGCCCGGCGCACAGTGCAGGAACGCGAGCAATGGTCGAGCGGCTGCAATTTCGTGGCGATCCGGCCGGGTCTGATCCTGGGGTATTCCCGCAACGAGGCGACGTACGCGGAGCTGGAGCGGGAAGCCGGTTATCGCATAGTGAAGGGGATCGACTTCCTGACCGGCGACGCGGAGATCGGCGAGGACGAGCGGGCGGCCCTGGTGTTCGAGGGGGGCGAGCTGGTGCGGGGTGGCGGGGGTGGTCGCTGCATGACGCTGCCGGTGCGTAGGGCGGAGGCGTGGTAGGTCCGGTGGACCCGGGGGCGCTGCTGCCGGCCGGGCTGGTAGCCGACGCGTCCGATCGGTCGCGCATGGGCATCCGAATCTCGCTGAAGGCCGGCGTGCGCGCGTTGCCGGATCGAGGCGAGGCCGGGCCGGTGGACTGCGGTGGCGATGTATGCGCCGACGCGCCGTTGCGGTCGCTGGAGTTTGCCGTCGTGGACGTCGAGACGACGGGGGGCGCGTTCGAGCGCGGCCACCGCATCACGGAAATCGCAGTCCTGCGCATTCGCGGGGACGGCGCGGTCATGGATGAGTACCGCACGCTCGTGAATCCCGAACGCCACATTCCTTCCTTCATCACGCGACTCACGAGCATCACGTGGGAGATGGTCAGCGGGGCGCCGCGCTTCGCCGACGTCGCGCCGGCTGTCGCCCGCAGCATGCGGGGCGCGGTGTTCGTGGCCCACAATGCGGCGTTCGACTGGCGCTTCGTCGGTGGGGAATTCGGCCGCGCAGGCGTCCCGCTCACCGGGTCCCGGCTGTGCACGGTACACCTGGCCCGCAAGGTCGTCCCTGAAGTGCGGAGCCGGTCGCTCGACTCGCTTACCTGTTTCTTCGACATCGCCATCGAAGCGCGGCACCGCGCCCACGGCGACGCCGTCGCGACGGCCGAAGTTCTCCGCCGCCTGCTGGACCGGCTGGAGGCGCGCGACATCACGCGGTGGGGAGAGCTGGGCGCGCTGCTGGGGCAGCGGGCGCCGCGACGGAAGCGCCGTGCAAACCCGCATTCCATGGACGGGGCATAGCGTGCCGGACCGCTCGCTGGTGCTGACGCGGACCGTGGGCGGCCTCCGCATTCATGCCCTGGACGCGGGCACGCAGCGGCTGGATGGCGGCGCGATGTTCGGTGTGGTGCCGAAGCCGCTGTGGGAGCGACGCATCCCCGCGGACGACCGGAACCGGATTCCCCTCGCAATGCGCTGCCTGCTCGTCGAGACGCCGGACGCACTCGTTCTCATCGACAACGGGGCCGGCAGCAAGGAATCGGACAAGTTCATCGAAATCTACGGCCTGGACACTGCCCCGGCGCCCGGGTCCGGCAACCCCGGACGCCTGGAGGATGCCCTGGCCGTGGCGGGATTCTCACCCGCGGACGTGGACATCGTCATCAACACGCACCTCCATTTCGATCATGCCGGCGGCAATACACTGCGCGGGCCGGACGGTGCGATCGAGGCGGCCTTCCCCCGGGCGCGGTACCTGGTCCAGGCGGGCGAGATGGAGTGGGCACACGTGCGGAACGAGCGAATCCAGGCCAGCTACCTGCCTGACAACTTCGACCCGCTCGTGGCGGAGGGCCGGTTCGACCTCCTCGATGGGGAGACCGAAGTCGTGCCGGGCGTACGCGTCATCCCCACGCCAGGCCACACCCCGCACCACCAGTCGGTGCTCATAACATCCGCCGGCGAAACCGCGTGCTTCCTCGCCGACGTCATCCCCACCTCCGCGCACCTGCCGCTGCCCTGGATCATGGGCTACGACGTGGAGCCGCTCGTCACGCTGGAGACGAAGCGGCATCTCCTCCACCGCGCCCGTGCGGACGACTGGCTCCTGATCTTCGAGCACGACCCCGGCGTGGCCTGGGGCCGTCTCGACCCTTCCGACCCACGGCCGACTCTCATCGGAAGCTGATTGCGGCCGCCCGCGGGACCGTCCGCCGGCGTTCCGGGCGCGCGCCGCCGCGGCTGGACTCGCCGCAGACGGCCCGGTATAATTCCGGCCGAGGAAGGCGGCCCGCCACCCGGCGGGATCGCCGGCAGGTCCAGTCCGCAACTCGAGGTGTAACCATGACGGACCCGCGCCGTACCGCCGTGATCGTCAGTGGCGCGCGGACCCCAATCGGCAGGTTCATGGGCGGACTGAGTCCGCTTCGCGCGCCCGATCTGGGCGCAATAGCCATTCGCGCCGCCGTACAGCGTGCGGGGATCGACGCAGGCGACATCAGCGATGTCATCATGGGCAACGTGGTCGCCGGCGGGGTCGGGCAGGCGCCGGCCCGGCAGGCGGCGGTCCGCGGCGGTGTGCCGGAGAGCGTCGGCGCCATGACCATAAACCGGGTCTGCGGTTCGGGACTCCAGGCGGTCATGCTGGCGGCCCAGGCCATCCGGGCCGCGGATGCCGACGTGATGCTCGCCGGGGGGATGGAATCCATGTCGAACGCGCCGTACTACGTGTTCGGCTACAGGAATGGCGTGAAGTTCGGGAGCCAGGAGCTGGTGGACGGCGTCATTCACGACGGCCTCTGGTGTGCCTTCGAATCGTGCCACATGGGCGGCCACGCCGAATACACCGCCTTCAAGGCCGGCATCACCAGAGAGGATGCGGACGAGTTCTCCTTCCACTCGCACAGGAAAGCTGTGGAAGCGGCGGATGCCGGCGCCTTCCGTGACGAGATCGTGCCGGTCGAGATCGCCGGCCGCAAGGGGGCCACGGTCATCGAGGCCGACGAGCCGCCGCGCCGGGACACGACAGCGGAGTCCCTCGCCTCATTGAAGCCGGCCTTCGGGCAGTACAAGCCGGCGGACGCGCCCAGCGCGGTGGTTACGGCCGGCAATGCGCCGGGCCTGAATGACGGTGCCGCGGCGCTGGTGGTCACGAGCGAGGCGTATGCCCGCGCCCACGGCCTCGCCATCGAGGCCCGCATATCGGCGTATGCGACGGGCGCCGTGACGCCCCGGGAGCTCTTCTTCGCCCCGGTGCTGGCGGTCAGGCGCGTCATGGAGAAGGAGGGTCGCAGCATCGGCGACTATGACCTGATCGAGGCGAACGAGGCCTTTGCCGTGCAGGCGCTGGCGGACGGCCGTGAGCTGGATTGGGACTGGGACCGGGTCAACGTGCACGGCGGCGCCGTCGCACTGGGCCACCCCATCGGTGCCTCGGGTGCCCGAATTCTCGTGACGCTGCTCAACGCCATGCGGCAACGTGGTGCCGGGACGGGCCTCGCAACTCTGTGTCTGGGCGGCGGCGACGCCGTCGCGCTTTCCGTCGAAAGGGTCTGAACATGAGTCAGGTGATCGCGCAGGTCCGCCGAATCGCGGCGGCCGAAGTTCTCACGACGATTCCGGCACGGCGCATCCTCGCAGTGGCCGTCTTCGCCGTCCTCACGGCTGCCGGAGCCCGCCTGTCCGTGTGGCTGCCGGGGATGCCCGTGCCCGTGTCCATGCAGACCCTCGTCGTGCTCCTCTCCGGCCTGCTCCTGGGTCCGCGGCTGGGTGCCGCGTCGCAGACGGCGTACCTGGCGGCGGGCGCAGCCGGCCTCCCGGCGTTCGCCGGAGGGATGGGCATCGCATACCTGTTCGGTCCCACGGGCGGCTACCTCCTCGCCTTCCCGGTGGCGGCGGCGGTGGCGGGCTTCGTCGCAGGGGCCGTCCGCAACGGCGGCCCGGGCCGGGTACTCGTCCTCGGTGCAGCCTGTGTGCTGGCGACTGCCACGGTATACGCGGGTGGCTGGGCCCAACTCGCGGCCCTCACGGGTGACCCAGGCGCGGCGTACCGCTTCGGCGTGGCGCCCTTCCTGGCGGGCGACGCTGCCAAGATCGTCGTGGCGGTCGTCCTCGCCGGGTGGCTCCGGCGCCGTACCCTCGGCCTTCTCTAGGCCACCCGACGATGCTCCGGCCGGAAACGGCATTCCGGCCGGGTGGCTGGCCGGGGGCGCTCGCCAGGATGCTGGCGTTCGTCGCGGTGCTCGTCGTCCTGGCCGTTCTCTTCGGGGCCCTCTGGTCCCTCCTTCCCGTGCCCGCCGGCGAGGCTGCAACGCTGGCGGGCACTGCCGTCCTGGCCGCGGCGGCTCTGGCCGCCGGGGCGCTCCTGATCCGCGGACTCGACGGCAGGTCGCCTTCCGCCCTCGGCATCGGCCTCTCGCGGGAGACGCTGCGGCATACGGTCATGGGCGTCGTCATCGGAGGCGGAGCGCTGGCCGTCGCGGCGGCGGCGTTGCTCCTGACCGGCAGCCTCCGCTATGCGACTGCGCCGGGCACCGCGGTTGCGTGGCTGGGAGTCGTTTCCGGCCAGGCCACCCTCTTCGCCATCGCGGCGCTGGCCGAGGAGGCGCTGTTCAGGGGATACGCGTTCCAGGTCCTGGCGAGGGCGGCGGGCCCTGCTGCAGCCATCGTCACGAGCTCGGCGCTCTTCGCCCTGGCCCACGGCGCCAATCCGGAGGTCGGCGTATTCGCCCTGCTGAACATCTTCCTCGCCGGCGTGCTCCTGGCCGTGGCCTATCTCCGCACCCTCAGCCTGTGGTTCGCCACTGCCCTCCACCTGGGCTGGAACTGGACGATGGCCACTCTCTTCGACCTCCCGGTGAGCGGCATACAGGATTTCGACACACCACTCTACGACGCCGTCGTGGGTGGGCCGGAATGGTGGTCGGGTGGTATGTTCGGTCCCGAGGGCGGCCTGGTAGGGACCATCGGATTCGCCTGCGCGCTGCTGGCCGTCCTGCGGTGGCGCAGGCTCGGCCCGGACCCGCGCATTGCGGGGGCCGGCGCCCTCGTGCTGGACAGGGAAAGAGGCTACGCATGACGGACCGGATTCGCATCGCAGTCGTCGGTGCCGGGACCATGGGGAACGGCATTGCCCACGTCTTCGCGCAACATGCGCATGACGTGGTGCTCATCGACGTGGCGGCCGCGCAGCTCGAGAAGGCGCGGGCCACCATCACGGGCAACCTGGAACGGCAGGTCCGCAAGGGTACCGTCTCGGAAACGGAGCGGGATGACACGCTCGCGCGTCTGCAGACCGCCACGGAGCTGGACGCGGCGGCCGGTGCCGGCCTCATCGTGGAGGCAGTGCCGGAGAACAGGGAACTGAAGCGGAGTATCCTGCGGGGACTCGACGCCGCAGCCGGGGACGCCATCCTCGCGTCGAACACGTCGTCCATCTCCATCACCGACCTGGCCTCGGACGTGAGGGCGCCGGAGCGGTTCATCGGGATGCACTTCATGAACCCGGTGCCCGTGATGAAGCTGGTGGAGGTGATCCGCGGGCTCCAGACATCCGACGCGACCACCGGCGCCGTGATGGAGCTGGCCCGGGGCCTGGGCAAGACGCCGGTGGAGGTGAACGACTTTGCGGGTTTCGTGTCCAACCGCGTCCTCATGCCCATGATCAACGAGGCCGTATTCTGCCTGATGGAGGGCGTGGCGGAGCCGGAATCCATCGATACCGTGATGAAGCTGGGGATGAACCACCCCATGGGACCGCTGGCACTCGCGGACCTCATCGGCCTGGACACGTGCCTTTCCATCATGGAAGTGCTGCAGCGGGACCTGGGTGACGACAAGTACCGGCCGTGCCCGCTGCTGAAGAAGTACGTGGCCGCCGGCTGGCTCGGACGGAAGTCCGGCCGCGGCTTCCACACGTACGACGCCGCATGACCGGGCCTGCAGAGATCGGGGAGATCCGGGCACTCGCCCGTGACTTTGCCGCCAGCGCGCTGCGGCCGGATGTCGAACGCTGGGACGCCGCCGGCGCGCTCGACGATGCCGTCGTGCCGAGGCTGGCCGAGCTGGGCTTCCTGGGGATGCTCGTACCGGAGGCCCATGGCGGAATGGGCTTCGACGCCACCGCCTACGCAGCCGCCGTCGAGGAACTCGCCTGGGGCGAGCCGGGCGTCGCACTGCTCGTCGCACAGAGCACCATCGCCGCAGACCTCATCGCCCGTCGCGGCTCCGATGACCTGCGCGCCGCCTGGTTGCCCGACCTCGCGGCCGGTGTGAAGACCGCGTGCCTGGCCTTCTCCGACCCGGACGGCCCGGACAGTGCCCGGGACGCGACCCGGGCGGAACGGGTGACGGGAGCGTGGCGCCTGCATGGCTGCAAGCGCTGGGTCACGAACGGGGCCCGGGCCGATGTCGCCGTCGTACTCGCGGCGACGGA
>DATHVO010000227.1:0-5680 GCA_035461265.1 Longimicrobiales bacterium
CCACTGGAGACGCTGCCGGAGGACAACCCCTTGGACGCACGCCGCCGGAACTCGCCAGAGGAGTACGGTGAGACGCCCGGTCCGCAGGTGGCCGACGACGCCGTCGAGCAGCTGCTGGCCGAGGTGGTCGAGGAGACGCAGCCGCAGCCGGAGCGCCTCTACGACGAACTGCGGGGGACCGGCGCCATCGTGACAGGCGGGGCTACCGGCATCGGCAGGGCCATCGCCCTCGAGCTTGCCAGGCACGGCGTTCACATCGCCTTCAACTACCTGGACAACGGGGACGGCCGCACCGCTGCCGACGCCGAGCGGACCGCGACGGAGCTCCGCCGAATGGTGACGGTGGTGTGCCGGCCGTGCGACGTGCGGGACGCCGAGGCCGTCAACGCGTTCGTGGCCGAGGCGGACCAGGCCCTTTCCGGCCTGCACATCCTCGTGAACAACGCCGGCATCGCCCGGGACCGGGCCCTCTGGCGCATGGAGAACGAGGAGTGGAAGGATGTCGTCGAGACGAACCTCACCGGCGCCTTCAACATGATCCGGGCGGTGGCGCCGATCCTGCGAGCGCAGCAGCATGGCAAGATCATCAACATCACGTCCGTGCACGGCCTGCGGAGCGAGTTCGGGCTCGCAAACTACGCGGCGTCCAAGGCGGGCCTCATCGGCCTCACCCGCTCGGCGGCGGTGGAGCTGGGACCGTCCAACATCAACGTGAATGCCGTGGCGCCCGGCTACATCCGGACGACCCGCCTCACGGACGGCGTGTCCCCCGAGGTCCTGGACCGGGCCCGCGAACGCACGGTGCTGGGACGGCTGGGCGACCCCCACGATGTGGCGAACGTGGTGGTGTTCCTGTGCTCCGAGCGCGCCCGCCACATCACGGGGGCGGTCATCCCGGTGGACGGCGGGCACATGCTCTGACGCGGGAACGGGAACGGGAGCGTTTACGGGAACGGGAACGGGAGCGTTTACGGGAACGGGAGCGGGAACGGGAACGGGCGAGAAAGGCAGTGATGGGGACATGTAGCGAGGTGGGTGAGCGGGTGACGGCGGCGGTCACGGCGGGAATCGTGGCGGTGCTCGTGCTGAGTGGGTGTGCGAAGTCCATGGCGCCGCCGCCGTCGGCGGACGTGCGCCAGCAGGCGTTTCCGGACATCGGCGGGCGCACGGTCATGATGCTGCCGGTGCAGTCGGCCATGCCCCTGGTCACCATGCCCCCGACGGCGGACCCTGCGGGTACGCCGGTGCCTCTGCCGGAGCCCGCCCGGGCGGCCCTCGAGGCGGAGCTGGCGTACTGGCTGCCGCAGGCGGGGCCGCGCGTGCGCTGGGTGATGACGGACGCGGTGGAGCGGTCGGTACGTGGATCTCCGGCCATCGATGTGCGCGTCCGCGAGCTCACGGTGCGCGACTTCCAGCGGGCCCGCCTGCAGTACATCGGCGATCCGCTGTACACGGAGCTCCGCCGGGTGGCAGCCCTGATGGACGCACGCGCCGCGTTCCTCCCCATCGGCGCGGTCTGGATTCCCGAGCGTGAAGGCGGCGGCCGCGTCCACCTGGCGGCGGCCATCATCGACACCATGGGCGGCCAGGTCCTGTGGCAGGGGGTCGTCGCGGGGACGCCCGGCGCCCTCGACGATCCGACCACCGTCGCCTCCGCGGCCCAGGCCCTCGCCCGGCTGGTGCCGCAATGATGACGACGGCACGCGGTTGGTCCCGATGCGCCCGCGCGCTGGCTGCGCTGGCACTCGGCCTGTGGCTGGGCGCGTGCGACCGGATCATGCCCCAGCCGGCGGACCTCAGCCTGCCCGACGTGGAGACCGTCCGGAGCACGTACGCCGGGCACGGACTCCGGGCCGAGTTCCGCTACAGCGGCAACGTGCTGGAGATGGTGGTCCAGCAGCCGCCGGATCAGCTCCGCCGGGGCGGCCCCCTCTGGGCACGGGTCGGACCCTACATCTACCTGTTCTCGCCGGGTACGCGGGACCTCTTCGAGGACCACCCGGGTCTGGCCGGCGTGCGGGCCATCACCATGGAGGGGACCACGGAGGTAGCCCGGGCAATGCTCGTGCGGGAGGCGTTGACGGAGATCGGCTGGCGACGGGCCCTGAACGTCCTTGGCCAGGCCCTGGAGGAGGGGACGACACGCCCGTCCACGATGGACCGCCTCGTGCAGTTCGGCGAGCAGCACACCGAGTACGAATACAATCCGGACTACGTGCCGCCGCGCTGAGCGGCCGGGCGGGGAAGGGCGACGAGGAGCGGAGATGAGCAGGCACGTCACACTGATTCCGGGCGACGGCATTGGCCCGTCCATCACCGAGGCGACGGTCCGGATCCTGGAGGCGGCGGGCGCGGACCTCCAGTGGGAGGAGCACCTGGCCGGCGTCGCGGCCATCGAGACCTACCACACGCCCATCCCCGAGGAGACGCTGGAGAGCATCCGGCGAACGTGCATCGCCCTGAAGGGGCCGCTCACGACGCCGGTGGGGACGGGCTTCCGCTCCATCAACGTCGCCCTGCGCAAGGAGTTCGATCTCTACGCCAACGTGCGGCCCGCGCTGACCCTCATGTCGGGCGGCCGGTACGAGGACATCGACCTCATCCTCATCCGGGAGAACACCGAGGGGCTGTATGTCGGCGTCGAGCACTACATCGGCGTGGGCAAGGACCCGCGCGCCGCGGCGGAGTCCGTGATGATCATCACGCGCTACGGCGCCGAGCGCATCGTCCGTTACGCCTTCGAGTATGCCGTCTCCCACGGCCGCAGGAAGGTCACCCTGGCCCACAAGGCGAACATCCTGAAGTACACGCAGGGCCTGTTCCTCGATGTGGGCCGGGAGCTGGCGGCGGAGTATGAGGGACGCGTGGAGTTCGACGACCGCATCATCGACGCCACCGCCATGCAGCTCGTCCTGAACCCCTACCAGTTCGACGTGCTCGTCATGGAGAACATGTTCGGCGACATCCTGAGCGACCAGATGGCGGGCCTGGTGGGCGGGCTGGGCATGGCGCCCGGCGGCAACATCGGCAACGACGCGTCCATTTTCGAACCGGTCCACGGCTCCGCGCCGGACATCGCCGGCCGCGGCATCGCCAACCCCACGGCCATGGTCCTGGCCGGCTGCATGATGCTGGAGCACATGGAGCAGCACGACGTGGCCCGCCGGATCCGTCGGGCGGTGAAGGAGACGCTGGAGGAGAGGCGGACCGTGACGCCGGACGTGGGCGGCACGGCCCGGACCGAGGAGTACGCCGAGGCGGTGATGCGCCGCATCGACCGGAACGGCGGGTAGACCGCCCCCACACGACCGGAAACAGAGACATGGCGACATTTCAGGGAATCGACTACTTCGACGTCGACACGCTGCTGAGCGAGGAGGAGCGGATGGTGCGGGACACCGTCCGCGAGTGGGTCGACGACAACCTCATGCCCATCATCGAGGAGGCGTACATCGGGCGTCGCTTCCCGAAGGAGATCATACCACAGCTCGCTGAGCTGGGCGTCTACGGCGCCAACCTGCCGGAGGAGTACGGCTGCGCCGGACTGAACAACGTCGCGTACGGCCTCATGATGCAGGAGCTGGAGCGGGGTGACTCGGGCATTCGCTCCTTCGCGTCCGTGCAGGGCGCCCTCTGCATGTACCCCATCCACGCCTTCGGCAGCGAGGAGCAGAAGCAGACGTACCTGCCGCCCATGGCCCGGGGCGAGGTCATCGGTTGCTTCGGCCTGACGGAGCCGGACTACGGGTCGAACCCCGGCGGCATGATCACCACCGCGAAGAAGGACGGGGACGGCTGGGTCATCAACGGCGCCAAGATGTGGATCACCAACGGGTCCATGGCGGACATCGCCATCATCTGGGCAAAGACGGGCGCCATGGACGACACGAAGTCCATCCGCGGCTTCATCGTGCCCACCGACGCGCCGGGCTTCACGGCCAAGGACCAGAAGGGCAAGCTGTCACTGCTGGCCTCCGATACGAGCGAGCTGGTGCTGGAGGATGTGCGCGTGGGGCCCGAGGCACTGCTGCCGGAGTCCGGCGGCATCAAGAGCCCCCTCATGTGCCTGACGCAGGCACGGTACGGCATCTCCTTCGGCGTCGTGGGCGCGGCCATGGCCTGCTTCGACGAGGCGCTCCAGTACGCGAAGGAGCGCGTCATGTTCGACACCGTCATCGGCGCCAAGCAGATCCAGCAGGTCAGGCTTGCGGACATGCTCACGAAGATCACGCAGGGCCAGCTCCTCTGCGTCCAGCTCGGCCGCCTCAAGGACGCCGGCACCATGCGCCCCCAGCAGGTCTCCCTCGCCAAGCGGGCCAACTGCGACATGGCGACGGAGGTGGCGCGGGAGGCACGGCGCCTGCTCGGCGCCAACGGCATCCTCGTGGAGTACTCCGCCATGCGCCACATGGCCAACCTCGAGTCCGTCTACACCTACGAGGGCACCCACGACGTCCACGGCCTCATCCTCGGCCAGGACCTGACGGGCCACGCCGCGTACTGAGACAGAGCGGGGGGCGGGAGCGGGAACGTTTACGAAAACGGCGACGGGAGCGGGAAGGCTGCCCCGCTCCCGCTCCCGTAAACGCTCCCCCTCCCGTTCCCGCTATAGTTCCGTCCCCCCGGCACATCGCTTGCACCTGTCGGCTCCGTCTCCACCCCGCGCTCATCGCCGAACAGGAGGAATACATGAAGGCACGTGACATCATGACGTCGGAGCTGGAAGTCGTGACGCGGCAGGACTCGCTCCAGCGGGCCGCCACGCTCATGCGCGACGCCGACGTCGGCGCCATCCCCGTCGTCGAGGACCAGGACTCCATGCGCCTCGTTGGCCTCATCACGGACCGCGACATCGCGATCCGCCACGTTGCCGGCGAAAACTCTGCCGACTGCACCGTCGGCGACCACATGACGGAGGGCCAGATCTACCGCGTGTCGCCGGACGACGACGTGGACACCGTCATGAAGACCATGAAGTCCGAGCAGATCCGGCGGGTGCCGGTGTGCGAGGGCGACCGCCTCGTCGGTATCATCGCCCAGGCCGACATCGCCACGGACGGGATCGACGACGCGAAGACGGGCGAGGTCGTCGAACGGATTTCGGAGCCGAACCGCAGGTAGGCAGGGCAGTCCGGCCGCCGCGGCGGGGAGACCCTCCGCCGCGGCGGCTTCTTTTCGCCGGTGCCCCTGACCCATCTGGCTATGTAGTCGCCCGGAAATCGCAGCCACCGTGAGGACGGTGTTGAACCGTCCACGCGATTCCGGCTAGATTGCGATGCTGCCCGGGGGTAATCTCTCATGGTCACGAATCCCGCCATGCTCACTGCGGACGACGTACTCGACCTGCCACCGACGGACGGAGCCATCGGCTGGGAGTTCGTGGATGGCTGGCCGGTGCCCGTGATGCCGGCCTCACCGATCCACGGCGAGCTCATCGTCGAGGTCGCATACCGCCTGCGCCGGTACGTCGAGGACGCGGCGATACGGGGCAGGATCTGGAGCGATACCGGCTTCGTCCTGGGCCTGCGCCGGGACCCGGAGCGGATGCGCGGTCCGGACGTCGCGTTCATCCGGAGCGATCGGACGGAGGGCACCGATCCTGAGCGGCTGTTTCGCGGCGTCCCGGACCTGGCCGTGGAGATCGATCTGTCGAGCGGGAAGAAGCCCGGCGGCCAGCAGA